>JBDTYE010000037.1:0-19774 GCA_040005895.1 Actinomycetota bacterium | reverse complement strand
AGCCAGAACCTGCGTGGCGCCGGTGACGTCGAGCGAGGACAACACCGTCATCCGGCGGCCATCCGCTCGGCGTTGTCCGCGTCGCTGAGCGCCTGCACGACGGCGTCGAGATCGCCGTCGAGCACCTGGTCGAGGTTGTAGGCCTTGAACCCGACCCGGTGGTCGGAGATCCGGTTCTCGGCGAAGTTGTAGGTGCGGATCCGCTCGCTGCGGTCGACGGTTCGGACCTGACTCGCCCGTGCCGCGCTCGCGTCCGCGTTCTGGGCCTCCTGCGCCTGCACAAGTAGCCGCGCGCGCAGGATCCGCATGGCCGATTCCTTGTTCTGCAGCTGGCTTTTCTCGTTCTGACAGCTGACGACGGTGCCGGTCGGGATGTGGGTGATCCGCACCGCCGAGTCGGTCGTGTTGACGCTCTGACCGCCTGGACCGCTGGATCGGTAGACGTCGATTCGCAGGTCGTTCGGGCCGATCTCGACCTCGACCTCTTCGGCCTCGGGCAGGACGAGTACGCCGGCCGCGCTGGTGTGGATCCGGCCCTGGCTCTCGGTCGCGGGGACCCGCTGCACCCGGTGTACGCCGCCCTCGTACTTCAGCTTCTTCCAGGCCCCGCCGTTCTTGGCCTTGACCGCGACGCTGACGTCCTTGTAGCCGCCGAGGTCGCTCGGCGTGCCGTCGATGATCTCGGTCTTCCAGCCCTGCCGCTCGGCGTACCGCAGGTACATCCGCAGCAGGTCGCCGGCGAACAGCGCGGACTCCTCGCCGCCCTCCCCCGCCTTCACCTCGAGGATGACGTCCTTGTCGTCGTTCGGGTCGGTCGGGATGAGGAGCGCCCGGATCTGGTCGTGCAGGCCGTCCCGGCGCGCCTCGAGTTCGGTCACCTCAGCGCGGAAATCCTCGTCCGTCTTGGCGTATTCGCGGGCCGCTACGAGGTCGTCCTCTGTCTGTCGCAGGTCGGTGAGCGCGGCGAGAACCGGCGTCAGCTCGGCGTACCGCTTGGAGAGGGTGCGGGCCGCGTTCTGGTCGGCGTGCACCTCCGGGTCGGCGAGCTTGCGTTCGAGTTCGGCGTGCTCCGCCGCGATCTCGTCGAGTTTCTCCAACATCTGATCAACCTTCGCCGCGCGTATCCGACCCCGGACATGACAACGGCGCCCGGCCCGAGCCGGTCAGCTCGTGCGGGCGCCGTCGTGACGCTAACCCTTTTTGCTCGTCTGGCCCTTCGTCGACTGCCCCGCGGTGCGCTTGCCGTAGCGCTCCTCGAAGCGCTGCACCCGGCCGCCGGTGTCGATGATCTTCTGCTTGCCGGTGTAGAACGGGTGACACTGGCTGCACACGTCGGCGTGCATCTGGCCGTCAGCCTTGGTGCTGCGGGTCACGAACTCGGCGCCGCACGAACAGCGCACGGTGGTCTCTGTGTAAACGGGGTGGATGTCGGCCTTCACGGCGTACTCGCTTTCCATCTTGGGCGCACCGGGTCGCCGACGAACAGGCGTGAACCGGCACAGGAGTGGACGCGAGTGTAACGCAACGTGCGCTCAGGACCTTCCCGCCCGCGTACCTCCACCGGCTCAGCTCCGCCGGCCGAACGCGCCGAGGAAGATCGCCACGCCCGTGTGCGCGTATCGATCGAGGTCCGCTGCCGTCAGCGGGCCGCCTTCGCCGAGCAGCATCGCGCGGTTCACCGGGATCGACATGATCAACCAGCTGAAGTGTTCCGCGGCGAGACGCGGGTCGTCGATCTGCAGGATGCCTCTCTGCGCGAGTCGGTCGAAGGCCTGTGCGAGGGCGTCGTGCGTGCGTCCCGGCCCGCGTTGATAGAAGGTGCGACCGAGTTCGGGGAACCGTTCGGCTTCACTGATCACGAGTCGGCGCAGCCGCATCATCTTGGGCTGGATGACCCGCGCCAGCATGCGCCTGGCCACGTCGCGCAGGTCCGCTTCGACATCTGCGCTGGTTTCCAGATCGACCACTTCGAGGAAGGTCGGGTCCGCTGCTGCGTCGACACTCCCGAGGACGATCTGGACGAAGAGGTCCCGCTTGTCACTGAAATGCGAGTAGACGGTCTTCTTGGACACACCGGCCAAAGTTGCGATCTCGTCCATGCTCGTGCCCAGGTACCCGCGTTGCAGGAACACCGTGGTGGCCGCTTCGAGGATCTGCCGGCGTTTGCGGGCGGACCGCCCTTCCGCAATGACCGCGGGTGCCGCGGCCGGTGGACTGGTGGTCAACAGGTCTCCCTTGGCGCGGACGGCTGCTCTGCTCCTGGACGGAAGAAACTATACCGTGTAGTTTCTCACACCGCATCGATTGAAAAGGATCGCCATGCAGACTTTGATGACTGATCTCGGCCTCGTTGAATCACCGCGCTGGCATGACCGGCGGCTGTGGTTCTCGGACTGGATCGCCGGCCAGGTGATCGCGGTCGACGGCCAGGGCCGCAGCGAACTGATGATCGAGCACAAGTCGCTGCCGCTGTGCTTCGACTTCCTGCCCGACGGGACCCCGGTGATCGTGTCAGGTCCCGAGAGGGCGCTGCTGCGGCGTACGGCGAACGGATCGCTGGCGGCGTACGCCGACCTGTCCGTGGTGTCCGAATACGGCTGCAACGACATCGTGATCGACGGCCGGGGCAACGCATATGTCAACTCCCCCAATTACAACGCAATGGCGGGGCCGCCGCCGGCCGGCCCGGTCGCACCGGGCAGGATCGCATTGGTGACGACCGACGGCGTGGCGAGGATGGTCGCTGACGACCTAGCCTTTCCCAACGGGATGGCGGTGATGCCGGACAACGCCACTCTGGTAGTCGCCGAGTCGTATCGCAGCCGGCTGACGGCGTTCGACATCGCGACTGACGGCTCGCTGTCCGGGCGGCGGTTGTGGGCCGACCTGGGGTCGGGAGCCCCCGACGGAATCTGCATCGATGCCGAGGGCGCGGTCTGGTACGCCGACGTCCCCAACAGGCACTGCGCCCGCGTCCGCGAGGGCGGCGAGGTCGCCGAGACGATTGAACTCGACCGGGGCGCCTTCGCCTGCATGCTCGGCGGCGACGCCGGGAACACGCTGTTCATCGTGGCGGCGCAGTGGCCCGGGATGGCCGGCATCACCGCGGACACCAAGTGGGACGGAGAGGTGCTCAGCACCCAGGTGTCAGTTCCAGGTGCAGGCTGGCCCGCCAGGGATACGTAACCCACGGCGTATGCGTCGTTTTCGATCCATGGCCAGAGTGAGGTGGTTGTCCACAATTTCGGGCGGGAACCGGCCACACTCGCGCCTTCGAGCGACGCTGAACCGCTGGACGAGGACATGGCTCGCGAGCTCGGCGTCGTACGCCGCTCGGAGCTCGCCCTCTCCGACGGGATGCTGTCGCGTGCTGCCGCACGAGGCGCCTATGGCCATCTGCTGCACGGGTGGTACTCGATCCCCGGCTGCGAGCTGACGCCAGACGAGGCGCGGCGGGTCGCCGCCGTCCTCACCGGCGGCCGCGGCGCGCGCCTGGAGTGCGTTTCGGCGATGGCACACCGCGGCCTGATCGTTCCGCACGGATCTCTTGCCGCACATGTCGCGATCCCGCATGACCGCTCGCTGCGCAATCAACGCCTGCTTCGGGTGCATCGGTACGCCGACGAGGCTGCGACATCCGTGCACTACATGCCTTCCAGCGGGCGGGCGACTGCCATCGTCGAGGCGTTCGGTTGCGTCGGGCCTGCGTGTCGACGCCAGCTAATCCTCGAGAACGTCCAGGACAGGCGAGTTCTTGCTGCTGACGTTCGCGCGGCAGCGGTGCCTGGTTCGCGCGCGATCCGATCGCTGCTCCATCTGCTCGACTACATCGACGCCGGCTGCCGCAGCGAGCTGGAGATCAAGGTGCTCCGGTCCATTGTCCGGCGATTCAATCTCCCCGAACCCGAACTGAACTACGAGGTGCGGCTGCGGGCTGGCACCGTCCGGTTCGACGCCGCGTTTGTCGATCACAAACTCGCCTTGGAGGCCGACAGCGAGGAATGGCACTTCTCCGCACCGGATCGGCCACGCGACTTGCGCCGCGACGTACTGCTCGCTGGGCAGGGCTGGCAGACGCTGCGCATCACCAACGAGCGGATGCGCGTCGAGCCGGCCTGGATCGGGAAGATGCTGAAAGACACGCTGCTGGCCCGCGCAGCCCACATCGGAACGTGGCCGAGCGATACCAAACCGCCGCCCGATCCCGGCGTTTTCGTATCGCTGGGCGGGCAGGCGGCCGGCTAGTCCTGCGGACCTACCGTCGTCTTCTGGATCTGCATCAGGAACTCGACGTTGGTCTTCGTCTGCTTCATCTTGTCGAGCAGCAGTTCGAGCGCCTGCTGCTGGTCGAGTGCGTGCAACACCCTTCGCAGCTTCCAGACGACGGACAGCTCGTCCGGCGCCATCAGGATCTCTTCCTTGCGGGTGCCCGAAGCGTCGACGTCGACCGCGGGGAAGATGCGCTTGTCAGCGAGCTTGCGGTCGAGCTTGAGCTCCATGTTTCCGGTGCCCTTGAACTCCTCGAAGATGACCTCGTCCATTCGCGAGCCGGTCTCGACGAGCGCGGTGGCGAGGATCGTCAGCGAGCCGCCGTTCTCGATGTTGCGCGCGGCACCGAAGAAGCGCTTCGGCGGGTAGAGCGCGGTCGAGTCGACACCACCGGACAGGATTCGCCCGGACGCCGGCGCAGCAAGGTTGTAGGCGCGGCCGAGCCGGGTGATCGAGTCGAGGAGTACGACGACGTCGTGGCCGAGCTCGACCAGGCGCTTGGCGCGCTCGATCGACAACTCGGCGACGGTCGTGTGGTCCTCGGCCGGCCGGTCGAACGTGGACGCGATGACCTCGCCCTTGACCGAGCGCTGCATGTCGGTGACTTCCTCAGGTCGCTCGTCGACGAGAACGACCATCAGGTGGCACTCGGGGTTGTTCACCGTGATCGCGTTGGCGATCGCTTGCAGCACCATCGTCTTGCCGGCCTTCGGCGGCGAAACGATGAGGCCGCGCTGACCCTTGCCGATGGGGCAGACCAGATCGATGATGCGGGTCGTGAGGACCGGCCCATCGGTCTCCAGGCGCAGCCGCTCCTGCGGGTACAGCGGAGTCAGCTTGTTGAACTCCACCCGGCCCTTGGCCTGCTCCGGGTCCATGCCGTTGACGGTGTCGAGCCGGACGAGTGCGTTGTACTTGTCGCGGCGCTCGACGTCGGCGACCTGCTGGCGGACCGAGCCGGTGACGACGTCGCCCTTGCGCAGGCCGTACCTGCGTACCTGGGCCAGCGAAACGTAGACATCGTTCGGTCCTGGCAGGTAGCCGGTGGTCCGCACGAACCCGTAGTTGTCCAGGATGTCCAGGATGCCCGCGATCGGGACGAGTACGTCGTCGTCGCGGATGATCGGGTCGGCTTCACCGAAGTTGGCACCGCCGCCTTGCCCACCCGGGCGCTGCCGGTTGCGGCCGCGCTCACGGAACCTGCCACGCCGGCCGGTGCGACCGAACTCGTCACGGTCCTGCCCAGGTCCGCTCTGGCCCTGGTTGGAGTTGCCCTGATTGTTGCCGCCCTGGTTGTTGCCGCCCTGGTTGTTGCCGCCCTGCTGGCCGGAGCCGGTCTGACCTCCCTGATTGCCCTGGTTGGAACCGCCCTGGCCGGCCTGAGCCTGACCCTGGCGCTGGCGGTTGTTCTCACGTTCGCGGTAGCGCTCGCGCGATCCCTGCGGACCACTCTCGGAGCCGGCGGACCCAGACTGCTGGCCGCCCTGGGAAGTGCTGGACTGCTGCGACTCCGATGATCCCTGCTGTACGCCGTCCGCCCCGGCTGAGGCAGCAGCGGCGCCGTCGGCGTTCTGCTCGCTTCGCGAGCCATCAGGACGCTGACGGTCGCGGCCCTCGCGGCGCGGGCGCTCGCGGCGGGACCCGCCCTCGGGCGCGGAGACATTCTCGGAAGCCGAGTCCGCGCGGGGGCTGTGGCCGTTCGGTTCGGACGACGCGGCGCCGTCGGCGCCGATGGTGCGGGACTCCTGGACTGGGACGCGGACGTTGCCGTCGGTCCCTGCGGACCCGTTGCGGGCAGCCGCAGATGACGAGGCGGTCGGCGTACGGGCAGCCGGGGTGCCGCCGCTCTGGGCGGACTTGATGGCGGTGACGAGGTCGCCCTTACGCATCTTCGCGACCCCGGAGATACCGAGGCCGCTGGCGACAGACTGCAGTTCTGGCAGCAGCATGCCGGTCAGCCCCTTGCCGGCGGCGCGCGTACGCTTCGCCGGTTCCTGCGTTGCGGCAGTGTCCGGGGCTTGGGTGGTTTCGCTCAACGAATTTCCTTCCGTGACGGCCGGGGGCGGGAAAGCCCCTGTTCGGCCGGTTGTTCTGGCGTTGCCAGGTTGTGGGGGGCGACCGAGGTCGCCCTGAGTGCGGTTTGCGCACCGACGGCTGCAGGCTTGTGGCCGCGCCGAGCGGCGGAAGCCGCGGCTGCCGCGCTGGGAAGCGAAGCGAGGTGAAGAAGCACTGTCCGCGAAGCTCGTCGGATCGTTGGCCGGCAAGGGTCTTCGGAGCCCGCCGTGCTGTTGCCCTGATCGAAGCGGCGACAGCGCCGGTAAACGAAAGGTCTCGAGCGGCCTCGGCAACCGCGACCACCGACTTGAGGGACTCATTTCGGTGATTTGGTAGCGACGCCAGCGCGGAGCCCAGTTTGCTCGACGGGCAGGTGCTGCTGTGAAGCCTAACGAGGGCTGCCCCCGAGGGCAACAACCATGCGTAACCGCGGCGCTATTCCTCCATAACCACCCGAACGTCGCCGTGCCGCTCGAGAAGGACGAACGAGCGTGGGTCGCCCTCACGATTGCGCATGAAGCGCCAGCAACAGCCGCGCGGCACCCACCCGAATGTTGCTCAGAGTCACCCGGCACAACCAACCAGGCAGGATCGGCCGATTGACAGTCAGCATCCCCGCGTGAGCACCGGCCGAGATCCCCAGCTTCGCCTGCAGCAACTGGAAGGAGCCTCCGGCCACCCATGCCCGCGGCGCGTGAGCAGCCGGCCAGGCGACCTGGCACGCGGCACCGTCCGGGGGGAACCGGAGGTAGCTGCCGCGGCGGGGGCGATGCGTGCCGGCAGCCTCGCGGCGGCTATCGCCCTCCGGTGCGCCGGCGTCCGGAACATGCTCCTTCGGCGGGGCTGAAGCTGCCGTGCGTCAGGACGTGCTACCCCTCGAGCGGTACGACGGTCGCGCCGTCCCGGTCGACGTCCAGGTCGAGCGCGGCCCACCCTCGCGGCAGCGCGACTTCGACCTGCTTGCGCGCTGTCTCGTCGCCGGCGGTGAGCAGCACCAGCACCGTCGGGCCGGCGCCGGAAATCGTGGCGGGAAGGCCGGCTTCGCGCAACGTACGCAGCAGCGTCGCGCTGCGCGGCATTGCCGGCCCGCGATAGTCCTGGTGCAGCAGGTCCCTGGTCGCGGCAAGGAGCAGATCCGGTCGGCGGGTGAGCGCCTCGGTGAGCAGGGCCGCGCGACCCGAGTTGGCCGCCGCGTCGGCATGCGGAACCGAATCAGGCAGCAGCCGGCGAGCCTTGCTGGTCGCGAGTTTGGTCAGCGGCACGAGTGCGACCGGGCGCAGGCTCGCGTGCGGCTCGAGTCGCACCACGCCGATCGGGCCGCCTTCGCTGTCGTGCCAGGCGATGGTCGCCCCGCCGCGCAGGCAGGCTGCGACGTTGTCGGGGTGCCCTTCCAAGCTGCCTGCCAGGTTGAGTGCCGTTACGTCGTCCATTCCACCGAGCACCAAGGCTCTGGCCGCGCTGATTCCCGCAACGATCGCCGCAGCCGACGAGCCGAGTCCCCGGCCGTGCGGAATCCGGTTGGCGCAGATGACTTCAAGGCCGCGTGGCTGGCCGCCCAGCACGTCGAACGCCGCTCGGACGGCCCGGACGACCAGGTTCTTCCTACCCCGGTCGACCTCGTCAGCGCCCTCGCCGGCGACGTCGACGCGCAGGCCCGAGTCGGCAACGCGGACGACCACGTCGTCGTACAGGGCAAGGGCAAGGCCAAGAGCATCGAAGCCAGGTCCGAGGTTGGCGGAGGTGGCCGGCACCCGCACCCGCACCGGCGCGGCGCGAAAACTCGGTCCTGCTGGCACTCGGTGTTCCTCCAGACGGCGGCGTCGTAGACGCGACCGTATCCATACCGAGCGCGATGGGTACGCAGCCCACGGGGGCGAAAGATACGAAAACGCCGATAACTCCAGTGCTTACGTATCCCTCGCGCCTTGAACAGACACCCGTTGCAATCCGGTCAGAGTTCCGGGCTCTAGCGCTGAGGGACGACGCCGGTCGACTCCCTGACGACGAGGCTGCACGGCAGCAGCCGCGGGGCGGGGCGGCGGCCGATTCCCACGGCTTCGCTGCGGTCGATCGTGGCGCTGCCGACCGGACTGGTGCCCATCATCTGCGTCAGCAGGGAGACCGCAGCCTGCCCCATCGCCAGGTAGTCCTGGGCCATCGTCGACAGTCCCGGCCGGACCAGTGCCGCCGATTCGACGTCGTCGAAACCCAAGACCGAGATGTCTTGCGGCACGTGCAGGCCGGCTTCCGCGATCGCCCGCATCGCGCCGATCGCCATCAGGTCGCCGGCGACGAACACCGCCGTCGGGCGGTCGGGCAACGCAAGCAGGTCCTGCATCCGCGAATGGCCCGACTCGTGGAAGAAGTCGCCGTGGACGACGTACTCCGCTGGAACTGGAAGGTCGAACTCGGCCATCCCGGCCCGGAAGCCGGCGAGGCGTTCGATACTCGGCAACTGGTCCGGCGGGCCGGTGATCGTGGCGATCTTGCGGTGCCCCAGCGACTGCAGATGGCGCACCGCGGTCGCCGCGGCACTCTGGTTGTCGGAGCTGACGTAGCTGGCCCGCGGCCCGCGAACCGGCAGGTCGAGGCCCACACAGGGCGGTCCGGAATCGATCAGCGCGGTGACGGCGGGCAGGTGCTGGTCGACGCCCATCAGCACTACGCCGTCGAGCGTGTGCTGCGCGGTCGCCCGGACGAAGGCTTCCAGGTCGCGGTCCGCGGTCTTCGGCGACAGCAGCATCAGGTGGTAGCCGGTGTCGGCCAACGCCATCTTCAAGCCGATGAGGAGGTCTTGCAGGAAAGGCACGCGGCCGTTCGCCGACACGTAGCCGGTGTCCCAGATCAGGCCGACGGTGTCACTACGGCGACGTACGAGCGCCCTGGCCTGCGAGTTCGGCAGGTACCCGAGGGTGCGGGCCATTTCGGTGACCCGGGTGCGTGTCGCGGCGCTGACGTCCGGCCGCCCGTTGAGCGCGCGGGAGACAGTCGCCACCGACACGCCGGTACGCCGCGCCACCTCGCGAATGTCGACGGGCACGCTGACGAACCTCCTTGGCCGGTGCGCGTTCGTCGCCACCGTAGTGGCTGAGCCCCCTCGTTGCGCCCTCGCTGCCCGGCGCGTCCGCCTGATCATGAACTGCCCGGGGTCGGTGTGTTCACCGCCGCACCAGCACGGAGATGATCCACCGGGGCGCGCGCTCTTGCGGTGGCGGCGTACCAGATCCCGCCGTAGACGAAGACGGTCGCGGCCAGGCCGAACGCGAGCCAACGCGCGTCCAAGACCTCGGCCAGCGCGCCGGTGACCAGCTGGCTCAGTCCGAGGGTGAGCGTCCCGAGCATGAAGTCGGCGCTGAAGACCCGCCCGCGGATGTAGTCAGGGACCGAGGACTGCAGGGCGAATGCCGACAGGTTCCAGTTGGTGCTCGCGCCGATGTGCGCGAGTACGACGAATGCGAGCGCCAGCGGAAACCAGGATGTGAGCGCAAATGCCATGTAGGCGACGCCGTAGAAGGAGATGGATACGGCCAGCACCTTCCAGAGCGAGTCGGCATCGCGGCGGATGAAGCGTCGGCCGACGAACGGGCCTATAAGGGCGCCGAGGCCGCGGGCGCCGAACAGCAGGCCGACGCCGATCCCGCCGATGTGGAACACGTTCAGCGCCAGCAGTGGGAACAGCGCGAGAACACCGTTGCCGAAAGCAGTTCCCGGCTTGCAGGTGAGCAGTGCGATGACCCGGTGATCGGCGCGGGCGTACGCGATCGCCTCCTTGATGTCGGCGCGGGCGCTGGATTTTCTGCTGACCTCACGCGCCTCGCTGAAAGGCTTGCGCGCGGACGCTACGAGCGCCCCGGAGATGACGAAGCTGACCGCGTCGATGCCGAAACACCAGCTGGTGCCGAAGAGCTCGGCCGCCAGGCCGCCGAGTGCGGCGCCGACCGCGAGCATCACGCCCCAGGCGGCGCCGTTGAGCGCGTTCGCCGTGGCGAGGTCCTGGGCCGGGATGAGATTGGGCAGCGCGGCGTTCGCTGCCGGTGCGTAGAAGGACTTCGCTGCCGCCACCCCACCGATGGCGACCAGGGAGATCCAGGCCGTCGAGTCGCTGCGGACGAAGAGCAGCAAGGCGATCAGGACTGCCGAGAGCAGGTCGGCGGTGACCATCAGGATCCGCCGGTCGACCCGGTCGACGACCGTGCCCGCATAGGGCGCAAGCATTGCGAACACCAGCGTGTCGGCGGTGAGCACCAGCGCACCCCAGATGCCGAGACCTGTCAGCCGGGGCAGCAGAGTCAGCAGCGGGATGATCGCGAACCAGTCGCCGCCGAGACTGATGAGCTGCGAGATGTAGACGTGCCGGAAGTCGCGTTCTTCGCGCAGTAACCGACCGGCCGGACGGGCCGGCTGGGCCGGCGGAATCGCTGCTTGCCTCGTCACAATCCGAGTTCGTGGGCGGCGTACGCCGCGTCGACCGGCACGGTGACCGGGGTCGGCGCGCCGGAGATGGCCCACTCGGGGTCCTTGAGGCCGTGGCCGGTGACGGTGCAGACGACCCGCAGCCCCTTGGCCAGGGTGCCCGCGGCCGACGCCTGCAGCAGGCCCGCCACGCTGGCGGCGGACGCTGGCTCGACGAATACGCCTTCGATCCGGCTGAGCAGCCGGTAGGCGTCGAGGATCTGCCGGTCGGTCACCGACTCGATCGCGCCGCCGGACTCGTCGCGGGCGGCGATCGCCTGGTCCCACGAAGCCGGGTTTCCGATCCGGATCGCGGTCGCGATGGTGTTGGGATTCTTGACCGGTGCGCCGGTGACGAACGGCGCGGCGCCGCTGGCCTGGAACCCCCGCATGACCGGCCGGTGCGTCGTGAGCCCGTCGGCGGCGTACTCGCAATAGCCCTTCCAGTACGCCGTGATGTTGCCCGCGTTGCCGACCGGGATGCAGTGCACGTCGGGTGCGTCACCGAGGGCATCGCAGATCTCGAACGCCGCGGACTTCTGGCCTTCTATGCGGTAGGGGTTGACCGAGTTGACCAGGGTCACCGGGTACTTCTCGCTGATTTCACGGGCGAGTCCGAGGCAGTCGTCGAAGTTGCCGGTCACCTGCAGCAGCCGCGCGCCGTGCACCAGTGCCTGCGCAAGCTTGCCCAGTGCGATCTTGCCGCTGGGCACCAGGACGGCGCAGGTCAGGCCGGCCCGGGCGGCGTACGCCGCGGCGCTGGCCGAGGTGTTGCCCGTCGAGGCGCAGATGACGGCCTGCGAGCCTTCTTCGACGGCCTTCGTGATCGCAGCGGTCATGCCGCGGTCCTTGAACGATCCGGTGGGGTTGGCGCCCTCGACCTTGAGGAAGACCTCGCACTCGGTGCGCCTGGAGAGCTCGGCGGCCGGCACCAGCGGGGTGTTGCCCTCGATCAGCGTGACGAGCCGGGTGTCGGGGCCGATCGGCATCCGGTCGCGGTATTCCTCGAGAATGCCCCGCCAGCTCATCGCTCCCCCTCTTCCCCTTCGACGCGCATGACACTTGCAACCGCGCGCACGACGTCGAGCCCGCGCAACTCGTCGATGGTCGATGAGAGCGCGGCGTCGGTGGCGCGGTGCGTCACGATCACGAGCGTCGCGTCGTCGCCGTGCCCCTCCTGGCGGACCGAGCGGATCGACACGTCGTGCTCGGCGAAGGCGGTCGCTATGCGCGCCAGGACACCGGACTTGTCGGCGACGTCGAGGCTGACGTGGTAGCGGGTGACGGTCTCCCCCATCGGGCTCACGCGCAGCTGGGCGTACGCCGATTCGCCGGCACCCGTCGTACCGCTGAGCCGGTGTCTTGCGACCGCCACGATGTCGCCGAGAACCGCGCTGGCCGTGGGCGATCCGCCCGCGCCGCGGCCGTAGAACATCAGCTGGCCGACTGCTGCGGCCTCGACGAAGACAGCGTTGAAAGCTTCGCGGACCGCGGCCAGCGGATGCGTCGACGGGATCATCGCGGGGTGCACGCGTACGCTGACGGAATCGCCGTCTCGTTCGCAGATCGCCAGCAATTTGACGGTGTAGCCCATCGCTTTGGCGCTCGCGATGTCGGCGGCCGTCACGTCGGCGATGCCCTCTCGGTGTACGTCGTCGGCGGTGATCCGCGTGTGGAACGCGAGGCTGGAAAGGATCGCCGCCTTGGCCGCCGCGTCGTAGCCGTCGACGTCGGCACTCGGGTCGGCCTCGGCGTAGCCGAGCGCGGTCGCCTCGTCGAGCGCTTCGGCGAAGCTGGTGCCGGTCTCCTCCATCCGGCTGAGGATGAAGTTGGTGGTGCCGTTGACGATGCCGAGAACCCGGTGAATCCGGTCCCCTGCAAGGGATTCCCGCATCGGGCGCAGCAGCGGGATGCCGCCCGCGACGCTGGCTTCGAAGTAGAGGTCGGCCTTGCCGGCCTCGGCGGCGTTGTAGATCGTCGGGCCGTCGGTCGCGAGCAACGCCTTGTTGGCGGTGACCACCGACTTGCCGGCTCCGAGCGCCGACAGGATGAGCGACCGAGCCGGCTCGATGCCGCCGATGACCTCGACCACGATGTCGATGTCGTCGCGCGCCACCAGTCCGATCGCGTCCGCGGTGAACAACGCCGCATCGATTGGCAGGTTGCGCTTCTTCGCCGGCTGCCGGACCGCGATGCCCGCGATCTCGAGGGTCGCGCCGACCCGGTTGGTCAGGTCGTGCGCGTTGTCGTGCAGCAGCCTGACGACCTCGGTGCCGACGACGCCACAGCCGAGCAGCGCGATCTTGAGATTGCGAACTTCGGTCACGCGTCGGCGTCCAGTCCGAGCAGATCGTCTTCGGTCTCGCGCCGGACGATGACGCGGGCGCGTCCGCCGGAAATGGCGACGACAGGCGGTCGCGGCACGTGGTTGTAGTTGCTGGCCATGGACCGCTGATAGGCGCCACTGGCGGGTACGGCGATCAGGTCTCCCGGCGCGATGTCTGCGGGTAGCGCCACTTCGCGCACCACGATATCGCCACTCTCACAGTGCTTTCCGCACACGGTCACGACTTTGTCGGGTGCGCTGGACGTGCGGTTGGCGAGTACTGCGGTGTAGCTCGCGTCGTACAACGCGGTCCTGATGTTGTCGCTCATGCCGCCGTCGACGCTGACGTAGGTGCGCAGGCCTGGCAGTTCCTTGACGGTGCCGACCTCGTACAGCGTCACCGTGCTCGGTCCGGCGATCGACCGGCCCGGCTCGACGGCGAGGCGGGGTACGCCGATTCCGGCGCGAGCGCATTCGGTGGTCACGATCGCCTGCAGCTGGATGGCGAACTTGTCGATCGAGATCGGGTCATCGGCGCTGGTGTAGGCGATGCCGACACCGCCGCCGAGGTCGAGCTCGGGCAACTCCCGGCCGAGTTGCGTGGAGGTCAGGTCGAGCAGCTCGGTCATCCGGTGTGCAGCGAGCTCGAAACCGGCGGCATCGAAGATCTGCGAGCCGATGTGCGCGTGCAGACCGACCAGGTCGAGGCTGCGGTGCCCCTCGACCGCGAGGATCGCCTTGGCGGCCGCGCCGGTGGACAGCGAGAACCCGAACTTCTGATCCTCCTGGCCGGTCGAGATGAACTCGTGCGTGTGTGCCTCGACGCCCGGGGTGACGCGGACGATGACGCGCTGATTCTTGCCGGCCGCCGCAGCGATCGATGCCAGCCGCTCGATCTCCTGGAAGCTGTCGACGACCACGCGGCCGACGCCCACGTCGACGGCCCGGACCAGCTCGGCGTACGACTTGTTGTTGCCGTGGAACTGCAGCCTTTCGGGGTCGAAGCCGGCCCTGAGAGCAACGGCGAGTTCGCCGCCGGTGCAGACGTCGAGGCCCAGACCCTCCGCCGCAATCCAGCGCGCGACCGCCGTGCACAGAAACGCCTTGCCGGCGTAGAAGACGTCGGAGCCGGCGAACGCCGTTCGCCACTCTCGGGCACGGGAGCGGAAGTCGTCCTCGTCGAGCAGGTAGGCCGGGGTGCCGAACTCGCGGGCCAGGTCGGTGACCTGGAGCCCGCCTATCGTGAGGACGCCGCTCTCGTGCACGGCCGCGCCGATCGGCCAAATGTGGGCATCGAGCAGCGCAGGAGTCGGTACGCCGGGATTCACGTTGCGAGGCTATCGCAGCACGCTGCGCACTCTCGAAGGCGTTAACGCCGACGATCACCGGCTCAGCTGATGTCGTGGCGCGCGCTGCCGTCCCGCACGTAGTTGAGGATCCGGTCGGCCAGCTGCTGTGGGTTGCTCAGCGCAACCAGGTGCCCGCCATCGATCTCGTCCGGCGTGACGCCGAGCCGCTCCCGGGCAATCCGGCGCTGGAACTCCAGTGGGAAAAACCTGTCCCCGCGGCCCTGCAATACCCGCGTCGGCACGTCCGGCCAGGTCGCGAGCGGCCACGGCTCCCCGAAGATGGCCTGCGACTGCGGCCGGGCGTGCGCCCCTGCAGCGGCGAAGACCTCGTCGGGCACGTCGTGGAAAAAGTCCAGACGCATGTCGAAGGCGTGCGCCGGCAGGCCGAGCTGCTCGGCGTACGCCGCCTTGGCCTCCGGTTGACCGGTATTGGCCCACCAGTCGCCGGCGGTTTCGCCCGGTGAGGGGATCATCGGGTTGACCAGCACAAGCATCGAGACCGGGACACGATCGCAGACGAGCGGCGCCGTAAATGCCCCCAATGACTGCGCCACCACCGTCAGGTCCGTCCTGGCTCCGATCGCATCGACCACCGCGTTGGCGTAGTCCGCAAGACCAGCCGAATCGTCGCTGCCCGGCAGGTCGACCCTCACGACCTCGTGTCCGGCCTCTTCGAGAAATGGCGCCACCCGATGCCAGGACCACCCGGAGCCGCCGGCTCCCGGGATCAGCACGATGCTCATCTGCAACCTCCACTACTTCCTACGTCCCCGGGCGCAGCACGGTGTGCGCCGCTGGGAGGACGACCGCCGAAGATCGATCTAGAGCAGGACGGCGCTCGCCGTGCAGACGATCGAAGGAAGGTACGGCGTACCGATGATGGACCAGAGGAGTGACGTCTCCGTGATGGTGAGTGTCCTGATCGTCAGCCGCACTCGTTCGACCTGATCGGCCAAGTCGGCGTGAGGCAGGAACGCGGTCGGCTCGGCGGCGTACGCCGCTATCGCTGCGGCGATCACCTCGGCAGACAGGATCGGGTTGCTCACGATCGCGTCGATCGCGCGGGCGAGGTGCCGCTCGGGGTCGAGCGAGTCATCGTTCCCGTAGCAGCTGAGTAGATACTGCAGATCGACTGCGGCGGGCAACCGCTCCGGGATTTCTTGACCTGGTGACCTGATCGGTACTTCGTGATGCCGGGCGGCCGAGTCGAGCGACGCCTCGTACAGGAACACGTTGATCCCGGTCGCAGCCGTGTTGGCGGCGGTGAGCCGCGCCGGGTGATGCGTGGTCACATGCGCGCCGGAGACCGCGTCCGGCTCGGCGCGCAATGCTTCGTGCAGCAGATATCGCAGCGTTGCGGTCACTGCTGCAATGGCGAGGGTGTTGCTCATCGGCTGACTCTCGCGACGCGCCGTCAGTTCCCGAGCGCGGACCTCGACAGGGTGCTCAGGACCTGCTGCTGGTAGTAGACCGGGCCGCCCTCGTCCGCGGTGACAGCCGACGGGTAGTGGGTCGAGACCGACAGCACGTAGACGTTGTTCGTGGTCACGGCGAGACCGAAGTAGTCGCCGATGAATGCGACTGCGCAGGGATCGCTGTGGCTGGCGCACGCCATCTGCCCAAGGCCGCCGACGTGCTGAGCCGGGTTCTCCGGATCCCAGGTATGCGCCGACGCGCGGACGTTCGTTCCGACCTGTACGGCGCCCTGCCCGGAGTCCTTGTAGGCCTGGACCGAGACGTCGATGCAGAAGTTGCTACGGCCGACGTCAGCGGGCAGAACACTCGCATCGGACGGGCACGTGGCGCGGCGGTCGTAGAAAGCGATCGCGACACCACCACCGGGACCTTCGGCGACCGACGGCTGGAACTGGTCGCTGGCGGCCGGATTCGCGTTGTCGTTCACCCGGGCGGGCGTCGACCAGTTGAGCCCGCTGTCGACCGACTGGGTGAAGTAGACGTCGAACTGCGCGCCGTCCCAGCTCTCGTACGTCAGGTATAGGTGGCCGGCGTACGTCTTGCTCGCCGTGAAGTTCTCGACCACGCCGTCACGGAACGTCGTGTTGGGCAGCAGATTTCCCGGATAGACACCGACGTTGGGGACGGCGGCGACGTACGGGCCGAAGCTGCGGCCGTCATCGGTCGACCGGGCGACGTAGATGTTCGAAGGCTTGCCGCTCGGCGAGAACGAGACGACCGACACGTAGACGTCACCCGCCGCGTCAACAGCCGGATAGACGTACGTGGTGCCGGGACCGACCTGCGAAGGCGGCGTGATCGTCACTGCCTTGCCGAAGCTCTGGCCGCGGTCGCGGGAGACCGCCATCCGCACCTTGACCGGATTGTTGCCGTTGAAAACGGCCCAGGCGGCGTAGACGTGGTCCTGGTAGGCGTTGCCGACCAGATCGTTGACGGCGACCCACTGCTTGTCCTCGACGTGCCCGAAGGCCAGGCTGGTCTGGTTCGGCGACTGTTCCAGATCGCGGCCGCCGTTGCCCTTGACCCAGTGCCTGCCCAGGTCGTCACTGTAGGAGAGGTCGATCGCGCCGTTGGGGTGCAGATTCGTCCAGTAGGCGTTGAACGGCAGTGTCACCTGATAGGCGCGGCCCTGGGTGTCGAACGCGACGTTGGGGTCGGTGTTGTTGGTCCAGCTCGGCGGCATCGCCTGGGTGCCGACGGTGGTGCACTCGTAGCCCTGAACCTGGTTGTTGGCGACCGGCTGACCATTCGGGATGGTGTAGGACCCGAGGTGGAAGTTGTAGAACGTGCTGTATTGCTCGAAGAAGAACTTCGACGCACCGACCAGGTCCTCGGTCCCGCGCTTCGCCGCGATCCACGACTCGGACCTGTTGGAGTTCATCTGACCGGGCCCGCAATTGCCTGCGACCGGAACGCCGTTCACGTCCGGATAGCCACCGCCGGCAACCGGAGAGCTCGCCACCTGATTCGTCACGGGGACCGCGGACTGCCAACCGGTCGCCGCCGTGCTCGCACCGCCTGACACCGTGACGGCAGAAGAGACGAGTACCAGGACCGACGCGGACAGAAGAATTCGACGCACGTTGCACTCCCCCAGGGAAATTTGCGACCGGACCTCCTGAATACACGCCTTGCGGCCCGGATGCTAGGGGCACGGACAAATCCGGCAAAACTCGCCACCCGCAACCGGCGCACGCTACGTGTCAGGCCGGTGACAGCGGCGTGTGCGCGCCGCGCCAGCGCCCCCTTTGCAACGCGGGCCCACGCAGCCTAGAGCTGGAACTCCCGCACGACCGCGCGCAGGTCCGCCGACATCTCCAACAGCTTCTCTGCGGACGCGCGAGTTGCCGCAGCAACCGCCGTGGTCTCTGCGGCGCCACTCGCCACGGTTGACATGGACACCGCAATCTCGATGGACCCGGCCGCCGCCTGGGCCACGCCGCGCCCGACCTGCGCACCGATGACCGTGTTCTCCTCGATTGCGGCGCTAATCGTCTGCTGGTGCCCGGAGATGTCGCCGAGAACCGAGCGGATCTCGGCTGCGCCATCGACAGCGGACGCGGTGCCCGCCTGAATGGCGGTGAGTAGATCGGCGGCCCGCTCCGTCGCGACGGCCGTCTCCCGGCTCAACTCCTTGACCTCGATCGCGACTACGGCAAACCCGCGACCGGCGTCACCGGCCCGAGCGGCTTCGATGGTCGCGTTGAGCGCGAGCAGATTGGTCTGCTCGGCGATGGAACCAATCATCATCACGATCTCCGCGACTCCGGCGAACGTGCCTTGCAGCGTTTCCATCGAGCTCGACATCGAAGCGGCCAGATCGCTCGCGACAACGCAGACCTGCGCTGCCTCCGCTGTAGTGACGGCGATCTCGCGCATGCTCGCCGTCATCTCGGTGACGCCGGTAGCCGCCGTCTCGACGCTGCGGCCGATCTCCTGGCCGGCCTGCGAAACCGTGCCCGCCAATTCGGCGTTCCCGGCCGCTTGCGTCCGGGTCTGCTCGCTGGCGCCGGTCAATGAGTCGGCGGCGAGCTGCAGCGCCTTGGCGTGGTCGTTCATCACCGTGAGCGTCACGCGCATCCGGTCGATCGCCACTCCGGCCGACGCTGCCATCATGGCGATCTCGTCGCTGCCGTCGGCTTCCAGCGTTGATGTGAGGTCGCCTTCACCTACCGCGTGCAGCGCCGCCGCGACCCGGCGCAGCCGGCGTGCGATCGACGTAGAGAAGCGCAGTGAAGCCACCAGCAGGATCAGAGCAGTCGCGAGGACCGCGCCGAGGAGCAGCGGCAGGTCCCCCCACAGTCCGCGTCCGGTCGGAACGACGTAGGTCTCGACGGTCCAGTGGTTCAGGTCGCCCGCTACGGCCTCGACGGAATGCTCGGCCGTCTGTGCTCCCGGCACGTGCAGCCTCGTGTACGCCGCGAACGGCCCGTCGACCACGGGCGCCGCGCTGGCCGTGTCGGCGATGACGAGGTGGTGTTCAGGATCCACGATCCGGGCGCGCATACCTTTTCCCATGGAGCGGGCCAGCAGCGCTCGCATGCCTTCGATGCTGGTCTCGAAGTGCAGGATCGCCATCGTCTTTCCGCTACGCACGATCGGAGTCGAGTTCGGGAAAACCCAGCGATTCGAGTCGGGCGAAACATACGGCGGCCCCTGATACACGCTTCCGGCCGGCAACAAGACAGTGGGGGCGAAAAATGGATTTGCGCTCTCGTCGGGCGACAAATCGGCGCGAACCGCGGCCAGCCCTTTGACCATCCGAGCCAGTTCAGCGCCGCCCGCATCGATGAAGCAAGCTTCGTCGGTCAACTCCTGGTCGAGTTCGTACACGCGGACCAGGCTCGCGTCGATAGTCGCCCTGAGCTGATCACGGGCAGCCGGTTCGGCGTACCAGCGGGTGAGCACCTCGTTGTTGGCGGCCAACAGCAGACGGTAGTGCTGCTCGTGGAAGACCCCGGCGAGCTGGGCCGCACCAGTGACGGCCCGATCCGTCGCGGTCGCGGCGGCTTGCTTGCGGGTATCACCCTGGACCTGGCGCAGCGTCAGAGCCACGCCCAGGGTCAGCGGCAGGACGCCGGCGGCGAGCACCCCAAGTGCGAGCTGCGTCCGTAGGGTTTTCCGGCGCACAAAACCCAGGCGGATGGTCATGCCACGTGTATCGGCGATTTCGGCCAAAAGCTGAGTTGAGGTCTACGAGTTGGCGCTCGCAGCTACGGCACATCCTGGTGAAGGCGATCGAGCGTGGCTGCCGGCTGTGCGTCGAGCCAGTCGGCGAGTTCGCGGAACGAGACGCAGCGCACCTCGGGGCGGCCGCATTCGGCCTTCGCGAACGTGGTGAGTGCGG
>JBDTYE010000036.1:0-20001 GCA_040005895.1 Actinomycetota bacterium | reverse complement strand
GCTCGTCGTCTTCCTCGTCCTGGTCGCCGCTTACATCTCGCTCAGGTTCGAGTGGCGGATGTCGATCGCGGCCCTCATCGCCTTGATCCACGACCTGGTGATCACCGCCGGCATCTACTCGCTGGTCGGATTCGAAGTGACGCCGGCCACGGTCATCGCACTGCTGACGATCCTCGGTTACTCCCTCTACGACACCGTCGTCGTCTACGACAAGGTCAGGGAGAACGCCATCGGTCTCAGCGGCGGCAGCCGGATGACCTACAGCGACTCGGCCAACCTCGCCATCAACCAGACGCTGATGCGCTCGATCAACACCACGCTGACGGCATTGCTGCCGGTCGGCGCGATTCTCTTCGTCGGTGCCGGACTGCTCGGCGCCGGCACGCTGAAGGACCTCTCGCTGGCCCTGTTCATCGGCCTCGCAACCGGTGCCTACTCGTCGATCTTCGTCGCCACCCCGCTGGTCGTGGAGATGAAGGAGCGCGAGCCGCAGTACAAGGCCCTGCGCCAGCGCGTCCTCGTACGCCGCGCCCGAGAGTCCGGCGCGCCGGTGGCAGCGGCCAAGGCGGCCCGGGCGGTCGTGGCCGACAAGAACCTCGACGAGCCGGAGTACGACGCCGTGTCGGCCACCGCGACGGCGACGCGGCCGGCGCGTACGCAGCCGAGGCCGGCCAAGCCGAGGAACAAGGGCGGGCGGCCGAGCGGCAAGAAGCGCCGGTGACCGCCACGGCGGCTGCGGACGGCGACGGGTCGTTCGACGTACCCGAGCTGATTCGCCTGCGCATCCGCGACGTGCCCGACTTCCCGAAGCCGGGCATCCTGTTCAAGGACATCACGCCGCTGCTCGCCGACTACGTGGCGTTCGCGCACGTCGTCGACGCGATCGTGACCCACCACGGCCGCGGCACCATGGACAAGGTCGTCGGAGTCGAGGCCCGCGGGTTCATCATCGCGGCGCCCGTCGCCTACCACTTCGGCGCCGGCTTCGTGCCGGTCCGCAAGAAGGGCAAGTTGCCCAGCGCGACGTACGAGCAGTCCTACGACCTCGAATACGGCAAGGCGACGCTGGAAGTCCACCAGGATGCGTTCAACCCCGGGGACCGGGTGATCATCATCGACGACGTGCTGGCGACCGGCGGCACCGCGCTGGCCGCGGCGGCTCTCATCGAGCGGGCCGGCGGTATCGTCGCCGGGCTCTCCGTGCTCCTCGAACTGGGATTCCTCGGCGGTCGGGAGCGACTCAGCGCGGCCGGCCTGACGGTGCACAGCCTCGTCACGTACTGAGCCACCAGCCGGGGTCGTTTCCCGGCCGTTTGGATCGCTCCCTTATAGTTGGCCTCCCGGGCTCAGTGCGAGGTGCAGCAGTGGCGAGCGACGGCCTGCCGACGGCGACCGACGACGTTGCAGCCGTGCGCGCCGACGCAGTAGCCGAACCCGAAATGGAGCAGATCCTCGACCCTGCCGCGGCGTTGCGTAGTGACGCCCCCGAGGTGGGCCTTCGGGTAGACACGGGCGGCCGGGTGCGGGCGGCGTTCGCGCGGTTCAACCCGGCGAGGCCGAGCAGCACCTCGCCGGCCGAGATAGATGAACTGCTCAAGATCCTGCGGGCGACGCACCCCCGCGCCGATGTCCGGCCGTTGGATCGGGCCTACGAACTCGCGGAGATGCGCCACCGCGGCCAGTTCCGGCGGTCGGGGGAGCCCTACATCACCCATCCGGTGGCGGTCGCGACCATCGCGGCCGAGCTCGGCATGGACGTGACGACCTGCGTCGCTGCTCTGCTGCACGACACGGTCGAGGACACGGCGACCTCGCTCGAGCAGATCAAGGTCGAGTTCGGCGAGACGGTGGCGCGGGTCGTCGACGGCGTGACGAAGCTCGACAAGGTCAAGTTCGGCGATGCCGCCGAGGCCGAGACGATCCGCAAGATGGTCGTAGCCATGGCCCGCGACATCCGGGTCCTGGTCATCAAACTCGCCGACCGGCTGCACAACATGCGCACCCTCGGCGTGATGCCGATCGAGAAGCAGGAGCGCACCGCCAAGCAGACGCTGGAGATCTACGCGCCGCTCGCGCACCGGCTCGGCATGAACACCATCAAGTGGGAGCTCGAGGACCTGGCTTTCGGCACCCTCTACCCGAAGCGGTACGACGAGATCGTGCGGCTCGTCACCGACCAGGCGCCCTCGCGCGACACCTACCTGAGCGAAGTCATCGACACCATCTCGGGTGAGATGCGTACCGCCAAGATCAAGAGCGACGTCACCGGCAGGCCCAAGCACTACTACTCGATCTACCAGAAGATGATCGTGCGCGGGCACGACTTCTCCGACATCTACGACCTGCTCGGCGTGCGCGTGCTCGTCGACTCGGTGCGCGATTGCTACGCCGCTGTCGGCACCATCCACGCCCTGTGGAACCCGGTGCCCGGCCGGTTCAAAGACTTCATCGCGATGCCGAAGTTCAACATGTACCAGTCGCTGCACACGACCGTGATCGGCCCCTCCGGCAAGACCGTCGAGATCCAGATCCGGACGCACGCGATGCACCGGACCGCGGAGTACGGAATCGCGGCGCACTGGAAGTACAAGGAGTCGAAGGGGCTCGAGGTCGCCAGGCCACAGGGCAGCGGCGACGACATGGCCTGGCTGCGGCAGCTGCTCGACTGGCAACGCGAGACCGAGGATCCCGGCGAGTTCCTCGACTCGCTGCGCTTCGACCTCTACGCCGGCGAGGTGTTCGTGTTCACGCCGCGCGGCGACGTCGTGGCGCTGCCGACCGGCGCGACTGCCGTCGACTTCGCCTACTCGGTGCACACCGAGGTCGGCCACCGATGTATCGGCGCCCGCGTCAACGGCCGGCTGGTGCCACTGGAGAGCCCGCTCGAGAACGGCGACGTCATCGAGATCTTCACCTCCAAGGCGGCGACCGCGGCGCCCAGCCAGGACTGGCTGCAGTTCGTCCGCACCCCCCGCGCCCGCAACAAGATCCGGCAGTGGTTCGCGAAGGAGCGCCGCGAGGACGCCATCGACGAGGGCAAGGAGGCGATCAGTCGGGCGATGCGCAAGCAGGGCCTGCCGCTGCAGCGGATGCTCGCCGGCGAGGCGCTCATCGCAATGGCCCGGGACCTGCACTACCCCGACATCGCCGGGCTCTACGCGGCGGTCGGCGAGGGACACGTGAGTGCCCAGACCGTCGTGCAGAAGCTGGTGCAGGCGCTCGGCGGGCCTGAAAGCGCAGTCGAGGACTTGGCGGAGACGGCGTCGCCGACCCGGACCCCGCGGCGTAGCAGTGGTGATCCTGGCGTTGTCGTCAAGGGCGCCAGCGACGTGTGGGTGAAGCTCGCGCGCTGCTGCACCCCGGTTCCCGGCGACCCGATCGTGGGGTTCGTGACCCGCGGCAAGGGCGTGTCCGTGCACCGCGGCGACTGCATCAACGTCGAGAGCCTGCAGAGCGAGGAGCACCGGTTCGTCGACGTCGAGTGGGCGCCGCAGGCGGGGTCGGTGTTCCTCGTCGCGATCCAGGTCGAGGCGCTGGACCGCACCGGTCTACTCAGTGACGTCACCCGGGTGCTGTCCGACCACCACGTCAACATTTTGTCCGCGTCGGTGACGACGACGCGGGACCGGGTCGCGGTCAGCCGGTTCACCTTCGAGATGGCCGACCCCAAGCACCTCGGGTCGTTGCTCAAGGCGGCCCGCAGCGTCGAAGGCGTCTACGACTGCTACCGGGTCGTCAGCGGCAAAGCCTGACGACCGTCAGCTCGCGGCCACCGTAAGCGACTCGACGTACATGTCCTGGGCCGGCTCGTCAGTGCCCTCCGTCTGACCGACCGCGAGCAGCTTGTCCAGCACGTCCTGACCCGTGGTCACGTGGCCGACGATCGTGTAGTCCGGCGGGAAGGGACTGTCCTTGACGACGAAGAAGAACTGGCTGCCGTTCGTGGATGGGCCGCCGTTGGCCATCGCCACCGTGCCGGCCGGGTAGGTGAACGAGTCGCCCGTCGCGGTCGGGAGGTTCTCGTCCTTGAACGTGTAGCCGGGGCCGCCGCGGCCGGTGGCTGTCGGATCGCCGCACTGCACCACGCTGTCGGCGCCGGTCAGGAGCCGGTGGCAGCGGGTGCCGTCGAAGAACTTCTTCGACGCCAGGAAGCTGAACGAGTTGACGGTGGTCGGGGCCTTGTCCGCCAGCAGCTCGACGACGACGTCCCCACACGATGTCTTGATCGTCGCGTTGTACTTCTTCGTTGCGTCGATCGTCATCGGCGGCGCGGCGGCGAACTTCTGCGGCTTCGCTGCGGTCGGTGCCGTGGCGCCGCACGCGACGGGCTTCGGCGTCCGCGAAGGAGTCGCCGCAGCTGACGCCGCTGCTGCCGCCGCTTTGGCCTTCTTGTTGTCGTCCTTTGTGTTCTTGACCACGATGAAGATGCCGACGATCAGGACGAGCAAGCCGATGCCGGAGCCGGCGACGATGAA
Source organism: Actinomycetota bacterium (assembly GCA_040005895.1). Classification (GTDB taxonomy): domain Bacteria; phylum Actinomycetota; class Actinomycetes; order BP-191; family BP-191; genus JBDTYE01. The sequence continues at coordinate 15,526 of JBDTYE010000036.1, read as the reverse complement.
CCGCTGCTTGCGCTTGCGCGCCGCGAGTTCACGGCGTCTGGCCGCCTGCCGCTCAGCACGCCGACGTGCCAGCTCGTGCTGCCGCTTGGTTCCAGGCACCGAAAGTCCTCCTCGTCGCATGAATCTGGCCGTGGGGGAGTCTAAGGGGCGCGCAACCCGTTCGCTGACGCCCTCCGTCCGCCGGTACGCTCGGAGTAGCCCCGAACCGCTCGAGGAGAGGACGTCCGTGCTGATCGCCGGGTTCCCCGCGGGCTCCTTCGGGACCAATTGCTACGTCGTCGCGACCGGCCCCGGCCAGGAGTGCGTGGTCGTCGACCCCGGCCAGGACGCCGAGCGGGGCATCGAGGAGATCGTCGCCGAGCACCGGCTCAGGCCGGTCGCGGTGCTTCTCACGCACGGGCACATCGACCACGTCTGGAGTGTGGTGCCGGTCTGCGGCGCGCACGACATACCCGCCTACATCCACCCCGCCGACCGCGCGCTGCTCACCGACCCGACTCGCGGGCTGTCCTCTGCGGTCGGGCAGATGTTGGGCGGCATGACGTTCAGCGAGCCGTCCGACGTACGCCGGCTGGGCTCCGAGCCGGTGATCACGATCGCCGGCCTCGACTTCACCGTCGACGTGACGCCCGGGCACACGCCCGGATCGGTGACGTTCCGGCTCGGGGAGGCCGCGCTGCTCAGCGGCGACCTGCTCTTCGCCGGCTCCATCGGGCGCAGCGACCTGCCCGGCGGCAACTACGACGACATCATGGACTCGCTGGCCCGGGTGATCCTGCCGCTGCCCGACGAGCTGCCGGTGCTGCCGGGGCATGGCTCGGATACGACGATCGGCAGGGAACGGGCGACCAATCCCTTCCTGCGCGAGGCCGCCGGGCTCATGGGCGACACCGCGCCGCGCGGCACCGCACCGACGAGGGGTTTGTAGTGTCAGACCAGTTGCAGGCGCCCAAGGGCGTGGCCGAGTACATGCCGCCGCGGGCCGAGGACTTCCTCGCCGTGCGCGACGGGCTGGCGGCTCCCGCGCGGGCGGCGGGCTACGCCTACGTCGAGACGCCGGTCTTCGAGCACACCGAGCTCTATTCGCGAGGAGTGGGCGAATCCACCGACATCGTCTCCAAGGAGATGTACACGTTCTTCGACCGCGCGGAGCGCTCGCTGACCCTGCGACCCGAAGGGACCGCGGGCGTCGTACGCGCAGTGCTCGAGCACGGTCTGCATCGTGGCCAACTGCCGGTCAAGCTCTGGTACGCGGGCGCCTACTTCCGCGCCGAGGCTCCACAGGCCGGTCGCTACCGGCAGTTCTTCCAAGTGGGTGTCGAGGCGCTCGGCAGCGACGACCCCATGGTCGACGCCGAAGTCGTCACAGTGGCGTGGGACGCCTACGCGGGGCTCGGCCTGCGCGACCTTCGTCTCGACCTCAACTCGCTCGGCTGCCGCGAATGCCGCCCGGCGTACCGCGAGGCCTTGCAGGGTTTCCTGCGCGGCCTCGACCTCGACGAGGAGACCCGCAGGCGGATCGAGATCAACCCACTGCGCGTCCTCGACGACAAGCGTCCCGAGGTGCAGGCCAAGCTCTTCGGCGCGCCGCTGCTCGCCGACCATTTGTGCGCCGAGTGCAAGTCGCACCACGACGCGGTACGGCTCCTGCTCGCGGACGCCGGCGTGCCCTGGACCGACGCGCCGCGACTCGTACGCGGCCTGGACTACTACATGCGTACGACGTTCGAGTTCGTCCACGGCGGGCTCGGTGCGCAGTCCGCGATCGGTGGCGGCGGCCGCTACGACGGCCTGTCCGAGACGATCGGCGGGCCGCCGCTACCCGGCATCGGGTTCGGCCTCGGCGTCGATCGCACGCTGCTGGCACTCGATGCTGAGGGCATTTCCGTGCCGGTCTCGGCGCGTGTGTCCGTCTATGGCGTACCGCTCGGCGACACTGCCGCCCGGGAGATATATCGGCTGATCGTCGCCCTGCGCCGGGCCGGGATCGCCACCGACATGGCCTTCGGTGGCAAGGGTTTGAAGGGTGCGATGAAGGGCGCCGACCGTTCGGGTGCCCGCTTTGCGCTGGTGCTGGGGGAGCGCGACCTGGAGTCGGGCGTCGCGCAACTGAAGGACCTCGGCACCAGCGACCAGATCGCCGTACCGCTGGCTGACGTCGTGAAGACGATCAAGGAGAAGCTGCAGTGATCCGCACGCATCCGGCCGGCACGCTGAGGGCGCACGACGCGGGCACGTCCGTGACGTTGACCGGCTGGGTAGCGCGGCGCCGCGACCACGGTGGGGTCGCCTTCATCGACCTGCGCGACGGCTCAGGCGTCGTGCAGGTGGTGTTCCGTGAGGGTGATCCGGCGGAGGCGGCGCGCGACCTGCGCGCGGAGTACTGCGTGCGCATCAGCGGCATCGTCGGCGTCCGGCCCGAGGGCAATGCCAACCCGGAACTGGCGACGGGCGACGTCGAAGTGGCGGCGGACGTCGTCGAGGTGCTGTCTGCGGCGGCACCCCTGCCCTTCCAGCTCGACCAGTCCGACATCGACGAGCAGACGCGGCTGCGCTATCGCTACCTCGACCTGCGCCGCTCCGAGCCCGCCCGGGCTCTGCGGTTGAGGGCGCACACCACGCGGGTGCTGCGTGCTGTCATGGACGAGCACGACTTTCTCGACATCGAGACGCCCTACCTGACCCGGTCGACCCCGGAGGGCGCACGCGACTTCCTGGTGCCCTGCCGGCTGCAGCCCGGCACCTGGTACGCGCTGCCGCAGTCGCCGCAGCTGTTCAAGCAGCTGCTGATGGTCGCCGGCCTCGAGCGCTACTACCAGATCGCCCGCTGCTTCCGCGACGAGGACCTGCGTTCGGACCGGCAGCCGGAGTTCACCCAGCTCGACATCGAGATGAGCTTCCTCGACGAGGAGGACATCTTCGCGCTGACCGAAGAGCTGCTGGTGCGCGTCTGGCAGGAGGTGCTCGAGCTGGACATCCCGCGGCCCTTCGAACGCCTGGTGTACGCCGACGCCATGCGCAGGTTCGGCAGTGACCGGCCCGACCTGCGCTACGGACTCGAGCTGGTGGAGCTGACCGGGTATTTCTCCGGCACCGAGTTCCGGGTTTTCCAGGCACCGTACGTCGGCGCGATCGTCATGCCAGGCGGCACTTCGCAGACCCGTAAGCAACTCGACGCCTGGCAGGAGTGGGCCCGTTCCCGCGGTGCCCGCGGTCTTGCCTACGTGCTCGTCGACGAGGACGGTTCGCTGCGCGGGCCGGTCGCCAAGAACCTCTCCGAGTCACACCTGGCCGGGCTGGCGGCGGCGGCGGGCGCCGTCCCGGGTGACGCGGTTTTCTTCGCCGCCGGCAGCCGCCGCGAGGCGCAGGAGTTGCTGGGTGCGGCCCGGCAGGAGATCGCAAAGCAGTGCGACCTCGTACCCGAAGGCCTGTGGCGTTTCGTCTGGGTGACCGACTTCCCGATGTTCGAGCCGACCGACAACGGCGGCTGGACCGCGGTGCACCATCCCTTTACCGGACCCACGACCGAGTGGGCCGACTCGTTCGACGGCGACCCGGAGAACGCGCTGGCTCGCGCCTACGACGTCGTGGTCAACGGCGTCGAACTCGGCGGCGGCTCGATCAGGATCCACCGTAGTGACATGCAGCAGCGGGTTTTCAAGACGATCGGTCTGACCGAGGACGAGGCCAACGAGAAGTTCGGTTTCCTGCTCGAGGCGTTCCAGTACGGACCGCCGCCGCACGGCGGCATCGCCTTCGGGCTGGACCGGATCTGCGCGATGCTCGCGGGCGCCGACTCGATCCGCGAAGTCATCGCGTTCCCGAAGACGTCGTCGGGCGGCGACCCGCTCACCGGTGCCCCCACGCCGATCACCCCGGTGCAGCGCAAGGAAGCCGGCGTCGACGCCAAGCCCGAATAGGAGTTCTGACGTGCGAGACGTGCCCGAACCGGCGTTCATCCTCGATGAGCGCGCGATGCTGGATGGCTGGCTCGACTACCACCGCGGCACGCTGCTGTGGAAGTGCGAAGGCCTCACGCCCGAGCAACTGTGCGAGCGGTCCGTGCCGCCGGCGATCATGTCGCTCGCCGGCTTGGTTCGCCACATGGCCGACGTGGAGCGCAACTGGTTCCAGCGCACACTCGCGGGTGAGGATGCGCCCGGCCTGTTCTGGTCGGATGAGCCGGGCAGCGATCCTGACGGCGACTTCACTGCGGCGGCTCCGGAATCGGTGGCCGCGGACTTCGAGGTCTATCGCGGCGAGGTTGCCCGCGCCCGGGCCAACGCAGCCGCGGTCACCTCGCTCGCCGCGATCGGCAAGCGCAAAAGGCACGGCGAGGACATCTCGCTGCGTTGGATCTACACGCACATGATCGAGGAATACGCCCGGCACAACGGCCACGCTGACTTCCTCCGCGAACGCATCGACGGAGCCGTCGGCGACTAAGCCCGCTCGCGGGTCAAAACGCAGGCGATGTATCTGTGGTCGTCGTGGAAGCCGAGTTTGTCGTAGAGGCCACTGGCGGCGGCGTTGTCGCTGTACTGCCACAGAGCAACGATCGGGTGCTCGTCCAGCAGCGCGTGCGTCATCCAGGTCGTCATTGCCTGACCCAGACCCGACCTGCGTAGGCGTACGTCGCTCGCCACCGAAGCCATGAAGCCGATGTCCGACTCGGTGCAGTCGGCCGCACAGGCGATCAGCGCGCCGTCCGCGTCCCTGATGCCGGCCCATCGTCGGGCGTGCCGGTTGCCCGGGCGCGCCGAAGCGTCCGGAAAGCTGAGAGCGAGCATCGCTTCGACTTCGGCGTCGGCCGACTTGGGAAGCCAACTGCCGGCGAGCGTCGGAGCCGGCGGCCGGGTCTGCGTCCAGCGGAACCGCCACGGAGTTTCCGGCGCGACTGCGACAGTCAGCAGAGGCAGGGCATCTTCAGGGATTGCGACGTAGTCCGTCGGCAGCTCGGTGGATGCGCCATTCAGCAGTGCGGCGGCGAGGCTCGCCGGCCCTACCAGCTGGGCGCCGTGGCCGTCCCAGTAGTCGTAGACGAACAGCACCGCACCGTCCAGGGCGAGCAGCGGGCCACCAGGTACGACGTGGGGCAGCAGATGCCGCACGATCGGATCGCCGTTGGTTGCGTCGACCAGCTCGGCGGGTCGGGTCAGGCGCTGCACGCCCGGTAGCGTAGTTGACGACGTTGACGGTGCCCGTCAAGTTCCGTACGGTGGCGTTGACGACGTTGACAGAAGGACCCACTCATGACCGCCCTAGTCAGGACGCTGCACCCGCAAGCCGAGCTGCTGAGCCGGGTGGCCGCGCGCGCGGCCGTCGACCCGGAGAGCGTGCTGCCGGTGTTGCGCGTGCTGGTGGGCGACGACGAGCCGGCGGAGGACGTCGACGAGAAGGTGCTGCAAGCTGCCGAGCTCGTCAACAGCAGACGGTTGGAAAAGGCCCGACGCACCTTCATGTCTTCGGCCCTGACCACCGAGCAGGTCGGCGCTCTTCTGGGCGGTGCCAGCAGGCAGGCAGTGTCGGCGCGCCGCGGCCGGGGCGGATTGCTCGCTATCACCGTAGGAACCACCGCGTATCACCCGGACTGGCAGTTCGGCCCTGAGGGTGTCGTCACGGGGCTCGGCCGGGTGCTTGATGCTCTTCGCGCGATCCGGGCCGGCCCGCTCTCCGCTGATGCGCTCATGCGAGCGCCGCAGGCAGACCTCGGCGGCCGTTCGCTCGCAGACCTGCTCCGTGACGGCGTCGGCGATGGCGGGAGCGGCGTCGACACGGTGACCGCCCGGATCCTCGACACCGGTGGTGGCCTGTAGTCGCCACCGGCGCGGATCTGCCGGAGCGCAGGCCGGTCGGCCTGCGGCTGCGCATCGTCGAGACGTCCTGGTGGCGGATTGACGCGGCCGCGCCGCAGGATTGGGACTGGAGACCGTTTCCCGAACCGCGGCACAGGTTCGACTCGGCGAGCGGGAGCTTCCGGGTGCGCTACGCCGCGCGGACCGAGCGGGCGGCGTACCGCGAGAGATTTGCCGATGAAGGCAGGCGCATCTCGGCCGCCCACGCCACCGATCACCTGGTCGAGATCCACGGCCGGCTGCGTGTTCTCGACCTGCGCAACGAGCAGACCCTCGATGCCCTCAACCTCGACGACGAGGCGAACGTGGGGCGCGCCGCCAGGGTGCTGCAGGCGACGCAGCTACTCAGCGACCGCCTCGTCGGGTGGTATGCCGACGACCTGCACGGACTGCTCTACCGGTCGAGAACAACTCCTTCGGCATCACCCAACCTGGCCTTCTTCGCCGCGGCGCCCGTCACCACCATCGATCACGGAAAGCTCCAGGATCAGACGGCGACGCTGGCGCGGCTGATCCTGCGGGAGCGGTTCGCGGTGGAGTTTCCTCTGCGCTGATGCGGACAGCGTGCTTATCGGCCGCCGCTACTTGGTGTAGGTGCTGAATCCCTGGATGGCGTCGTAGTGCTGACGGATCAGCCCCGCAGCCGTCAAGGCGCGATCCAGCCGCGTGGGCCATGAACGCCGCCGAGAAGGCTTGGCGTGAAACGGATCAGCCATGCCGCGCGGTGTCTCGATGACCGTTCCGTCCGAGTAGACCCGGACGTGCCGTCCGTGGATCAACCGTGAGCGAAGCTCGAGAAGTCTTGTCTGTACAGCGTAGATACGCGCGAGTCCGCGTGGAAGCGGGTGGTCCCAGATCACGAGTGACCCTCCGGTTCGCAGGATCCTCGCAATCTCGGCTGAGGTGATGTCGAGGTCGAAGGTGTGGTCGAGCGACGTCGCGGCTGTGATCATGTCGATGCTGCCGCTCGGCAACGGTAGGTACTCGCTCACGCCCTGGATGAACGTTCCGGCCCACTTACTCGCAAAGGGGTCAAGTCCGAACATCTGGTTCGTACCGAAGTCGATCCCCTTGAGGTAGCCGGGTCTTTCCAGTGGCCCGCAGCCGAGGTCGAGCACGCTTCCGCCCGCATCGGGTGCGACTCGCGAGATGTAGGCCGCGAACGCTGCGACGTCCTGCCTGTCGTCGACCGAGCAACTCGCGTCGGCCAGCTGCACATAACTCACGAGCCCGTTGTTCTGTGCGAGCGCCCAGAGCAGGTACTTGCGCCAGTCCAGCTCCGCCAGGAGACGTTTGTACGGATAAGCCACCGATAACTGCGAACTCGACGAGTCGACCACCAGGGGCAGCTGACACTTCGCGCACGCGAGCGACTCTCCCTGCCCTGCTGGGGGGCCGCCCGCTGCCAGACCGCTGTCATGAAGGAGTACGCCGCGCTTGTGGACCCGCCACCCGCCGCTCGAAGTCGACGGGAGCACCTCCGAGTGGCAGCGCGGACACACAAAACCGTGTGGGTCCATCGCCTGCTTGTCCGGCACTGTCTCTCCTGAAGAGGAAGGGGTTGCCGCGGGGATTCACGCAGGAACCAGATCTCGTCCCGACCGTGAGCCTGTAGAGAATCGCACGGTAGTAGCCACCGGCCAAACCAGGAGCGCGCTGGCTTCAACGCTCATTGGCAGCCCGGGATCGAACGGCATTACACCAACGCAGAGGCGGATTGGCGCGACGCGCGCATAAGGTCGCGCAATGGAATCGTTGTTCGACGACGCCCAGCGCACAGCTGAGCAGCAGGCCGCCCCGCTGGCCGTGCGGATGCGGCCGGCGACCCTCGACGAGGTGATCGGCCAGCAGCACCTACTCGGCCCCGGCACCCCGCTGCGCCGCCTGATCGAGGGTGACGCCAACCTTTCGTTGCTGCTGTGGGGACCGCCGGGCACCGGCAAGACGACGCTCGCGATGCTGATCGCCGCCGGCACCGGCCGCCGGTTGGTGGAGATGTCGGCGGTCACCTCGGGGGTCAAGGACGTGCGCGCCGCGATCGAGACGGCGCGCGAGCAGCTCGCGCTCTACAACCGGCAGACAGTGCTTTTCATCGACGAGGTGCACCGCTTCTCCAAGACGCAGCAGGACGCGCTGCTGCCGGGTGTCGAGCGCGGGACGGTCTCACTCGTCGGCGCGACCACGGAGAATCCTTATTTCTCGGTCGTCAGCCCGCTGCTGTCACGCAGCCTGCTGCTGCGCCTCGAGCCCCTCAGCGACGACGACATCAAGACAGTCCTACGCCGAGCGCTAACCGACGATCGCGGCCTGCGGGCAGAGCTTGATCTAGACCCGGAAGCGGAAACCCATCTGGTGCGGATGTCGGGCGGCGACGCCCGGCGCGCGCTCACTGCACTGGAGGCTGCGGCCGGTAGCGCGAAAGCCAAGGGCAGCAAGACCATCGACCTCCCCACCCTGGAGGAGGCAGTCGACCGCGCGGCCGTCCGCTACGACCGGCAGGGCGACCAGCACTACGACGTCATCAGCGCGTTCATCAAGAGCATGCGCGGCTCCGACGTCGACGCGGCCTTGCACTACCTGGCCAGGATGTTCGAGGCGGGAGAAGAGGGCCGGTTCATCGCCCGTCGGATCATGATCTTCGCCAGCGAGGACATCGGCATGGCCGACCCGACCGCGCTGCGGGTCGCCGTCGCGGCCGCGCAAGCCTTCGAGATGATCGGATTCCCCGAAGCGGAGCTCAATCTCGCACAGGCGGTCATCCACTGCTCGCTGGCCCCCAAGTCCAACGCCGTCACTGCTGCGCTCGGGGCCGCGGAGGCCGACGTGCGCGCCGGCCTGCTCGGCGGCGTGCCGCCCCATCTGCGGGACAGCCACTATGCGAGTGCCGCAAAGATCGACCATGGCAAGGGCTACCGGTATCCTCACGACTTCCCCGCAGGAGTGGTGGCGCAGCAGTACGCGCCCGACGAGGTGCACGGTCGGGTCTACTACCGGCCGACCGACCACGGCGCCGAGCGCTCCGTCGGGGAACGCCTTGCCGAGGTGCGAAAAGTTCTGCGCCCCGACATCGGGTAGACGACACCGAAGTAGCCGACCAGGACCGCAACACCCGACCACGCCAAGGGCAAGCCGCCGGATGGACACCGCTTGGGACATCGCCAAGATCTTCCTGCTGGTCGCGATCGCCTTCAGTTTCTGGGTGGCGTGCTACCTGCTCTACCGGGCCGCCAACGGGCTGGCGGCGATCATGAAGTCGACGGAAGAACTCATCGACGGCGTCACCAAGGAGACGGTCCCGCTGCTGAGCGAGGTCACCACCTCGGTCTCCCACGTCAACGAGGAGCTCGTCCGGGTCGACGCGATCACCGCCAACGTCCAGACGATGACGGGCAACGTGTCGTCGCTCGTCGGCCTGTTCGGGACCACTTTGGGTACCCCACTAGTCAAGGTCGCGGCGTTCTCCTACGGCATCCGCAAGGCGATAGCCGGGCGCAACAAGGCTGACACTGCGAGCCGGGTGGAGAAGGCGATGAAGGAGGAGCGGCGAGCCCGTCGCTCCGCGCGCAGGTCCTCGCGGAAAGTCCCCAGGTGAAGCGGCTGTTCTGGACCGCCGTCGGCGTCGGACTGGGCGCGGCCTCCGGGATCGCCGCCGCCCGCAAACTTCGGCAGGCGCAGGACGCGCTGACCCCTAGCAGCATGGCGGGCGCTTTCGCCGGCGCCGTCGGCAACCTGGGCGAGGCGATCAAGGATTTCGCGGCCGAGGTCCGCGAGGGCATGAGCGAGCGCGAGCACGACCTGACCGACGCGCTGGGCCTCGGCGACCCCGATCCGGACGAACCCGGGGCGGCGCGGTAGTCGTGCGATCAGCCGAAATTCACAGCCGTTTCCTCCAATACTTCGAAAAGCTGGGTCACACCGTCGTACCGTCCGCCTCTTTGCTCGCGGACGACCCGACGCTGCTTGTCGTGAACGCCGGCATGGTGCCCTTCAAGCCGTATTTCCTCGGAGACCTCCCGGCCCCTTACCCGCGGGCTACCAGCATCCAGAAGTGCATGCGCACCACCGACATCGACAACGTCGGCAAGACGACGCGGCACGGAACGTTCTTCCAGATGGCCGGCAACTTCTCCTTCGGCGACTACTTCAAGGAGAAGGCAATCCCGTACGCCTGGGAGTTGCTGACCGAGGGCTACGGCTTCGAGGCCGACCGGCTGTGGGCGACCGTCTATCACGACGACGACGAGGCCTACGGAATCTGGCGAGACGACGTCGGGCTGCCGGCCGAGCGGATCCAGCGCCGCGGCCGCGAGGACAACTACTGGTCGATGGGCGTTCCAGGCCCGTGCGGCCCGTGCAGCGAGATCTACTACGACCGGGGTCCCGCCCACGGCGCCGAAGGCGGACCGGTCGCCGACGAGGACCGCTACCTCGAGGTCTGGAACCTCGTGTTCATGCAGTACGTGCGAGGCCCGGGTGCAGGCTACGACTACGTCGACCACCTGCTCGGCGATCTGCCGGCCCGCAACATCGACACGGGCATGGGCATCGAGCGGATGGCGATGCTGCTGCAGGCCGTCGACAACATGTACGAGATCGACATGCTGCGGCCGGTGCTCGACCGGGCCGCCGAGCTCACCGGTGCGCGGTACGGCGCCGAGCACGGCAGCGATGTCGGTCTGCGGGTCATCGCGGACCACACCAGAGCGGTCACGATGCTCATCGCGGACGGTGTCACCCCGACCAACGAGGGCCGCGGCTACGTCCTGCGCCGGATGCTGCGGCGCGCCGTCCGCAATATCCGCTTGCTCGGCGGCGAACAGGCGGTGATGCCCGAGCTGGTCGGCGTCGTACGCGACGTGATGGGGCCGATGTATCCCGAACTCGTCTCCGATTTCGAGCGGATCGTCACGATCGCAGCGACCGAGGAGCAGTCGTTCCTCTCGACGCTGCGTGCGGGCACCACCCGCTTCGACGTCGCGGCGAAGCAGGCGGTTACCGACGGCGCCAAGGAGCTATCAGGCGCGGACGCCTTCCAGCTGCACGACACCTACGGTTTCCCGATCGAGCTCACGCTCGAAATGGCTGCGGAAGAGGGTCTTCTGGTCGATGTGGAGGGGTTCCGCCGGTTCATGGCGGAGCAGCGCAACCGGGCGAAGGACGACCGGCGCGAGAAGGCGATCGGCAACCGCGACCTTTCTGTTTTCCGGACCCTGCTCGACACGGCGGGGACGACCGACTTCGTCGGCTACAGCGCGATCGAGTCCGAGGCCACCGTCCGGGGCCTGCTCGGCGAGAGCGGCCTACTGACCGTTGCCGGCGAAGGCGAAGAGGTCGACGTCGTGCTCGACCGCTCGCCGTTCTACGCCGAGGGCGGCGGCCAGCAGGGCGACACAGGGTGGCTGGACCTGGAACGCGCACAGGTGGAAGTGCTCGACACCCGCCATCCGGTGCCCGAGCTGCCTGCCCTGGTCGTGCACAGGGTGCGCGTCGTATCCGGTGAGCTGCGGGTCGGGGAGCTGGCCCACGCCCGGGTCGACGCCGAGCGCCGGGCGGCGATCTCGCGCGCCCATACGGCGACACACCTCATACACCGGGCGTTCCGCAAGGCGCTGGGCGAGGCCGCCACGCAGGCCGGCTCGCTCAATGCGCCGGGCCGGCTGCGGTTCGACTTCCACTCGCCGAGTGGCGTGCCCGCGGGTGCGCTCACCGACGTCGAGGACGAGGTCAACGCGGTGCTGATCGGCGATCTCGAGGTGCGGGCGTTCATCACCACGCAGGAAGAAGCGCGCCGGATCGGCGCGATGGCGCTGTTCGGGGAGAAGTACGGCGATGCCGTGCGAGTCGTGGAGGTGGGCGACTACGCCCGCGAGCTCTGCGGTGGCACGCACGCCGCCCGGACCGGGCAGCTCGGGTTGGTCAAGATCATCGGCGAGGGTTCGATCGGAGCCGGCGTACGCCGCGTGGAGGCGCTCGTCGGCCTCGACGCGTTCCGGTTCCTCGCGAAGGAACATGTGCTGCTCAGCCAGCTCGGGGAGACGCTCAAGAGCCGACCCGACGACGTACCCGAGCGAGTGGCGGCGCTGATGCTGCGGTTGAAGGATGCCGAGCGGGAGCTGGACCGGCTCAGAGCCGGTGCTGTCCTGGCTGCGGCGGCCGGCCTGGCCGCGACCGCGATGGAGGTCAACGGCGTCGCCGTCGTGATTCACGAAGCCCCGAGCGGAACGTCGGTCGAGGACCTGCGCAGGCTCGCGACCGACGTACGCGGCCGGCTCGAACCCGCCCGTGCCGCGGTGGTGGTCGTCGGCGCGACCGCCGGCGGCAAGGCGCAGATAGTCGTCGCGACGGGGGATTCGGCCCGCGCCCGCGGGCTCAAGGCGGGCGCGCTGGTGCGCGACCTGGCACCGTTCGTCGGCGGCCGGGGCGGCGGTAAGGACGACTTCGCGGTCGGCGGCGGCGCCGATCCGGCCGGCCTGCCGCTCGCACTCGCGGCTGTCGCCGGACTGGTGAACGCCGCACCATGAGTCGTCCGGCTTGAGCGAGCAGCCACCGGGGGAGCGCGACATCGGAACCACGGCCGAACGCCGCGGGGTCCGGATCGGCGTCGACGTCGGCAGCGTGCGGGTCGGCATCGCGGTCAGCGACCCGAACGGCATTCTCGCGACACCCCTGGTGACCCTGGCCCGGGCCAAGGACGGGAGTGACATCGGCGAGCTGGCCGGTTTGGTCGGCGTACACGAGGCGGTCGAGGTGATTGTCGGGCTGCCGATCGGTCTCAGCGGCCGGGACGGCACTGCCGCCGACCTGGCCCGGGCGTACGCTGCGGAATTGGCGGCGCACGTCGCTCCGGTCCCGGTGCGACTCGTGGACGAACGCCTGACCACGGTCAGCGCCGAGCGGGTGCTGCGCGATCGCGGTGTTCGCGGCAAGGCGCGCCGCAAGGTGGTGGATCAGGCCGCCGCCGTCGTCATACTGCAAGCGGCGCTCGACACGGAACGCGCCCGCTGGAGGAAAACCGAGTGACCGACCGTGACATCGACCCGCACGCCGTGCAGCCGCCGTTCCAGCTCGCGCCGGGAGCACGGCCGGGCCGCACCCGGGCTCAGCAGCAGCGGCGTACCGCGGCGGCGCTGATCATCGTTGTCGCGATCCTCGGCGGGGTCGGCGCGCTCGCCGTCACCGGGGGGCGCAAGATCGTCGGCAGCGTCATCGGCGGGCCCCCGGACTACAAGGGCGCCGGCGGCGAGGACATCACCGTCGTCGTGCCGAAGGGCGCCACCGCTGTCAAGATCGGCGCGGTGCTGAAGGCGGCCGGTGTCGTCAAGAGCGCCGGTGCCTTCACCGACGCGGCGCGATCCGACGACCGGGCGAAGTCGATCCAGCCCGGTTCCTACCGGCTGAAGCTGAAGATGAGCGGCAAGACCGCGCTCGCGTCACTGCTCGATCCGAAAACGCGGATCCGCGGGCAGGTGACGATTCCCGAAGGCAAAACACTCGCCCAGATCCTCGAGATCGTCAGCACGAAGACCAAGATCCCGGTCGCCGATCTGCAGGCAGCAGCCGCGAAACCGGCAAGCCTGGGCCTGCCGGCGTACGCCGCCGGGCACGTCGAGGGTTTCCTGTTCCCGGCGACGTACGACATCCTGCCGGACGCGACCGCGACGGCCGTGCTGTCGACGATGGTCAACAGGTTCGAGCAGGAAGCGACCAAGCTCGGGCTGGTCGACCGCGCCAAGCAGGTCAACCTGACGCCCTTCGAGGCGGTCGTGGTCGCATCGATGATCGAGCGCGAGACCAAGTACGCCGACGAGGGGCCCAAGATCGCCCGGGTGATCTACAACCGGCTCAAGAAGAAGCAGCCGCTCCAGATCGACGCGACCATCCAGTACCTGTTGCCGAAACAGAAGCCCCGCCTGCTCAACACGGACCTGGCGATCCCGTCGCCCTACAACACGTACCTGCACACGGGTCTGCCGCCGGGCGCGATCTCCTGCCCCGGCTCGAAGTCGCTGGAGTCCGCTCTGAGCCCGGAGGCCGGCAACTGGCGCTGGTACGTCGTCACCGACGCATCGGGGCACCACGAGTTCGCCGACACCGAGGCGCAGTTCCTGGTGCTCAAGGCCAAGGGCAAGGCGGCAACCGGCGGGTGAGCGAGCGGCCTTCCGGCACGACGCGGTCCCGCGCGGCCGTTCTCGGTTCCCCGATCGCCCACTCGCTCTCGCCCGTCCTGCACCACGCGGCGTACGCCGCCACCGGACTCGACTGGGACTACAGCGCGATCGAGTGCGACACCGCTTCGCTGCCTGCATTGCTCGAGCGGGTGCGCTCGGAGCCGGGGTGGCGGGGGCTCTCGCTCACGATGCCGCTCAAGATCGCGGCCGTTCCGCTCGTCGACGTCGTCGACAGCGACGTCGAACTGGTGGGCGCCCTCAACACGATCGTCGTGGCGCAGCAGGGTGACGAGGCTGCCCAACTGGTCGGCCACAACACCGACGTCTACGGAATCACGGCGGCCATCCCTGAGACGGGTATCCGTGACGTGGAGAGCGCCCTGGTGCTGGGAGCCGGTGGAACCGCGCGGGCCGCGATCGCCGCGCTGGCGGGCGTCGGGGTGCGCTTCGTCGTCGTGGTCGCACGCGATGTCAGCCGGGTTGATCCTTTGGTGCGGCTGGGGGAGCGGATCGGCGTCGACGTCGAGGGGGCGCCTTGGAGCAGCGTGCGCGAGCAGCTTTCCTCGGCCGAGTTCGTCATCGCAACGACGCCAGCGGGCGCGACCGACTTCCTCGCCACCGCGCGGTTCTGGCCACACGGCGTACCGCTGCTCGACGTCTTGTACGACCCCTGGCCGACCGAACTCGCCAGGTACGCCGCGAGTCGGGGCGCGCCGGTGGTCGGCGGCCTATCGGTACTCACCCATCAAGCGGCGCAGGCGTTCGAACTGATGACCGGCCTGTCCGCGCCGGTCGAGGACATGCGAACGGCCGGCGAGCAAGTGCTCGCCGGCCGTCGTAACGCCGCTACTTGACGATCAGATAGTCCACGCCGACGTCGGTTCCCTTCGCCTTGGCGCTCTTGGTGCCGGTCAGGCTGATCGTGATGGTGTGCTGGCCATTGGCAAGGGTCTTGGTGAAGGCGGCGACCTTGTACTTCGCGGTCGGCGAGTACAGGTCGATGGACCCCACCTTCCGGCCGTCGATGAGTACGTCCGCACTGCCCGAGGCGGCCGTCTTGGTGACGTAGACGGTGATGCCCGACCCGTAGAAGGTGCTTTGGTACGCCGCCTTGCCGCCGTTGTCTCCAGCGGCGATCTGGTGCTCGGTGTCGTACGACCCAAGCGATGCCGCGCTGGTCGCGACCCGCCGGAATGTCGTCGTCCACGCCGCGCTCGTCTCCTGCAGCAGGGTTGCACCGGCCTTGACAGCATCGAGGCGCACCCAGGTGCCTCTCGACCGCGCGGTACGTGCTCCCGTTGCCGTCACAGTCAGCGTGTGCGCCCCCGCCTTGAGTCGAGTCTTGCTGTAGACGATCGTGGCCATGCCAGACCGGGGTCGGTACAGATCGACGAGGATCGCCGTCGTGGCATCGAGCCGGATCGTCGCCGTCCCAGCGTCGGGCCCAGTGGCGGCCAGCAGTTGCACCGACGAGCCACTGAAGCGGATGACAGCGCGGGCGCC
>JBDTYE010000035.1:0-20672 GCA_040005895.1 Actinomycetota bacterium | reverse complement strand
GCGTTGACCAGCCGGCCGATGGTCAATACCTCGTCGCCGGCGGTCGGCGTGAGAAAGCTGTGCCGCACCGTGTAGCGGTCGTGCATCGGCAGGTCGGGGTTGAAATGCATCACCATCGTCTCCGCGCCGATCGACAGCGACCGGGCGAAGACGTCGAAGCCGTCGACGGCCTTCTGCAGGTGCATGATCCGCTGGCCGGACTCGTCGTACGCCGCCCGCAGGTCTTCCGGGTTCGTGATGCGGGTCACGCCCACCCAGGCGCCGCCGTCGTACGGCTTCATGTAGAGCGGATAGCCGATCTCCTCGGCCACCGCCTCCAGGGAGAAAGGCCTGTTGTAGCGCGCCGCCGTGTAGGGGAACTTCGGGTGCTCGGGCGGCTGCTTCTGCGGGATCAGCCAGGTCTCAGGGACCTTCAGGCCCAGCCGCATCATGGCGCAGTAGGCGGCGTGCTTCTCCATTGCCTGAAAGGTGAAAGGACTGTTGAGCAGGTAGACGCCGTCCATCAGTGCAATCTTCTTCAGCCATTCGCGGGGCGCGTAGTACCAGTAGGCGAGCCGGTCGATGACCAGCGAGTGCCGCGGCTTGGAGAGCAAGCTGAACGGCTCGATCATCACCCGCTCCGTACTCCACGAGTGCGCCGTCCCGTCGATCTCCACTTTCAGCGCGCTGCGGCGTACCAGCGCCTCGAACGCCGACGGCCAGTCTTCCTCGGTGCCGAGCAGCAGGCCGATCAGGTGAGTCGCCTTCGGCATGCACCCTCCTCAGGCCGGTGCGCGGTCCATTCGGTCTGTCCGGTCTAGCAGAACCTCGCCGGAAGCGACACCTCAAACCCACTGTTCCGGCCGTCATGCTCGTCGTCACCGCTGGTCAGCGGCGACGGTGCGCGGCACGGGCCGCGGTGGCGGCGGATCAGCCGCGGGGAATCGCGAAGGTCACGAGGGACGCGCCGCCGAGAGCGAGGGTCGACCAGGCACCGTCCGTGGAGAAGGCGGCAATGCCGCTGGTCGGGAACTTCTTGGCCATCTCCTTGGCCGCCCCCCGGTCACCGGTTCCGTCGTCAAGTCCTACGGCCAGTACTTCGATGGACGGGTTGTGTCCCACGACGAGCACGGTGCGGGTCTGGGGCGGCGCCGCGTTGATGACGGCTAGGAGGTCCTCGACCGTGTTCGCGTAGATCCGGTCGTCGACCGAGGTTCTGGGCGCCCGGGTGAGCTCCGCGGCAGCCAGCTCCCAGGTCTGCTGGGTGCGCCTGGCCGGCGAAACCAGCGCCAGCCCCGAGGTCACTCCGGCGGCCGCCAGCCAGCGACCGAGTTCGCCGGCGTCACCCTCACCACGAGGTGCCAGCCGCCGCTTGGCATCGTCCCCGCCGCGCAACTCCGCCTTGGCGTGCCGGATCAGGAACAGTCGTTTGGTAGTCACGATGCTCAGCCTGCCAGACGCATGCCCGCCCGGCGACGTACCGCCCTCACTTTCGCCGGATGCCGACCGACAGGTACTGGATGGGTTGGCGCAATCTGTCCAGACGACCGGCCGAGCGGCAGGAGGAGCGTTTCGTGGATTCCAGGCCGACGGTCGGCGTTCTGTCGCCGTACGTCGGCGGGTTCTACTTCGGCGGGCTCATAGACGGCATCGTCCAGGCGACGTCCGCGGGCGGCGCACGGCTGCTGGCGATCCAAACGAATCAGGTCGCTTCCGGACACGAGGTCTCACCGCGCGTACACATGGCCGGTTGGGGGCATCTCGACGGCTGCATTGTCGTCGTACACGCCGCTACCGACGGCTACACCGAGGCGATCCGCCGGAGCGGCACGCCAGTCGTGCTGATCAGCGACGAATACGACGACTTCGTCTGCCCCACAGTCCAACCCGACAACCGGTCCGGCGTCCGCGAGGCGGTCGAACACCTGATCGCGCACGGCCACCGCAAGATCGCCTTCGCGGGCATGCTCGAACAACGCGACTTCCTGGAACGGTACGAGGCGTACATCGAAACTCTTGCAGCCGCAGGCATCCAGGCCGATCCAGCCCTGCTTTTCCGGACTACACACGAACGCGACTCCGACGAGCTCGACGTCACCAGAGGCCTCCACGTCGCGCAAAAGATGATCGCCAACGGTCTCAAGTCGACGGCCATCATCGCCGCCCACGACGAACTCGCCATCGGCATCCTGGAGGGGCTCACCCGCGCCGGCCTCGAACTGCCGCGCGATCAGGCCGTCGTCGGTTTCGACGACATAGACGAAGCTGCGTTCACGCAACCGGGTTTGTCCAGCGTCCGGCAGGACTTCGCCGGGGTCGGCCGGCTGGCCGCGAAACTTGTCCTGGAAAAGATCTCCGGCTCCACGGTTGCCGACGGTCGGCACGTCGTACCGACGTCGTTCGTCGCGCGCGGGTCCTGTGGCTGCCAGGCCTCTGGCGTCACGCCGCCGGAAATGGTCTCGGCGGGCGACGACCCGGCGGCTCGCCTGGACCGACTCACCCGCAGGCTGGAAGCCGACCTGCCCGCCGGCGTCGATGCGGCCAAGCGGCGGCAGACAGTTGCGCTCACCGCGAGCCTGGTCGCGGGCACGCTCCAGGCGGCATTCGACGGGCGGCCCAGACCGCTGCAGGAGGTGACGGAGGCGACGGCGGACACGCTCAAGGGGCTCGACTCGCACGGCGAGATCGTGCGCGCCGTGCTGCGGGCCGGGCATGCCTTCATGATCGAACTGCTGGATTCAACCGAACCAGGAGACACCGCCGCGGTCCGCCGGCTCGACGAGGGCGCGGTGGCCCTGACGCTTGGCCTCTTGGAGGCCCAGGCCAGTGAGCGCTACTCGGCGATCAGGTACCTGCAGACAGCGCTCTCCGGCCAGTACGACGTCGCATTGGATCTCCTGCGCAGCGACGAGGAAGATCCCCGGTCGCTGCGCTGGCTCGACAGCACCCCGGTGCGCGGCGCGCGACTGGGTCTGTGGTCAGGAGGGCCGACCGGAGCCAACGACCCGCCGCAAGGACCAACGCTCGACATCGTTGGCAGCTTCACCAGGGACGACGGCGTAGCGCAGCCGGCCGATGCGGAAACCGCCCAGCTGGTAGCGACCGAGTTCCCGCCCGCAGATCTGCTGGCCCTGGTCGATGACCACCCTGACGAGATCGTCGTCCTTCTCCCGGTTCAGCTGCCCTCACGTGACTGGGGGCTGCTAGCCACGGCCGGTCCCATCGACACCAAGATTGCGTCCGGCCGCGGCGGCATCCAGTGGGCCTTGTTGCTTGCGGTTGCCCTGGACCGGCAGGCCGGCGTGGCGTCGCTCGAACGGGCCTACGAACGCGAACGCGCGCTCGCCAGCGACGTCCGGGAGAGCGGCGAGCGGTACGCGCTGGCGGCTCAAGCTGCCAGCGGGGGCCTTTGGGATTGGGACCTCGACACCGGCCTCGTGTACTTCTCGCCGCGGTGGACGGCGATGCTCGACCTCGCCGACGGAGCGGTCGGCAACACCAGCGACGAGTGGTTCGGCCGCGTACATGCCGACGACGTCGAGGCGTTGCGAGCGGCGATCGGCGACTACCTCCACAGCACCGCAACGGATCTCGAAGTCGAACATCGCATCCGCCGGATGGACGGCACCTATCGCTGGGTCCTCTGCCGGGCGGTCGCAGTACGTACCGCCGACGGCCGCGCGACCCGCATGGTCGGCTCGCACACCGACGTCGACGACCGCAGGAGGGCGGAGGAAAGGCTTCGGCATGACGCCATGTACGACAGCCTCACCGGTCTGCCGAACCGCTCACTGTTCCTTGACCGGCTGCGGCAGACGATGGCGCGGGCACATCGTCGCGCCGGCTATCTGTTCGCCGTGCTGTTTCTGGACCTCGACGGCTTCAAGCTCGTGAACGACAGTCTCGGGCACCTGGTCGGCGACTCGCTCCTGTCGAGTGTCGGGGAGCGCATCGCCGCGAACCTTCGGCCCTCTGACACCGCCTCGCGCTTCGGCGGCGACGAGTTCGCGATCCTGCTCGATGACCTGTCAGCGATCGAGGACGCCCAGATGATCACAGAGCGGCTGCTCTCGCTGCTCAGTGCGCCCTACCAGCTCGGCGGGCACGAGGTCGTCGTCACCGCGAGCATCGGGATCGCGTCCAGCACGACCGGCTACGAATCCGCGGAGGATGTCCTGCGCGACGCGGACACCGCCATGTACAGCGCGAAGGCGGAAGAGAAGGGTACCCAGGCGACGTTCGACGGCGGAATGCACACGCGCGCGATCGGACAGCTCCGGCTGGAAGCCGAGCTGCGGCAGGCGATGGAGTTGGAGCAGTTCCTGCTGCACTACCAGCCGATCGTCGAGCTGGCATCCGGTCGAACGGTCGGCTTCGAGGCGCTGGTGCGATGGGAACACCCGGCGCGCGGCTTGCTCCTGCCCGACCAGTTCCTGCCGGCCGTGGACGCAATGGGACTCACGGTCCTCCTCGGCCGGTGGATCCTGCAGACCAGCTGTCGCCAGCTCGCGGCCTGGCGGCAGGCCGGCGCGCCGGACGACCTGCGGATCAGCATCAACATCGCGAACCGGCAGTTCTGGCACAGCGATCTGAGCCACGACCTGAGCCAAGCCGTCAGCGACAACGGCTTGCAACCTCGGCACGTGGTGCTGGAAATCACCGAGACCGTCGTCATGGACAATGCCGAGCCGGCCGAACTCACGATGAGCGATCTGTATCAGCAGGGGTTCCAACTGCACATAGACGACTTCGGTACCGGCTATTCCTCGCTGGAGGCGTTGCACCGATTCCCGATCGAGGCACTCAAAGTGGACAAGTCGTTCGTGTCGCGGCTGGGCCTGGACCCGCGCAGCACCGAGCTGGTCCGCACGATCGTGCTGATGGCGCGCAACCTCGGAGTCACAGTCATCGCAGAGGGAATCGAAACCGCTGAGCAGCGGAGCCGGCTCGGTCGGCTCGATTGTGGCTTCGGGCAGGGCTATCTGTTCTCGAAGGCGCTGCCCGGCGAACAGGCCATGGCCTTCATCGAGAACGACTTCGACGTGACGACGTTGAAAGGCGCTTAGCGGGAAGCGCCTCGACCGTCGCGCCCGCAATCTCGGCCGCCCGCGGGCGCCGCTTCGCGGCAACACTGGCGCCATTGAGCGTCGCCGGCAGGTAGACGCCGCCACGCTGTGCCCGACCGAGGGCGGTCCGGGCCGGTACGCCGACGGTGCCGGGAGATGCAGGTCCCGCACCGACGCGGTTGATGGCAACAACCGTGAAGGTGTAGCGGACGCCGTTGACGAGCCCGGTGACCGTGCACCGAAGTACGGCGGCCGTGCAACCGCGGCCTCCCGGTGTCGCAACCACGCGGTAACCGGTGATTGCCGCGGTTCTGTTCGGCGCCGGCGCCGACCACAGAACAGTCGCCTGCCGGTCGCCGCGGACGACCCTGGGCGCGCCGGGAATCCCGGGCACGGCAGCGGGGACGACCGCGGGCGTGGTGGTCGCTGGAGCGCCTCTCCCCAGCGAGTTCGTCGCAGTGACGGTGAATCGGTAGGCGCGACCGTCGACCAGACCCGTGACGATGCAGCGGACGGCACCACGCGTCGTACACGATCGCCCGCCTGGGCTAGCGACCGCGCGGTAGCCGGTGATGGCACTGCCGCCATCGGATGCCGGCCGGGACCAGGTGACGACCGCCAGACCGTGCCCCCGGACGGCCGCGGGGCGGCCCGGCCGGGCCGGCGCGGTGGCAGCGATCACCCGCGCCGATGGTGGCGAGCCGGCGCCCGCGCCCGCAGCCGAGGTCGCGCGGACGACGAAGGTGTACGCCGTCCCGCTGACCAGGGCGCGGAACGTGCAGCGGGTCACGACCGTGCTGCACCCGGCTGCGGCCGGCCGGGCGACGACGGTGTAGCCGGTGATGGCGCTGCCGCCGGTATCCGCCGGCGGGCTCCACGAAACCGTCACTATCCCGTTGCCCCGCAAGGTTGCCGGCGCAGCCGGTGGTCCCGGGACCGTGATCGGCACCGCGGACGATGACGGTGCCGAAATCGGCCCGGCGCCGACCGCGTTCGTTGCCACAACGCTGAAGGAGTACGCCGTCCCGTTGGTCAGACCGGTGACGGTGCAGCCGAGCACGGCCGAGGTGTCGCAGGACGCTCCGCCCGGGGTTGCCACTGCGTGGTAGCCGATGACAGGGCTGCCGCCGGCGTCGGCGGGCGCGATCCACGAGAGGGCGACCTGGCCGGCGCCGGCCGTCGCCAGCACCGAGGTCGGCGGTCCCGGAACGGCCAACGGAATGCCGGGCGCGGATGGCGCCGATGCCGGCCCGGCGCCCATCGCGTTCGTCGCCGTGACAGTGAAGAGGTACGCCGTCCCGTTGGCCAGGCCGGTGATCGTGCAGCCGAGCACGCCAGCCGTCGTGCAGGAGGCACCCCCCGGAGTCGCTACCGCCGTGTAGCCCGTGATCGGGCTGCCTCCGGTCGCCGCCGCGGCCCAGGTGACCAGCGCCTGCCCCGACGACAGGGCGGCGCTCACCGATGGCGGCGGCCCCGGGACGGTGGCGGGAACCACGGGTGCCGACGGCGCGGAACTGGGTCCGGTACCCAGGCCATTGGTCGCGGTGACGGTGAAGGAGTACGCCGTGCCGTTCGTCAGTCCGGTGACGGTGCAGCCGAGCGCTCCAGTCGTCACGCACGAGGCGCCGCCGGGAGTCGCGACCACCGTGTATCCCGTGACTGGGCTGCCGCCGTCGCTCGCCGGGGTCGCCCACGACACGCTCGCCTGGCCCGAACTCGGCACTGCGCCCACCGAAGCCGGCGGTCCCGGCACCGCCGCTGGTGTCAGGGCTGCGGACGGGCTCGAAGCCGCGCTCGTACCGAAGCTGTTCGTCGCCGTGACAGTGACCGTGTACGCCGTCCCGTTGCTCAATCCCGCGATCGTGCAGCTGAGCGCCCCGGCGGTCACGCATGACGCGCCGCCCGGGGTCGCGATCGCGGTGTACCCGGTCACCACGGTTCCGAGAACGCTGGTCGATGCGTGCCAGCGCACCGACGCGAGCGCGTCACCACCGACTGCGGCAACCGCTGTAGGTGGATCCGGGATGTACTTGACGACCTTGGACAGGGCGGCCGGCAGATCGAGCCGGTGCGCCGCAGTGGCCGGGCTGCTGCGAGCGTCGGTGATGACCGGTCCGCTGGTGGTGAGCGCCACGGTAACTGCGGTGGCGTTAGCACCAGGGTTGGCGCCGGCCAGCATCGCCGCAGCGGCTGCGACGTGCGGTGACGCCTGCGAAGTGCCGGACAGCGTGAGTCCAGCCGCGGTGACGGTAACGCCAGGAGCAAGGATGCTCAACAGCGGTCCGGTCTGGGAGAAGCAGGTGACTTTGTCGGCCACGGGCGACAGGTCCTGGCATGCCGGGTAGGTCATCGCACCGGACGGCTGCGAGTAGACGGCGCCGACACTCAATGCGCCCGGAGCGCACGCCGGACCACTGATTCCATTGCTGAAAGGCCCCTGGTCGTACGCCGCGTTGCCGGCCGCCACCACCGGGACCACGCCGACCCCGCGTAGCGTGGCGAACGCCGAGTCGTAGGGCGTTCCCGCGCAGGCGGTCGTGTTGTAAGAGCCGTCGCCAAGGCTCAGATTGACCGACCTGGTGTTGGTCGCCGGGGCCTGCGCCGCGACGTCGTCGAGAGCGGCCAGGATGTCGCTGTCGAAGGCCACGACGCCGAACGTCGGATCGTCGACGAAGACGTTGTAGACGGACAAGGTCGTCGCCGGGGCGACCGTCGCGACGATTCCGGAAACGTTGGTGCCGTGGTGCCCCGGGTCGACATCGCGCAGGCCGGAACCCCCGACGTCCAGGTAGCGCTTGATCCGGCAGGGTCCGGCGCCGATGCCGCCGGAACAGTCGCCGAATGTGGTGCCGACTCCGGCAAGAGTCTGGTCGACGCCGGTGTCGACGACGGCGACACGCGTACCTGAGCCGGCAGCCCCGGCGGCGACCGCCGCCGGCTGGCCGATCAGCGTCAAGTTGCTCGACACGGTCGGCGAGTTCCGCTTCGGCAGCGAGAGCGAGACGACGCCGGAGGTTGCCGCCAGAGCATCAAGAGATGCCAGCGAGTCGACGCGCACCAGTTGCAGGGGAAGGTGTGGGAAGTCCCGCGTCGGCGTGATCCCGCTGCGGCCTTGCAAGACGCCGTGCTTGGTCGCGGCGAACGCGGCCGCCGACAGCGCCGAGGCGGCTTGCCTGCTGGCACGGGTGAGGCCGGATCGCGTCACCGCCCGCATCTGAGCGAGCCCCGCCGCGGAGTCAACCGCCACCAGCACGTCGGTCGGGCGGGCGGAGACAGCGGCGCGGAGTTCGGCAGGTACGAAAACCGACGCGCCGTTCGATGCTGTCGCGCCGGCGGCCGCAGCCCCCGAACCGGAGACCAACGAGAGGACGCCGGCGGCCAAGAGCGCCGCGGCCATGCCCGCGCGTAGAGCAGTCCCAGAGCGCACTAAGACTTCCCAGATCCTGACCGGTTCCGGCGGAGCCAACCCCCGCCGGGTCTTTCGGGGCCCTTGCGATATGGACGATCCGTGACGAGTGAACCTATCCCCGCGGCCGGACGATCCGGACGGCAACCGACGCCTTCGGGGACGCCGCTCAGGCTAACCGAGCGTAACCATGCACGACGTCGCCGCCACCCTGAATAACCAATTGTCACCGCCGAGGCTTCGGTCGGTCGTGCCCACATAGTGCTTCTCCGGCCGACCCCGTTCCAGGCTTGACTTAAAGTGCGATGCAAGATCCACCTTTTCCGGAGAGTTCGCCCTGTGATCGCGAGCGAGCACCAGCCAGACCCGCGCCGCGTCTCGCTGTTCCGGCAGGTTGTCGCGCAGCCCGTGCTGCGCCGCCTGCTGCCCGCGATGGCCCTTTCGGCACTGGGGGACGGGATGAGTGCCGTCGCCGTTGCCTGGCTGGCCTTGCGGCTCGCCGGTGAGGGCCATCGCGGGTACGCCGTCGGGGCGGCGGTCGCGGCGTACACCTTGCCTGGCGCTGTCGGCGCGATCGTGCTGACCAAACCGCTGCGACGGCGCTCCGGTGCGCAGTTGCTCGCCGCCGACGCCGCGCTGCGCGCCGTCGCGCTCGCGGCGATCCCGATCCTCTACGCGTTCGGGCTGCTGAAACTCCCGTCGTACGTCGCTCTGCTCGCGGCCTCCTCGGTGCTGCACGGGTGGGGCATCTCCGGGCGGTACACGATGGTCGCCGAGCACCTGCCGGAAGAGTTGCAACGCACCGGCAACGCGCTGCTGTCGACGTTCGACATGTCGTCGCTGATCGTCGGCCCGCTTCTCGTCGGGTTGATCGTCGCGGTCGCCGACCCTTCGGTCGCGATCGCCGCCGACGCGGCTTCGTTCGCCGTCCTTGCCCTCGTCGCCGGATCGTTGGCTGGCACCAGGACCGACAGGACGGCTGCCGACGAAGCGGCCGACGAACCGGAGCACCCGCACGGGCACGGCTTCCGCGTCATCTCATCGACTCCGGCACTCGCCGGACTGCTCGCCCTGACCTGGTTGTACTTCTTCCTGTATGGGCCGGTCGAGGTAGCGCTACCGCTCTACGTCGTCGATTCCCTGCACGGCTCCGCCGGCCTGTTCGGTCTGTTCTGGGCGGTCTTCGGAATCGGCGCCGTCACGGGCACCGTGGTCGCCGGAACTCTGCGCAGGTTGCCACTCTGGCCGACCCTCCTCCTCGCCGTGATCGGCTGGGGCGCTGCACTGCTACCACTTGGCCTGCTTGATTCGGTGCCTGTCGTGCTCGCCAGTTTCGCGATCGGCGGTCTCGTCTTCGGGCCCTACAACGCCTTGTCTGCCAGCATCTTTCAAAAACAGTCGCCGCGCGCGGATCTTTCCCAGGTGCTGGCTGCGCGCGGTGCCTTGACCGTGCTCGCCGCACCTCTGGGCGCCGCCCTGGGCGGTCCGCTCGTCGCCCGCCTGGGTGCGGCGCACACGTTCCTCGCATCCGGTGTCGCGACGATCGTCGTGGGAGTGGCAGCAGTCATCGTGATCGGCGTACGCAAGAACAGACCGGCGGCCGATTCGGTCAGTCGTTGACGAGGCCTCTGGTACGCCGCCGGGTGCAGTAGGCCCGCGAGGACGGAACCGCCAGCACTGCCACGGCGGCGACCGCCCAGGCCAGGCCGAAGTAGTCACCCAGCTGCACGTTGCTCCTGGTCAGGACTGCGACCGCCCGGCCGGCCACCTCGATCGCCTCGACACCGAAAGCGATGTAGAGAGCGGGCAGCAGTCGAAGCCGCATGTTGTACGCCGACCAGCCGAGCACGATTGCGACCGCTGTTGCGGACGCCAGAGTCCACAGCAGCGCACCGGTGCTGACCGAATCACTGTGCCCACCGGTCAGAAGCGATCCGGCGACGAGGGCTTCGAGTACCGACACGGCGACCTGCGTCCACAGTAAGGCGAGAGCCGCGCCGAGCGGCCAGCGCATGTAGGGCCCGACGGGCTGCCGGCGGTCTCGGTAGGACACATTCACGATCCGCTCGAACTCGTCGCGCCACTGCGATTCCTGGGTGGGCTCCCCGCTCATCGTCACCGCCTCTCGTCGTGCCCTTCCAGTCAATCCGGCGGACGACCGGATGGCTACTGAAATCTCCGTCCGAGTCGCGCACAAAGCTGAACCGGACGAAGAAACGATTTGTCGGAAGCCGGTAGATCGGTGCCGGGATGCTGTCATGATCGACCACCATCGAGATGATGGCGGCAGCCGGAGGCGAATGGCGATGTCCGCACCGAGCGATCCCGGCAGGTCGACGCGCGACGACCGGATCCTGCGGTCGACCCGAACGCTTTCCGTCGCGATCATTCCGTTCCTGCTCGTCGCCTTCGTCGACCTCTACTTCTGGCCGCACGACACCAATCGCTACTTCGCTTGGGCGATCAAGCCCGGCCTCACACCTATGATCCTGGGTTCGGTCTATCTCGGCGGGTCGTACTTCTTCGCCCGGGCCGCCCGCGCCACCGAGTGGCACGTGATCAAGGGCGGCTTCGTTCCGGTCGCGGCCTTCGCCGCGTTGATGGGCGTCGCGACGATCCTGCACTGGGATCGGTTCAACCACCGGCACGTGGCGTTCTGGCTGTGGGCCGGGCTCTACTTCACGACGCCGTTCCTGGTGGCGGCCGTCTTCGTGGCCAACCGGCGGTACGACGCTGCGGTTGCGCCGGGTGATGCGCTGCTCCCGCTCGCGCTGGCCCGCACGATCGGTGCGGTCGGCGTACTCGCAGCTTTCACGAGTGCGTTCCTGTTCCTCCAGCCGAAGCGGGCTATCAACGTGTGGCCGTGGACGCTCTCGCCGCTGACCGCGCGGGTGATGGCAGCCATCTTTGCCCTCGGGGTAGCGGCCATCGGCACGCTCTTCGAGCGTCGCTGGTCGTCGGTCCGGCTCATGGTCCAGGTCGCCACGGTGATGTTCGGGCTGATCGTGATCGCGACGATCAAGAGTCGCGGCGACATCGACAGCGGAGCCGCGCTGACCTGGGTCTTCGCCGGCGGCTTCCTCGCCGTGATCGTGGCCTGCGTGCTGCTTTTGCGCGCGGGACGGCAGGCTTCGGCCTGAACCTCGAGTGCACTACGCGCAGGGTCTAACGCTTCCCGGTGATCTGGGCTTGGCCAATCACCACGTTGCTCGCGGTCACATCCGCTGGCCCCGTTAGCGGCAAGGCTGGCGGGGTCGACAAGGCTGGCAGGGTCGGGGTCGACAAGGTCGGCGTCACCGCCGGAGTTGGCAGTGTCGGGCGGGAGGGAATCAGGGCAGCGGGCTGGCCGGAGTCGCCGCCGCTCGAGTTGGTCTGGGAGGCGCTGCCGGAGGAGGACCAGGTCGACGTCGGAGTGGCTGTCTTGGACTGCTGGGGTGCAGCTGAACTGCTCGGCTGAGGGGTCGGAGTTGGCCGGTCGGTCGCCGCCGCGGTAGCGGTACCACCTGTGCTTGCAGAGGCGGCAGGCTGCGGCGTGGGGGACGGCGTCACCGCCGACGCAGCAGGCGCCGTCGCGGTCGCGCCGGTCGACGGCGTCACGGCCGGCGAGGTGGCAGCGCCGGGTGAGGCTTTCACCGCCGGCGCGCCTGGTGCGGGCGCAGCTGGTCGCGTCGCGACGGCCGACCCGGTCGGGTGGACCACCGCGGCAGGATGCGCCGGAGGTTTCCTGTCCGCCGCCGGACGTTGTCCTGATCCCGACGCAGCTCTGGGCACCGATGGCGCGAAGCCCGTCCCCGACGGGGACGCGGGCTGATAGGTCGCTGTCGGCTGGGTCGCAACCGTAGGTCGTGCGGCGGGCAGAGCGACAGACGCGGCGACCACGGGCAGCGCGATCACCGCGGCACCGGCGACCGCGGTCGTAGTCGCCGCGACGGAGCTCGATATGGAGGCAACACGCAGGCCCGCGCCCTCGATCACGCGCAGGAATGGCACCTGCACCGCGAAGGACACCGGCCCGGCGGCCCACAACAGGCGCGGCAGCGGGATCGCGAGAAAAGCCCGGACGATTCCGGCGTCGAACTGCGTGCCGGCACACCGCGCCAGTTCCGCTCGCGCATCGCGGGTTGCGAACGCCTTCTTATAGGGACGGGCTGCGGTCATCGTCTCGTAGGCATCGACGACCCCGACTATCCGTCCGGCGCGGCCGATCCCTGTGCCCGACAATCCGAGCGGATATCCCGTTCCATCGAAGCGCTCATGGTGTTCGCCGATCGCCTTGCCCCACTCACCCAGCCACGGCAGCAACGACCCGCAGAGGCGTTCGCCGTCCGCGGGGTGACGCTTGATCGTTGCCCACTCCGACTTGTCGAGCCGGCCGGGCTTGTTCAGGACGGTTGCCTTCACCCGGAGCTTGCCCACGTCGTGCAGCAGCGCCGCCCACCGCAGTTTGTCGCGGTCGGCACGCGGCAGATCCATCCGGATCGCGAGCAGATCGGACAAGGCACGCACCCGCTCGGCATGACCCCTGGTACGCCGGTCGTGCGCGGCGAGCGCGCTCATCAACGCCAGGATGCGGACCGCCGCACCGGCAGCGTCCTCATCCCGGCTGTCGAGTAGCTGGCTGGGTGAGGTCTTGGCCAACCTGGCCCGCCGTGCAACGGTCCACCGGGACGGTGCGCCCTCCGGAAAGAGCATCGAAAGTTCCAGCAGGACCGACAACGGGATCAGGCGTCGCGCCAGCCGTTCGGTGACAGCCGCGCCGGCCATGGCACAGAGCGTGAAGGCAAGAATTCGCGCGATCCCCACCGGGCCGCGAGGGGTGGGGCCGGCCAACCGCGAGAGCCCCACGATGACGGCGAGGGCACTGGCAATCGGGGCGAGCCGTACCGCGGTCCGCAAAGCGCGTGCGCGACCCGGGCGACCCTCCCACCGATTCTGGTGTGCTCGCCTGCCTGCCAACGCGCGTTCCCCCGGCCGGACGTGTGGTGGTTGGTCCCCACGTCTACTTCGACCGGCCGCTCGCTCCGGCGCAGAGCCATCCGGGCGATCGCAGCGCAACGTTCGGCAGGGGTCAGAAGGCCGATGCCGACCCGGACGGAGTCAGCACGACGTACTGGATGTCGATGTTCGTGAAGCCCAGCGATCGCAGCAGCGACGTCAGCATGGACGTGGTGTTGGCCTCCGAGCGGGCAACGATGCCATCGGTGCCCTCAGCCGCGGCCAGCATCTTTGCTTCGGCGAGCCGGTAGAACTCCTGCTCGCCGGCCGGGTTGTTGCTGAAGGCATCGCCGAGCCGGTCGAGCGCACCACGCTTGTGTTCGAAGACGTAACTACCCGCCGGATCGATTCGGACCGTCCCGAGCGTTGCGTGTGGCAGCCGCAAGGCCACCGAGAGCCGGTCGGGCGACATGGTGACGGCGGACGGCGAGATCCCGGAGAAGTCGACGACTCCGTCTACCGTGCCCGTGGCGACGAACAAGGTGCGCTCACCCTTGATGAACGAGGGGAAGTACTTCGCATCCTTCTCCACGTCGACGATCACCTGATAGTGGCCGGTGGCCGCACGATATTCATGCAGGTCCTCGAGCGCCTGGAGCACCGGCGGCGCGCTCCGGTCGACGGTCTTCGTGGTGAGCGGGCTCTTCACGTGCGGCATCCAATGCGGCAGTTTGAGCGCCCCGACGGCGAGCAGAGTCGCCACCACCGCCACTACTGCAAGAGTGCGACCGTTTCCGGTACGACGTTCCTGCGGAGCAAACCGGGTGGTTCCCCAAGCGGCCATGTGGGCCTCCGACTCATGCGCGTACGCCGAGTGCGCACCCAACTACTCTGACCTGCCCAGTAGGCGCGTGTTTCACGGCCTGGCCAAGCATGGCTTCGAGGCCACGTTTACCTTTCCTACCAGTCGATGCGCAGGAACAGGCCGCCGCCGAGTATCCGCTCGTTGAGCGCGGCTTTGCCGGATCCCGATTCGGGCAGGGTGATCAGGTGCAGCCGGCCCTGGCCATCCGGCTCAGCGGCGAGGTAGCGCACCTCACCCCGCCGGTCCGCGGTCACGCTCGTAATGCTCGTGTCCACCAGTGAGGTCAGAGTCGCGTCCGAGGGATTGCGGATTGCGAGCCGTTCGCTCGGCTCCTTGCTCTCGCCGAAGCAGCAGTGGCCGACCAGCAACAGGCGCTGCCCGACGTACTCCAGCTGGTAGAACTGCTCGCGGAACTCGTACAGCAACGGGATGTCGGGTGCCGCGCCCAAGTCTGCCGGTGGCGGCCTGGAATTCAGGCTCGGGGAAAGCAGCTTGTAGACGTACCGGCCGATCCCGTTCAGCGTGACCGCAAGCGAAGCACCGTCGGGCCGCCAGTCGACGTCGGCGACCCTGAGCCGCCCCGCGGGCGACGGCGCGGAGGACGGCGACGGGATCCACATCTGTGGCGCGCCGGTGGCAGCGGCGTAGAACGCGACACCGTCGGACTTCGCGCCGCCGGGTCCACAGCCCGTCCCGATTACCGCGACCTGAGTGCCGTCCGGGCTGACAACCGGATGGGCACCGTTCGCGAACAGCTCGGGCAGGCCGAACTCGAACCGGTATCGCCAGACGGTGGGGCACGGTCCACCGCGGTCGAAGTACATGATCCCGCGGGGGGCGTCCCAGGAAATGTCCTTCACCGGCGATCCCGGCTGGTGCGTGACGAGGGTTGTGAGCTGTTTTCCGTTGACGCTGTCCACGAGCACGATGTCGCCACCCACGGTGAGCGCGCCGAGTGCCGTCGGGTACGCCGGCGGGCCGAGTCGCGGGCTCGGCAACGGCAGTGCGGGGGCCACCTGCGAAGGGACCACGATCGGCTCAGGCGTCGACTCGAACGAGGGTAGGGAAGGCGCGGGCGCGGTGGGCCGGGCGGTCACGATGGGTGTGGGCGTCGGCGTGCTGCTGGTCTTCTTCTTGCCGCCCACCGCGGCAATGCCGATGTTCACCAGGATCAGGGCCAGCGCCCCGACGACGATCCAGGTCACGACGCGTGACCCCCTCCCGCCGCCGGTTTCGGCTTCGAGTTTCTCCTCGTCCTCCCCGAAGTACGTCATGCCGCGGGAATGCCTCGCAGGTCGTGGATCGTCTGGATCACTTGCCGCGTTACCGGGCGCAGCACCGGCAGTCGCGCCACCGAGATCAGCTTGTCGACCAGTGGAACGGTGCGGTCGATGAGCAGGTAGGTCCTCTTCGTCCGCGTCGAATCGTCATGCACCCAGAACAGAACAATCCCCATCTGGTAAAGCCACAGCAGCTCAGGCAGCTCGGCCCGCAGATCCCTGCCCGCCTTGGCGTCCGAGCCCTCGAACAACTCGGTGAACAGCGCGATGCTGCGCTGCCGAGTGTCGCTCGACTCGCCGCTGAATGGGCTCAGCGGGCTGCGCGGATCGGCAGCGGTCTTGAAGAGCACGCCGGCGAACTGGTGGTACGGCGCGCAGATGTCGATGTGTGCCCGCACCACGCCCCGCAACCGTTGCTGAAACCCGCCTTCCGCGTCGAGCACCGGCCTCGCCGCCGCCAGGTGGAGGTCTTGGATCCGGACGTAGTACTCCTGGATCAAGTGTTCTTTCGATGCGAAGTAGTAATAGGCGTTGCCGACGGAAACGTCCGCGGCGGCTGCGATCGCCCGCATGGTCGTGCCCTCGAAACCGTTTTCGAGGAACAGGTCGAGAGCCGCATCGACGATGCGCGCCTTTGTCTGCTCCGCCTTGCGAGGTTTGGGTTCCGGTTCCTCGTCTTCCGGCCGCGGTTGTGCTGATGTCTGCGTCACACCGCGAGAGTACGGCGCGTTGTCAGCAGAAGCGCGGCAGGTGCGTCGCGGCGAGATGCCGCCACCCAGGCCAGCCACACGGCGTACCCGCCGGCACTGCGTCGACCTCGCACCGGATCCCGAGATGTCCGAGCCGGCCCGAGAACGACGTTGCTGCCGCATTGTCCGCTTCGTCACCAACGCCGAGCACGACGGTCAGCCGGCCATTGACCCAGTCGACGTGGTCGTGTCCGAGCTGAGCCACGGCATCGGCGGCCGCGGCGTCGTAGCGCCCGGACATGCCGATGGCGATCGGGAACAGATCCGCGCGCCGGAGCGCGAGATCCACTGCGGTCCCCGCACCGTCCGCGCAGCCCAGGGTGACGACCTCGATAGGGCCGCCGCAATCGGTGTGGACGAACGGCAACACCCGGTCGATGATCCAAT
Organism: Actinomycetota bacterium; assembly: GCA_040005895.1. Taxonomy (GTDB): domain Bacteria; phylum Actinomycetota; class Actinomycetes; order BP-191; family BP-191; genus JBDTYE01. The sequence continues at coordinate 4,005 of JBDTYE010000035.1, read as the reverse complement.
TCTCGTACGCAGTCCGCGCCTTTTCGTCGTCGGAGTCACGACCGTCAACGCAGTAGAGCTTGGCGCCGCCGCTGTCGAGGAGATCGCCGAGGACACCGATCATTCCGTTGTCGTCGAAGTCCCAGGCCCGCCCGTCGAGCGGCGCGAAAGCGAGGACGGGACGCCCGAAATGACCGAGCGCGATTACGTCGCCAGAGCCTCCAGCCATCGGGGACTCCAGCTGGACGTGCTCACGCCTCATCCGCTGCCCCCGCGGTTTGGACCGTCATCGTCCGGTCAGCCTAGAACATTCGCGCCCTGGGTAGGGATCGGGGTCGAGTGCCTGCGACAAGCGCAGAACAAACCCTGCGGGCTCTGGCGAAAGTCGCCGCCAACGGATAGGACTTGCGACAGTTCGCGATGCAATGGAGGGGCAGACATGGCCGTCGTCCGGGACGATCCGTACGGGCAGTTCAACTTTCTGGTCGACCTGGGGACCGGCGCCGAGGGAACGCAGGCAGGGTTCGCCGAGTGCTCCGGGCTCAGTACCGAAGTGACGGTCATCGAGTACCGGAACGGCAACGACAAGACGAACGCCGTGCGAAAACTTCCCGGTCTCAGCAAGGCCGGCGACGTGACACTGAAGCGCGGCATCATCGGCGCCCTCGACCTGTACCAGTGGCTGAACGAGGTGCGCGACGGCAATGTGGGCGCGGTCAGGACCGTGCTAATCCAACTGCAGAACGAAGACCGCTCCGCCGTGGTGCTCTGCTGGAAGCTCAGTCGGGCCCGCATCATCAAACACACGTCCGGACCGTTGAACGCCAAGGGAACGGACGTCGCCATCGAGGAGATCGTCCTCGCGCACGAGCGGTTGGAGCTGGAGTGAACCAATGTCCGCCGACCACGTGAACGAACCGTTCACGGCATTCTCCTTCCGGGTCGAGTTGTGGCTACCTGGCGCTTCCTCGGCCCTGTGCGACGCGGCGTTCTCAAGCTGTGACGGGCTGGAGATGCGCTTTGACGTGCACTCAGTCCGGGAAGGTGGCGGCGGTCCGCCGCGGCTGTTCACCGCACCCGCGGCGCCCGGGCATGTGACGTTGCGACGCGGGATGACCTCGTCCTTCGAGCTGTGGGAGTGGTGTACGGCAGTCGCCCGCGACCGCGGTCCCCGCGCCGACTGCCTCGTCGTCGTGCTCGACCCCGGCGGGGAGAGCGAGCGAGCCAGGTTCCGGCTGCGCGGATGCCTGCCGGTGCGACTACGGGGACCTGCCCTGGATGCGTCAACAGGAGCAGTGGCGATCGAGGAACTTGAGCTTGCCTGCGAGTCCCTGTCGCTCGAACCCGACGCGCCGGACCCCGAGCCCGCCCCGCTCGTGCGCGCCGAGTTTCGCGAACTGGACGCGCGCTTCGAGCGCGAGATCAATCAGGATCGCTGGGTCAGCGCGCAGGTCAACCCGCAGAGCATCGACCTCACCTACGCCAATCCCGAGCCGCGCGCGGGCGGTCCGGGTAGCGCCACGTTGGCCCTCGAATTGTGGTTCGACGAGTCCGAAGTTCAGGCGAACGGCCAGCCTCTGGATGTCGGCGATCTGACCGGGGCTCTCGCCTACTTCATCACCCCCCGGGCCGCCGGACATGGCCGCGAACTTCAGCCACCCGCCGTACGGCTCACTTGGGGCACGTTCGTGTTCGACGGCCACGTGGATTCGCTCCAGCAGTCGCTGGAGTTCTTTGGCCCGGACGCCCGGCCCGGGCGCGTCCGGGTGTGCCTGACGATGTCGCGGCCGTGGGTCAGGCTTGCGGCGTCAGCGGCTAGCAGTCCTTGAGGTCCCATTCCGCGCCGCTCGGTGTGTCACGCAGTTCGACGCGGGCCGCCGCCAGTCGGTCACGTACCAGGTCGGAGGTCGCGAAGTCCTTTCCCTCACGCGCTTTCCGGCGCAGCTCGACCAGCAGATCGACGTACGGCGCCACCACGGATCGGGGTTCGCGGGCACCAGCCACGGCAAGCTCGCCGAGACGTACGACGAGTGCCCGCAGCACCCGTCGGGCAACAGCGTTGTCGTCGCTCTGCAAAGAGTCGCGGCTCCACTCGACGATCGCCTCCTCGAGACCCAGGATCGCGCCCGTGCAGCCGCTGACATCCCGCCGCGCCAGCGCCGCCTCAAAATCCAACCGGTGTTGTTCGGCGACGTCGCGCAGCGACCCGGCAGACGGGCCGCCCCTGCCGGCCTCCACGGTGGCCCCGGCGCCGCCGGCACGCACACCCGGCCTGGCCTCTTTTGCGCCTCCCTCGACGCCGACCACGGTCGCGCCGCGCAACCCCGCCGCGAGTTCTTCGAGCGAGAGGACAGAGCCCGGCGCGATCTGGCTCGACTGGCCGCGGCGGCGTACGGTCACGACCCCGTTGCCGGAAACCGTCGCAGTCGCGGCCTCGATGTCGATAACCAGCGCGGTGTGCTCGTCGACGCCGAGTACGCCGATTTCGTCCGGCAGGTCGGCTTCGAGTACGGCCAGCCGCCGCTCGCCCAGGTAGCAGAAACGCGTGTCGTGCCCGCCCCCCTCCGCGTTGTTGTAATGCGGCACCACTACGGCGTGGATGCCGGTGAGCACACCCAGCAGGTCCAGGCCGGGCACCCACCGGGGCGTCTCGCCCACCTTGTAGATCTCGTAGACCGGGATGGCGTGCGTGCCGACCGTTACCGCGGCGGCGCTGCCGAGGAGCAAGGTGCCGCCCCGCCGCGCGACGTCGGCCAGCGCCTCGGGCAGCGGCGTGCCGATCCACTGCCGCAGCGCGTAGGTCGGGCTGCCCGGCCCGGCGAACGCCCAGCGGGCCCGCCCGAGCAAGGCCAGTGCAGCCTCGCGTTCCAGCACTGGTGCGTCCGCGGAGCGCCAACGCGCGACGACGACGGGCTGGCCGACGCTGTCGGCGAAGTAGGCCCGGGTCTTCGCAGTCAGTTCGTCCACGTTCATTTGGAATGCGAAAGGCGTGTCGAGCATCACGGCGTCGTCAGCGCCCCTGCTGACTCCGGCATAGGTCTGCTCGAAGAGGGCCCGGTGGGTGCGGATCATCGTCGGCGCGGTCTCGCCGGAACCCATCACGGCAAGCAGGCTCACGCCGATTCGCCGTCCGCCCAGGCGTCGAGCGCCAGCAGGTCCTGCGCGACCCGCTCGGGGTGCTGCGCGTGCAGGTCGTGGTCAGCGTCGGCGTACTCCGACGTCTTTACCTTCGGAAGCAAAGTCAAGGCCTCCGCGATCGCGCCCGCCGACCGGCCGCCGTGCCCACTGCCTGCGGGCATGAGCAGCACCGGGACGATGACGCGCGGGTAGAGCAGCCGCGGATCGTCGGCCCACAGCGAGTGCAGAATCTCGCGGTGGTGCGCCCGGGTGAGCCGGTTGCGAACGCCGCCATCCGGCAGCTCGACGAGGTTTCCCAGCGTGCCCCGGATGCCCTCCGACGGCCAGTCAGGATGCGCTGTCCGCAGCCAGCTCTCGACGTCGGCCCAGTGCGTTCCGTCGAAGGAGGGCGGTGCCAGCGCCCGCCAGCACGAGTCGAAGTCGGCGAACTGTGCGCCGAGCCACCCCCAGCCGCCGTCGAGGCAGGCCACCGCCGCGACGCCGCCGTGCTCCGCGGCGAGCGCAAGCACCACGTTGGCGCCCCAGGACTGGCCGGCGACTACTGGCGCGCGATCACCTGTCCAGCCGAGTAAGCCGCTCAGTGCGGCCAGGTCCACAGCGGCAGCCTCGGTCGAATAGGTATCAGGGGTGTCCTCGGATAGCCCATGCCCCCGCAGGTCGACGGCGGCAACCTCGCGGCCGGCTGCCGCCAGCGCCTTGGCCACGCCGTCCCAGACCTTGGCGTTCGAAGCCAGACCGTGCACCAGCAGGAAAGGCCGACCCGGGGCACCTTCGCCCGCACGGCGCAGCGCGAGCCGCGGGCCGCCGGGCAGCAGCCCTTCTTCGTCGGTCAGCAGGTCGGCAGCAGTCACTCGAAGACCTTATGTCGGGCAGCCGACGTTTCGGTCC
>JBDTYE010000034.1:0-20874 GCA_040005895.1 Actinomycetota bacterium | reverse complement strand
TCCTGATCGGCGGCCTCGGCCTGGCGCGCGGCTACCTCGGCCGCGAGGAGCTGACGGCCGAGCGGTTCGTCGAACTCGAGATCGGCGGTGCGAAAGCCCGCTACTACCGCACAGGCGATCTCGTGCGCCGCCGCCGCGACCGCAGACTCGAATACATCGCCCGGATGGACAACCAGATCAAGCTGCGCGGCTTCCGCATCGAGCTGGGCGAGATCGAGGCCGTGCTCGAGCGGCACCCGCTGGTCCGCGAGTCCGCCGTCGTCGTACGCGAGAGCGGCGCCGGGGACCCGCAGCTCGTCGCCTACCTGACCTGGACGCAGGAAGAGGCGACCGCGGCGGAGGTCAGGCAGTACGCCGGCGACTACCTGCCGTCGTACATGGTCCCCGCTGTGGTGGTCTCGCTAGAGGCGTTTCCGCGCACTCCCAACGGCAAGCTCGACCGCAAGGCGCTCCCGGCGCCGGCGAGCTGGGCGATCGAAAGCGTCCGTGCCTACGTCGCGCCGCGCACCCCGGTGGAGGAGGAGCTGGCCGAGATCTGGGGCGAGCTTCTCGGCATGGACCGGGTCGGCGTCGACGACAGCTTCTTCGACCTGGGTGGTCACTCGTTGCTCGTCGTCCAGCTCGCCAGCCGGCTGCGTGACCGGATGGGCGTCGAGATCGGATTGCGGGACATCTACGACGCCTCGTCACTCGGCGCCCTGGGCGACATCGTTTCCGCGCACCTGGTCGCAGACATGGCGCTCGACCTCGACTCGATGGAAGCCCTGCTGGCCGAAGTCGAGGAGTCGGCAGAATGACCGACACCACGGTCGCGGCGGAAAAGCTGCAGGAGCGGCTGGCACAACTTTCGCCGGAAAAGCGCGCGCTGCTGGAGAAGAAGCTGCTCGCGCAGGGTCGCAGCCCTGACAGCGAGACGGCCAGGATCCCCCGCCGCGCCGACCCGCAGGCGGCTGCCGAGCTTTCGCACTCGCAGGAGCTCATGTGGCTGCTGGACCGGCTCAGTCCTGGCGGCAACGCCTACAACGCTCCGAGCGCCAACCGCATCCACGGGCCGGTGGACGCCGAGCTGCTGCACCGGGCGTTGCAGCTCCAACTCGACCGGCACGACGTCCTGCGGACGCGCTACCCCGAGATCGACGGCCGGCCGACACAGGTCGTCGAGACCGGTGTCGAGCTCAAGCTCGAAATCGTCGACCTGTCCGGTCAGCCGCTCGAGCGCGCCGAGGCGGAAGCGAACCGGTTGTGCAGCGCCACTTCGGAGCGGCCCTTCGATCTGGAGCGCGAGATCCCGATCCGCAACGTGCTCTACAAGTTGGCGCCCGACGACTACATCCTCCTCAGTGTCATCCACCACATCGCCGTCGACGGCTGGTCCAAGGGCGTGCTCTGGAACGAGCTCAGCATCCTGTACGACGCGGTGAGCAAGGGCGTCGCCGACCCGCTCCCCGAGCTCCCGTTGCAATACGCCGACTTCGCGGTCTGGCACCGGCGCAACGTCAGCGACGGCAAGTTCGCCGGCCAGCTCGATTACTGGAAGGACCGGCTTGCGGGCGCGCCGGCCATCCTCGAGTTGCCGAGCGACCATCCCCGGCCGGACGTACGCAGCGGCGCCGGGGGCCACACCGGCCGGCTGCTTCCCGTGAGCTCTCTCCAGGGTCTGCACGAGGTCGCGCGGGCTGAGGGCGCCACCCTGTTCATGGCCGTACTTGCCGCTTTCGGCGCACTGCTCGGCCGCTACAGCGGGCAGGACGACGTCGTGATCGGTACGCCGATCGCGGGACGCAGCCGGGTCGAGCTGGAGAAGCTCGTCGGCTACTTCATGAACACGCTCGCGCTGCGGGTCGACCTCAGCGGCGACCCGACGTTCAGACAACTGGTCCGCCGGGCCCGCGAGTGCACACTCGGCGCGTTCGCCAATCAGGAAGTTCCGTTCGAAGAAGTCGTCACCGCCGTCAACCCGCCCCGCGACCTGAGCCGCACGCCGCTCTTCCAGGTGATGCTCGTCCTGCAAAACCAGAAGAAGTCGGTTTTCCGGCCGCTCGGCATGGACGCCGAACCGATCAGCTTCGGACGCGACTGGTCGAAGTTCGATCTCACGGTCGGCATGGGGGAACGGGCAAACGGTCTCAACACCACTTGGGAATACAGCAGCGACCTGTTCGAGCGCTCCACGATCGAGCGGATGATCCATAACCTCGACACCTTCGTCGCCGCGGTGGTGGCTTCGCCGGACGCGCCGATGAGCACGTTCGCCCTGCTCGACGCCGAGGAGTCGCATCAGGTCGTCGAGGACTTCAACCCGGCGCAGCAGGCCATCCGCGAGCCGTCGACGGTGTGGGGCCGGTTCGTGGAGCAGGTCGAGCGCACCCCTGCCGCGCTCGCCGTCGAGGACAGCCATCAGCAGCTGACGTACGCGCAGTTGCGTGCCGCGGCGCAGATCGTCGCCGCACATCTGGGCGCCGCAGGCGTCGGACGCGGCGACGTCGTCGGCGTCTGCGTCGACCATTCTGTCGAGCTCGTCGTCGCCGACCTCGGGGTGCTGGCCGCGGGGGCCGCCTGCCTCCCGCTCGACCCGGGTTATCCGGCCGCGCGCATCGCCGCCGTCGTCGATGAGGCGCAGCCACCCGTCGTACTCACCTCCGGTCCGTGGGCCGCGGCGGTGCCCGCGACCGCGGCCAGGACTCTCCTCGTCGAGGGGTTGCTGGCCGCACCCCTCGAGGCGGCAACGGCCCGGCCGGGCATCCAGCCGGACGACGCGGCTTACGTCATCTTCACTTCGGGGTCGACCGGCCGGCCCAAGGGCGTGGTGCTCTCGCACCGCGGCCTGGTCAATCACGCGGATGCCTCGCGGGAGCTCTACGGCCTGCGCGCCGACGACCGGGTGCTGCAGTTCGCCTCGGTCGCCTTCGACATCAGCGTCGAGGAGATCTACCCGACGCTGCTCAGCGGCGGCGCCATGGTCGCGCGCCCCGCGGAGTTGCCTCTCGGCGGGCCCGAACTCGTCGACTGGCTCACGGCAGCGCGCATCTCGGTGCTCGACCTGCCGACTGCGTTCTGGCACGAGTGGGTCGGCGATTTGTCCCTACGCGGTCTGGCCCTGCCCGCTCCGTTGCGGCACGTCACCGTTGGCGGCGAAAAGGCGAGCGCGGCGACGTACGACGTCTGGGCCGGACTCGCCGGCGACCGGGTCAGCTGGATCAACACCTATGGCCCCACCGAGGGAAGCGTCATCGCTACGGCATGGACACCACCGGCCGGTTTCCGCAGCCGGCCGGGCCGCGATCTCCCGATCGGCACGCCGGTCCGCAACACCCGGATCTACCTGCTCGACCCGGCCGGGCATCCGGTGCCCGTCGGTGTACGCGGGGAGCTGTGGATCGGCGGAGCAGGAGTGGCCACCGGCTACCTGGGCCGCCCGGACCTCACCGCGGAGCGATTCAGCGCCGACCCCTTCAGCACTGAGCCGGGCGCGCGGATGTACCGAACCGGCGACCTGGCGCGGCACCGGCCCGACGGCAACGTGGAGTTCTCCGGCCGCGCCGACCAGCAGGTGAAGCTGCGCGGTTTCCGGATCGAGCCCGGCGAGATCGAAGCCGCGCTGGTGCAGCAGTCCGAAGTGACCGAGGCGCTGGTGTTGGTGCGCGCGAGCGCAGGCAGCGAAGCGCTCATCGCCTACGTCGCGTGCCCCGCGGACGCAGGCGACGACGCTCTCAGCAGCTCGCTGCGCGCCCGGCTGATCGACGTCTTGCCGGCCTACCTGGTGCCGTCAGCCGTCGTGGTTCTCCCCGCCCTGCCGCGTACGCCGAATGGCAAGGTCAACCGGGATGAGTTGCCGGACCCCGTACTCGCCGCCCGCGAGATCGTCGCGCCGCGCGACGAGGTCGAGACCCAGATCGCAACCCTGTGGTGCGAACTTCTCGGCATCAGCGAAGTCAGCGTCAATGAGAGCTTCTTCGACCTGGGAGGCAACTCGCTGCTCGCGGTGCGCATGTTCGCGCTGCTCGAGCGGCGGCACTCCCACAAGCTGCCACTGGCCGCGATCGTTGCGACACCGACGATCGAAGGCCTCGCGGCACAGCTGCGCCCGGCCGGGGCGAGCGGCGTACGCGAGGGCTTCCTGGCACTGCAACCCCTGCAGCCAAAGGGAAATCGCCGGCCGCTCTTCCTTGTCCACGACGTCTGGGGCCAGGTGATCGGCTACCGCAACATCGTCGCCGAGATGGGCACCGATCAGCCCGTCTACGGTTTCGAGCCGGTCGGCGCCGATGGCAGCTACCCGATGCACAGCACGATCGAGGCGATGGCGAGCCACTACGTAGCGGAGATGATCCAGCTGCAGCCGGAGGGCCCGTACATGATCGGCGGCTCGTGTTTCGGCGGCGACGTCGCGTACGAAATGGCGCACCAGCTAAGGGCGCTGGGCCGCGAGGCCGACCTGGTCATCCTGCTCGACGCGGTGCCGTTCGGGCACGGGAAGTCGCAGGCGCGTCGAAACCGACGGAGGCGGCGCGCCGACTGGCTCCGGATCGGCGGGATGCCGCGCGACGAGCGCAAAGCGTTCGTGAAATTCCGGCTGGTCGAGACCCGCAACCAGATCTACAACAAGATCTGGTACCTCGGTGCCCGCCGCCACCTCCGCAGCGGTGCGCTCCTGCAGGGACGGCTGCACAACGTCCGCTACCTGCAGAACTTCGCCGCGAAGCACTATGTCGCCCCGAAGTACGACGGTGCGGTCACGCTGGTCCTGCCGAAGATGGAGGACCGGAGGCCGGACGACCGCCGGCACGAGTGGACCAAGCTCGCGGCTATGGTCAATCTCGTGGAGATCGAAGGAGATGGCATCTCGCACCGCGCGTTCCTGAACGGCGACCACGTGCCGGCGCTGGCCCGGGCGATCCGGGCTGCCGTCGACGAGACGATTGCGCAACAGTTGTGATCGCGACCATGGTGCCCGAAGTCACGCTGACCGCGCTCGACCTCGACGGTGATGTCTCCGCCGACTGGCCGCTGCTCAGCCTCGACGAGGTCGAACGTGCCAGGCGCTTCCGCTTCGACGTGCACCGCCGCCGCTACGTCGCCGGCCGAGCCGCGGTACGCCGCACGCTGGCATCCGTCGTCGCGGCCGACCCGTCGGAGCTTGTCTTCGACTACGGCGAGCACGGCCGCCCCGATCTGGCCGGCCACCCGTTGATCAGCTTCAACCTGAGCAACAGTGAATCCGTCGGCCTGCTCGTCGTCAGCGCGGCGGGACGCGTCGGTGTCGACGTCGAGGTGGTCCGACCGGACTTCGCCGACCTGCGCGTCGCCGACCGATTCTTCGCCCCAGGTGAGATTCGCCGGCTGCGCGCCCTGCCGATGGCCGAGCGTGACCACGCCTTCTTCCGCTGCTGGACCCGCAAGGAGGCGCTGCTCAAGGCGCACGGGGCCGGCCTCACCCTGCCGCTGCGCGAGTTCGAAGTCAGCTTCGAACCCGGCCAGCCGGCCGTGTTGATCGACGGCGGACCGGTGCTCGGTCACGACCGGTGGCAGCTGTACGACACCTCTGATCTGGTGCCAGGCTGCGTTGCAGCAGTGGCAGTAGAAGCGCTACCTACCACACCGCTCTATTCCCTTGGGGGGAACTCATGACCGACGTTACCGACGCAGCCCCCGCGGGCCTCGGCATCCGCGGATCGCGCCGCCGATCGGCTGCCGGCGACGGATCACTGATCACCACCTCACGGCTCGAGGGCAGCGATCGGCTCCCACTCGTCGTACGCCCCGCCCGTCCAGGCGTCGACCTGGCCGACTGGGCCGCCAACAACTACGAACAGGTTCAATCGCTGATCCATGAGCACGGCGTGCTCATGTTCCGCGGGTTCGATCTGCGGACGGCCGAGGCGTTCGAGCGCGCGGCCGGCGCGCTCGCGGGGGAGGGCCTCTACGGCGACTACGGCGACCTGCCGCGCGAGGTACAGGGCGAGAAGATCTTCGGCTCGACGCCCTACCCGGCCGACCAGATGATCTTCTTTCACAACGAGAGCTCGCACATGGCGCACTGGCCCATGCGCATTTTCTTCTACTCACAGATCGCGGCCGAGACAGGTGGCGCGACGCCGCTGGTCGACTGCCGCGAGTCCTACCGCACCCTCGACCCCGAGGTGCGCGACGCCTTCGAGACCAATGGCCTGCTCTACACGCGCAACTTCGCCGCCGGCATCGACGTGCCGTGGCAGAGCTTCTTCGGCACCGACGACCAGGCGCTGGTCGAGGCGAAGTGCACCGAGGCGGGCACCGGGTTCGAGTGGCTCAAGGGCGGCGATCAGCTGCGCATCTCGCAGCGCTGCGATGCCGTGCACACCCACCCCGTGACCGGTGACAAGGTGTTCTTCAACCAGGTGCTGCTGCACCACCCGGCCGCGCTGCCACCGGAAACCCGGTCCGCACTGCTGTCGCTGCTCGACGTCGACGACCTGCCGCGCAACTGCTACTACGGCGACGGCAGCGTGATTCCCGACGAGGTGATCGCGCACGTGTTCGACGTCTATGGCCGGATCGGCGTACACGAGCGGTGGAACGCCGGCGAGATGATGATGATCGACAACATGCTCGCGTGCCACGGCCGCGACCCGTTTACCGGGTCGCGCAAGATCCTGGTCGGCATGGCGCAGATGCACTGACCCAGCCGTTCGGTACGACGAGCGCCCCGGTGAGCCATTCCCGGGGCGCTGTGCCGTCCACGGAGGTGGTGACGTGCTGCCGGAGTAGGCCAGCGGCTACCCGGATTCCTCATGATCACTCAGCGTTACACCCAAATGGCGTATGGGCTGAAAACTTTCCCCCGATTGGACCAGTCTCGATTACTCCAAATGCTGCCCGTATATGCCCAGGTTTGATATGAATTAAGCGTACTTACGGGTGAGTGGTCAGGTATTCAAGACCTGCACGAAAGGCTCCGACAACGTTCAGGCAAGCAAATTGCCTACGGAAGACGGTCCTTCGTGCTCACTTACCGTTACGCCGGTCGCCTCTCGGGACTCCGCCCGTCGCTCCGACGTTCCAGGACCGCCCGGCTGCTGGTCGCACCGCTGGCCGCCGTTGCCCTGTTGGCGACCGCGGGCACAGCGCTCGCGGCCAGCCGCTCGATCAGCCGGCCGAGTCGCTCCGCAGTCGCCGCGAGGACGAGCGGCGCCAACAGGGCGAGAGCGCAGATCGCGTCCAGGTCGAAGTCCGGGTGGCGCACCCGCAGCATCAAGGCGGCGACCACGACGACAATCCGCAGGCCGGAACGCCGCAAGCCATCGCCCACACCGACCGTGACGGTCTCGCCAACCCCGACCGTCTCCGCGACCCCGACCGTTGAGCCGACCCCCACGGTCTCGCCGACCCCCACGGTGACGGCCACTGCGACGGCAACGGCCACTGCGACGCCCACCGCGACGGTTTCGCCCGCGCCGACGGTGACCGAGTCACCGAAGCCGACCGCGACGGTCTCTGCGACGCCCACTGCGACGGCAACGGTGTCGGCTACGCCAACGGCAACCCTCTCCCCGTCACCGACGGCGCCCGTGACACCTCCGGTGGTCACGAACGTCGGCAACATCCCGTACGCCAACTACCCGACGATCACCGGTCCGCGCTTCACCCCCACGATCAATAAGACCGGCCGGCAGATCATCAGCGCGCCGGGCACCTACTCGGGCTGGAACGTGACAGCGGGCAACATCGACATCCAGTCGAACGGGGGTCTGGTCATCCTCGAGGACTTCATCGTCGATGCTCGCGGCACCACCGCCGCCGGGCCGGTCTGGGTCCGTAACGGCTTCACGTCGCCGGTGGAGATCCGCTACGGCCGGGTGGTCGGCGCCGGCAATGTGGGGTCGACCGCGGTCGTAACCGGCGTCAACGGCTACGTGCACAACGTCGACTTGTCCAACAGCGAGGACGGCTTCCGACCCTTCACCGGCTCCAAGATCCAAGCCAACTGGGTACACAGCCTGTACGTCGGGGTGGGCTCGCACAACGACACTCTGCAGTTGATCGGCACCGAGCACGACGTCGACATCAGCCAGAACCGCTTCGACGCGCCGTACCGCGCCGAGAACGCCGCGGTGTTCATCAAGGCCGACGTCGGCAACATCGACCGGATCAACGTCCACAACAACTACATGTACGGCGGCGGCTACTCGGTCTACGTGTACGACGCCCTGTACAAGACGACAAACGTCAATCTTGACTACAACGTGTTCGTCCGCGGCAGCTGCAACTACAGCCAGCTGGTCACGCTCGGTACCGGTCTCGTCAGCAAAGTGGGCAACACGTGGGATGACGGTTCGTTGATCTGGGGGTGACCTTCGTCACACACAAATCATGGTAAATGGGCCCAACCGGTACGCCTGTTGGGCCCGTTTTCGTGCTCAGGTGGGCGTGGCTGCGGGCCCGAACCTCCCCGTGCCAATCGGATGCAGGTCCTTGATGCACCCGTTGCTTCTCCGGTAGACACGCCCAGTCCCTTCCGACCGGTGTGGGGGTCGAGCTGCGGGAGGCGTCCGCCGAACGGAAGGCAGAGACATCTTGGGTCAGCACAGCTATGCGCCTAGGCACCGACGAGACCAACCAGAACCGGTAGGGCGGAGCGCGACCAGGCTGCTCGTCGCGGCAAGCATGTCGGCCGTGTTGCTCGCGTCGGCCGGCACGGCCTACGCAGCGAATCGCACCATCAGCGGGGCCAGACGACCAACGACCACAGCGTCGGGCGCGAAGGACCCGAAGAAATCAAAGCGCTTCCGGCTCACCTGGCGGTCGAAGGAGCGCAGATCCCCGACGCCTTCCCCTGAGCCGACGAAACGCGCCCCGGCGAGACAGCAGACGCCCACAGAATCCCCGAAGCCGTCGCTGACCGAGTCGCCACAGGCGTCGAACGCGCAATCCGTGTCGTCCACGGCGGCTAGTTCGCCCCCGCCCTCAGCGACACCGGCGCCGGCCACGCCGTCCCCCACCCCGGAGAGGAAGTCGCCAACGCCTACGCCGACCCGGACGCCGAAGGTCGTGGCCTCGATCTCTGTGCGCCCCTCGACGGCTTCGCCGACCGTTTCCGCGCTGCCTCCGACCGTATCGAGTCCGCCGGTTGTCGCGCCCGTCACGAATGCCGGAATGCTGTCCTACGCCGGGTATGCCGCGAGAACTGGCCCGCGCTCCACGCCGACGGTCAACAAATCCGGCCGGCAGGTGATCTCGGCTCCAGGGGTCTACTCCGGATGGAACGTCGTCAACGGCTTCATCGACATCCAGTCGAACGGCGGGCCGGTGATCCTCGAAGACTTCATCGTCGATGCCCGCGGAACGAACACGCCGGGATCGGTCTGGGTACACAACGGCTTCTCGTCGACCGTGGAGATTCGCTACGGCCGCGTGATCGGCGCCGGCAATGTCGGGTCGACGTCAGTCGTCACAGGCGCCAATGGATACTTGCACAACGTCGAGATGTCCAACAGCGAGGACGGCATCCGCACGAGCAGCGGTGCGCGGATCCACGCCAACTGGGTCCACAGCCTCTACATGGGAGCCGGTTCGCACAACGACGCCTTGCAGTTGATCGGCACCGAGCACGGCGTCGACATCAGCCAGAACCGGTTCGACGCGCCGTACCGGAACCAGAACGCGGCGGTGTTCATCAAGGCCGACGTCGGCACCATCGACCAAATCGACGTACACAACAACTACATCTACGGCGGCGGCTACTCCGTCTACGTCTACGACAGCGTGTTCCAGACGACGAACGTGTCGCTCGACTTCAACGTGTTCATCCGGGGCAGCGCGCACTACGGGGAGCTGGTGACCCTCGGCTCAGGTCTCGTGAGCAAGGTCGGCAACACCTGGGATGACGGCACGCTGATCTGGGGCTAGCCCGCAAGCGATGATGCAGTGGTAGGTCGGATGGCCGAGCGTGTGTCTACGCACGGCCATCCGACGTTCGCCAGCCGCGCATACAGCCCGCCTGAGGCACTCGCGTGAAACCCGACAAACCACCGCAGGCAAGGCGCGGTTCCGGGCGTAGGGGTGGGTCCGGATCCTGCCGAACGGCAGTCACCGGGGGTAACCCCCTGGTAATCTGGACCTACGTGAGACCGGGGAATCAGCCTCCGCGCCGTAGCCGCCTCTGGTGGGGGGAACGTCCGACTTGGCTAGCAATGCAGGCCTCGGCCCGGCCACCACACCCGGTACGCGCTCGCTCTGGAGCAAGTTGGGCTGGAGTGTCGCGACGCAGATTGTGGTGCGGTTCACGACCTTCGGCCAGGGCGTCGTCATGGCGCACCTGCTGTTCCCCAAGGATTTCGGCAAATATGCGGTCGCCCTGAGCGCGGTGGCAGTGCTGCTCGCGATCAACGACGCGGGCATCATCAACGGGATCATCCGATGGCCCGGGGCGCTCGACGAAGTGACTTCCACGGCCGCGACCGTCGTACTGGCGGTCAGCGTCCTCGCCTTCATGGTTGCTGAAGTATTCGCCCCGCAGTTCTCGACGGCTGTCGGTGTCCCGTCCGCAGCGTCGGTCGTCCGGCTGGTCTCGCTCGTGGTCGTCATCGACGCGCTGTGCGCAGTGCCGTCGGCGTTGATGTTCCGGCAGTTCCGGGTGCGCGCCCGGCTCGTCGCCGAAGTGACCGGGCTATTCGCCAACACAGTCGTAGCTGTGGGTCTGGCCCTGACACATCATGGTGTGTTCAGCATCGCCTGGGGCCGCATCGCCGGCGCCGCGGTGACCGCGGGTCTCGTCATTGCGATGTCCGAACACCGGCCGCGGCCGGGTTTCGACCGCAAGATCGCCCGTTCGTTGTTGACATTCGGCGTACCGCTGTCCGCCGCAGCACTGCTCGAGGGGGTGCTGCTCAACACCGACTATGTCGTCATCGGCCGGCACTTCCGCGATCCCGCGATGCTCGGTGCGTATGTTCTTGCGTTCAACTTCGCCAGCTGGCCGGTCAACATGCTGACGCAGTCGGTCAACCGGATCAGCATCCCCGCCTTTGCCAGCCTGCAGGACAAACGGGTGGAGCTCCAGCGAGCGCTGTCGCGCGCGCTGGCGTTGATGGTAGTGCCCGCCGGCATCTCGGCGGTGGTGCTCTCACTGCTCGCGCGCCCGGCGGTACGAGTCGTCTACGGCGCCAAATGGGCCCATGCGATCGGGCCGCTGCGTGTACTGGCGTTCGTCGGCGCCATCCGCGTCATCATCAACCTCTCGCAGGACGCACTGGTCGCGCTGGGACACAGCCGTGATGCCTTGCGGCTCAAGGTGATCTGGTTCGTCGTCCTGGTGCCGCTGCTGATCATCGGGGTCAAAATCGACTCGCTGCGCGGGGTCGGCTTGGCGCATCTGGCCGTGGCCGGCCTGATCGTCCTGCCGATCACCCTTCGGCTTCTGGTCGTCCGTGCCGGGGTCGACTTGATGGATGTGGCCCGGCAGGCGACTCGCCCTATTCTCGCGGGTGTCGTTTCCTGGGTCATCTCGGCGGCGCTGCTGGTGCGCACGGAGTGGGGTCCGACCTGGTCGCTGGTCTCCGTCATGTTCCTCACCCTGGTCACCTACGCCGTGATCGTGGGCCCGCAGTTCCGATCGCTGCTCGGGCGTAGCGCGATGCCTGCGGTGGCCGTCGATGAACCGCCCTACGCCGGGCCGGTAGCAGACGACGCGCTGGACGCCACCCCCCTGACGGATCGCGGCTAGGCGTCCGGTGCGACCAGGGCAGCTCGCGCTCAAAGTCGGTGGTTACCCGCTCCACCTCATGAGGCTGCGGGCCAAGATCGGTTGGCGGGCGATCCCGATGCGACGCCTCGAGAACAAGCTTGTCGCGGATCTCCTGGGGCAGCGCGGTGACAGGGTGCATGCCGACGTTGTCACGATCATCACGACGTACAAACGCCCAGAGATGCTTCCGCTCGCGGTCGCTAGTGCGCTGAGCCAGGACATTCCTGATCACCGCGTGATCGTCGTAGACGACGGCGGTGGCGGACTTCCCGAGTTCCCCCCCGACCCGCGGCTCACGGTCGTATCACTGCCGGTCAACACCGGTACAGCAGGCGTCGTACGCAATGTCGGTATTCGTATCAGCAACTCCCGGCTAGTCGCCTTTCTCGATGACGACAACACCTGGACGCCCGAGCATCTTCCGCTTTCCGTCGCGGCGCATGGGGGTCGGGCGGCTCTGAGCTACTCCGGCATCCGGCGGATGCATGCGGACGGGCGCGTCTTCGACGAGCTCAATGAGCCGTGGTCTCGGCACGCGATGATGCGGCACGCATTCGTTGACACCAGCGCGATCGTCGTACGCCGGGGGCGAGGTGTCGCGTTCAGCCGCATGCCCCGCACGCGCATAGCCAGTGGCCCCGGCGAGGATTGGCAGTTCGTCTACCAGATCAGCCGCTTCGGCAAGGTGGTCCACGTGCCGGAAATCACGGTGAACTACCTGCTCGACGGCGTCAGCCACTACAGCGAGTGGCGCGATCCGCTGGTGCCGCAACCCGACTCGACCGACTGACCGCGCATTGGCCGAGTTCCGGCGGCATCAGCTTCGACCGGGTCCGCTCGTGCGTTGACCAGCGGCCCTTACGAATGGTTGGCGGACTCTCCGCGTTTCGGGATGTGCGCCTCTTTGGGGATCCACTTCGGTGTCGAGTACGCCGGCACCGGGATTCCCATGGGCCCGGCCGCTGCCATGGTCTGCGGATCAGAGACCGCGAGTCTTCGCAGCGCCCCCGCCGCACCCAGGACGAGGAATACAACGGTCATGAAAGTGGGGAAGGAGAACGAGTCGAATGTCGCCGACGCCGCCGCCGCTGCCAGCATCGATGCCGTGAAAGCCTGACCGAGATGGCGGGAAGCCGCGTCGACGCCGAACCGGCGGGTCGATCTTGCGACGACGATGCCGCCACCGAAAAGGATCAGCAGGGCAACCAGCCCGACCACGCCGGTCGTGATCAACGCCATGAGGTACTGGTTGTCCAAGAAGCGGTAGATCTCAGGCGCGAAAGTGCCGGCGCCGCGGCCGAACCACGGCCGCTCCGCGATGAAATGGCTGACGGCCGCGTAGTCGTTGGTGCGTCCCTGAACGCTGGGGTCGCTGTTGAAGTTGAGGAACAGCGATCGAATTGTGCCGAGAAGTCCTGGCACCAGCACCTTGAAGCCGGCCATGCAGAAGATCCCGACCACGATGCTTTTGACGCGAACTTGCGTGCTCCATACGACGAACAACGTGACGGCCACGATCACCAGCGACACCGCTCCGGCCCGTGACACCGAGAACGGGATGTTGGCGCCGATCATCAGCGCGAGCAGCCAGCGTGCCGTGCGCCTCGGACCCTTGGGGCAGAACATCGCGTAGTGGATGGCAATGGGCAACAGCAACGCAAGTACGACGCCGAACTCGATGTAGTGCAGCGTGGTCCCGGCAACCCGCGCGAAGCCCGGCCCGCGGGCACCGATGGCGATAGTCGCCTGATTGAGCACCAGTCCCGGTACGTGGATGCGCGGCACCAGGTCGTAGTGGAACAAGAACTGCAGGGTGCCGACGAACGCCATGAAACCGCCCAGCCAGAGGCAACGCAGCAGCAAGCGGTCGAGGTTGTCGCGGCTGCGAATGCCGTCCGAAGTAAGCAGCGCCACGCCCGTCATCGACAGCACGATGATCAGGTAGCGGTCAGCGCTGCGACCCTCGAGCCCGGTGAGTCCGCGGGCGAAGCCGAGGCCATAGGTCAGCAGGGTCGCCGTAGCGAACGTCCAGACGATCCCGCGGATCGGCTGCTGGCCGGCCGATCGCAAAGAAGGCACCAGAAAGCTCAGCAGCCACCACAGGAGAAAGCCGAGCCCGAGCAGTACCGACGGTCGGCCGGCGCCGCCGAGGCCGGGAACGATAAGTCGCGCCGGAATCAGGAACGTCAACGCGAGATAGAACGTGAGGAGCGTCACCGCGTCCAGGCGAGGCAGGTGGAAAACCGTGCGCAACGGCGGGATCTGCCTGCGGTGCGCCACCCGAGCCGGAGTGGTGATCGCCATTGTGGGTGCCTAGTTGCCTGGGTTGTGCGTCGCGCCGGCCGTCATGCCCGCAGATCCCAGCGACGGTGTCTCGGCGTCGGCCTCGTCCCGGCGTTCGGCGCGGCGCCGCCCGCGGTTGCGGCGTACCTCGGCGAGGCCTTCGAAGGCGAGAGCACCGGCCACGGCGAGTACGCCGCCGAAGCCGAGGATGGTAATCCGGACGCGCATCTTGGTGCTGGCGGTGGTGGTAGGGAGCGTGTCCGCCGGCACGACAGTCTGCAGGTTGAGCCGCGAGATGGCATTGATGTTGAACCCGTCCTGCTGCGCCTGCAGGTCGGTCTTGAGCAGCTCAGAAACGTATTTGACCGTGTCGAGGGCGAGCTGCGAACTGGTCGCCTCGACCGCGACGTCCATGACCGGCGTCTTGCCGACGACGATCGTGTAGCTCGGCGACAGACCCGCCCTCGCGACACCCTGTCGAGCCGAGGCGCTGGACTCCTTGAGCGCGAGCGTGGAGGCGACGAGGGTAGCCGTGGAAGGCACGTTGAGGTACGGGTTGACTGCAACGGTCTGCGTCACGCCCTTGGCGTCGGTGAACGTGTCGAGGCTCGGACCAAGCATGATCATCGTGGTCGACGCGTTAAAGGTCTGGCTCACCGTCCCGCTGCTGGTGACGGCCAGATAACCGGTCGCCAGCAGGATCGGCAGCGCGACGTACCAACGTCGCAGCATGATCCGAATAACGCCCCACAGGTCCACGCGTCAACCCCCACATTTCGGCAGCCGTGGTGCCCCCACGTCTGCGCCGCAGACCCGGATCTCGGGTTCTGC
Source organism: Actinomycetota bacterium (assembly GCA_040005895.1). Taxonomy (GTDB): domain Bacteria; phylum Actinomycetota; class Actinomycetes; order BP-191; family BP-191; genus JBDTYE01. Next base: position 6,038 of record JBDTYE010000034.1, on the reverse strand, counting down.
GCGCTTGCAACCGACGATACGCCGGGTTAGTTCGCCTTGCCCTGACAAGTGCTAAATCTGAGCATTACCGTGACTCTGTCGGCAATGTGTCGTCAAACTCCCACTCGGACTGCACGTGCACCGGCGAGAGCCGGACCACCGCCCGTGGCGCCTCGTCCAGCTCCGGCCCGATGACCTCGAACGACGCTGCGTGGTGCCACGGGATGAGATCGCGACCGCTCTGGGCGACCATCGATGTCCAGAGCGAGTAGCGGCCTCGTGCCAAGGGGAGGTCATCGACCCGGACGTTGATACGGTTTTCGCCCTCCTGAAGTCGGACGAATTTCGACACCACGAAGATCGGCGTCGCAGCGCCCTCGCTCACCCCGATGTACATGCGGCCCTGGGCGAACTCGTCCGCCTTGACGACCACCCCGATCTCGACGGGCTGGCCGGTTGTCGGCAGCCCCCCGTCGGGACGTCCCACGTTGACCTCACCGAGCCTCAGCTCGGCGCCGGGAATGTAGCCGGCGTCGACGTACTGCTCGATCGCCCCCCGGTAGGACTTCATCACCTCGCGCATAGGTGCATCCGCCTTCAGCACGCCCTTGTCGAGCCACAGCCCACGGGTGCACATCGCCTCGAGGGCCGCGAGGTCGTGGCTGACGAGCACGAGAGTGGTACCGGACTGCAGCACCTTGCGCATCCGGTCGAGACAGCGCTGCTGGAACGCCGCATCGCCGACCGCGAGCACCTCGTCGACGAGCAGCACATCGGGTTCGAGGAACGCCGCGACCGCGAAGCCGAGACGCATCTGCATGCCGGTGGAGTAGTACTTGACCTGCCGGTCGATCGCTGTGCTGAGCTCGGCGAACTCGACGATGTCGTCGAATTTGGCGGCGATCTCGCGGCGCTTGAGTCCCAGTAGCGACCCGTACAGATAGACGTTCTCGCGGCCCGACAGGTCGGGGTGGATGCCGGCGCGTACCTCGATCAGGGCACCGACCCGGCCGTGCACGTCGACGCGTCCGGCGTAGGGGTACATCACCTGCGTCAGCACCTTGAGCAGCGTGGACTTGCCGGAACCGTTGCGGCCGATCAGGCCGACCGATTCGCCCGGGGCGATGTCGAAGCCGACGTCCCGAAGCGCCCAGGTGTGACCGCGCCGCTTCGGAAGCCGCAACCGGTCGCGCAGGAGCGGTCGGGTGTCGTCGGCCTTGAATCGCTTCCAGACGTGTTGAGCGGAGATGCTGCCGTTAGAGGACATCGGCCATCCCCTTCTCGAGCTTGGTGAACAGGTTCCACGCGAGCACCAGCATGATCGAAGAGCTGAGGGCTGCTATGCCGACAAGGTTCCAGCGCGGCGCCTGACCGAACAGCACGGCGCGCCGGACGCCGTCGATCACCGGCGCGATCGGATCGAGCGCGCACCAGAACAGCATCGAGGCGTTCTGCGTCTTGCCCAGGGGCAACAGCAACGAGACCAGCAACCCGAGTTGCAGGGCGAGAGGCAGGACGCTGCGCAGGTCGCGGATATAGACCACCAGAGCGGCGATCGCGAGCGTGACCGCAAGTGTGAAAACGATGAGCACCACAAGTAGCGGGACGATGTAGAAGCTCGTGCCTCGCGGTCCGTGACCCGTGACCGCGAACATGACGAATAGCGCGATCGACGCGATCGCCGCGTCCATCGTGGCTACAGCCATCGACGCAATCGGGAATGCCTCACGCGGACAGCGCACCTTGTTGAGCAGCGACGTGTTGGCGAGCAGGCTCAGGCCGCCGCCAAGCACCGACGACGCGAAGAAGCCCCAGACGATCAGGCCCAGGTAGTTGACGAGGGAGGCCGGGACGCCATGCGTGTCCAGATCCGCGCCCACGCCCTTGCGATTGGCGATCGTCAGCACCAGGGTCATCGACAGCGGCTGGACGAAAGCCCAGGCGAATCCGAGGAACATCTGCTTGTAGCGGGCTCGGACGTCCCGCTCGGCCAGGGTCAGCACGAGCTCACGCGAGTGCCAGAGCCCGCGCGCCGCCGTCATCAGCGACACCTTGTGCCGGTACCGCAACTCCGGCGCCGGACCGACGTCGATGTCACTCACTGCAACCACGTACTGAACCCCCACGCTGACGGTGCCCCCACCCCTACGTCGCCAACGATCCCACAGCGAAGCGCAGGATCGCTGCCTGTTTGCCCGATCTCGTCGTAATTCTCTGCTCAATGAGCGTGTCGCGTCGCCGGTGATGCAGTAAGGCGGCTGCGTTTGTTGCCGTTGTATTGCCGGTCGCGCACAGTCACGATCCCGGGCGATCCGCACATTTGGGACTCGACAGGTCCAGCAGGTCCGTATCCTGCATGCGATACCAGGGATGCGGGTGGAGCTTCTGTGACGACGAGCAGGCAGCGGTTGGTGGCCGCCGCGCTGGTCGAGGCGGTCCGCCGCCCGGCCGAGGACCCGCGGGACGAGTCACGGGCCGCGCTGGCTGCACTCACCCCCGATCTCGATCCGTTGCTCGTCCAGGCCGCGCGGTTCCACCGGATATCGCCAGCGGTTCACATCGCGCTGCAGCGCGAGTGCGGGCGCGTCGTACCCGAACTGCAGGAGGACCACGCCGAACAGCGCCGCAAGCACCTGCTCTCGCTCATCGAGCTCGAGCGGCTGACGCCGGTGCTCGAAGACACGGGCGTCGCCTGGGTGGCGTTCAAAGGCCCGGTGCTCGCATCGACGGTCTACGAGCGCCCCGACCTGCGTTCCTACAACGACCTCGACATCCTGGTGGACCCGTGCCGGCTCGGCGCAGTTCTGAAGGCGCTGGACGGGCATGGCGCTCAGCTCCTGGACCGCAACTGGAAGCGCATCGCGCGCGACCGCCGAGGTGAGCTCACGCTGCTGCTGCCGCACGGCACGCCCCTCGACCTGCACTGGTCTCTGATCAACGACGCCCGGATACGCCGGCAGATCCGACTCGACCCACAGCAGATGCTGGGCCGCCGCCTCTACCGCAAGGTGGGCCGGCCAGAGGTCCCGGTTCTGGAGCCGCACGACCGAGTCATCCACCTCGCGGTGCATGCGGTCCTCAGCGGGGGCCACCGTTTGTTGTGGCTTGCCGACATGGATCGGGCGCTGACGTTTTGTGACCCGGGCGTGCTGGCGGAGCGCACGAGGGAGACAGGCACCGGACTGCTGGTCGCCGCGGCTCTCGAACGTTGCAACCGGGTTCTCGGTACACGGGTCCCGCCGATTGATGAAGGCCGACTGTGGCGTGCTCTGCTGCGCCGGGTCGACGCGGCGCGTTCGCCCGTGCTCGCGTTCACCGGACCGAGCGGGCAGAGCATCGTCCGGGCGACCCGCGGCTCCACCGCGGCGAGCTATGCCGAGCTCGGCGTGCAGTGCGGACGCTACTTCCGGGCCCGGTTCAACCGGGTGCCGGTCGTCAACCCCTTGTTCGAGGACGTCGACGGCGGCGAGCGCGATCGCTTCCTGCACACCCTCGACGGCGGCGACGAAACGTCTGAAAAAGCACGAATGTCTGCAGAAACAAATCCCGAACCGCTTGGCGACAACCGCCATCGCCCGTAGCCTGTCCACATCGGCAGGCAGTTCGGCCAGGCCCGCTGATGCCGGATCCGTCCGGCTGGGGGGCCGCAACACCCTGGGAGGGGGCAATATGAAGCGCACTTACGAGACGCCTGTTCTGGAAGTGATCGGATCCTTGGTCGACCTGACCGGTGGAAACAAGGCACCGGTTACGTCCCTGGACGCAGCATTCCCAGCGACGACCCCGTTCAGGAAACTGACCTGGAGCTAGGCATCTTCGAACTGCTGGCAACCTTCGGGTCGCCAGCAGTTCGCGTGTCCGGGGTGCTGTGACAGACGAAGGGACAGCGAGGGTGCGGCTGCGGAGCGACGGCGTCAGCTGGCAGGCGCTCGACGACGAAGTCGTGATTCTCGACCTTGACGCGGCCATCTACTTCACTGCTCGGGGGACGGCCGCGGCGTTGCTGCAGATGCTCGAAACGGACACTGACGAGGAGCGGCTGGTTGCCGGACTGCTCGAGGAGTACGACGTCGACGTCGTGACCGCGACGATCGACGTGCAGTCGTTCATTGCCACGTTGCACCACCATCGGCTGCTCGCCGAAGGCCCGTGACAACTGTTCCGGCATCCGGCGCCCTGCCCGCCGCGGCGCCCTACCGGCTCAAGGCCGCCGAAATCGCCTGTGGCTTCCTGGGCGGCACGGTCGGCTCGCCGCCGCTGCTCGAACCTGGATCGAGCGATCCGATCAAGGCGCTCGAGCAGGAGATCAGGCCCGCGCTCGAGAACTCCCCCTGCCTGATCATGTTTTCCGGTGGTCGGGACTCGTCCGCGGTGCTCGCGATCGCGACCAGGCTCGCCCGCCGAGAGTCACTGCCTGCGCCCATCCCCGTCACCCACGTGTTTCCGCACAGTATTGACGCCGACGAGGTTGCGTCCCAGGAGGTGGTCGTCGGCTACTTGCAGGCCCCCGACTGGGTCCGGATAGCCGTTACCGACGAGCGCGACGTCCTCGGGCCGCGCGCGCTCGAAGGCCTCCACAGGTATGGACTCGTGTATCCGCCGACAGCGCACAGCGCAGCCGACGTCTACGCGATGGCCGCCGGAGGCACCGTGCTGACAGGCGAAGGCGGCGACGAGGTCCTCGGGCCGATGCGTGGCACCCCGCTCGCCAACCTCCGCTACCGCCGGGGTGCCACGGACTTCGCGACGATCGTCGCGGCCGCACAGGCGGTCGCACCCCGGTTGGTACGTCGCATGGTGGAGACGCGGCAGTTCGCCCGCGTCGCACCGCCGTGGCTGCGACCACAACTGCGCGCCGCGTTCATCCGCGAGATCGCGGACGACGCCGCGGACGAACCCCTTTCGTACGCCGACGCAGTACGCAGGCTGCCCTACGGCCGCAGCGCCGCGATCGGCCTGGCCGGACTGTCGCTCGTCGCCGCCGGCAAGAGTGCGCGGCTCGCGCATCCCCTGCTGGCGCAGCCCTTTCTCGACGCGCTCGCCCGGCGCCGCGGCAGGCTGGGCTACCCGACACGCACAGCGGCGATGACCGAGCTGTTCGGCGACGTGCTGCCGGCCGCGATTCTGAGCCGGCGGACCAAGGCGACTTTCAATACTGCGGCAATAAACGAGCACAGCAGGCGGTTCGCGGGGGAGTGGGACGGATCGGGGCTCGATCAGGCACTCGTCGACGTCGACGTGCTGCGGGCCGAGTGGCTTTCCCTCAAGCCGAATCCCGGTTGCCTGCTGGCTCTGCAGGCTGCCTGGCTGGCAACCGAGGGCAGCGCATGACGCGGGCCGGCACTCGGCTGCACGGCGTTCCGTCACTTGTTCGCGAAGTGCTGCGGGTGTTGGCGCTCGCGGCGGTGGTCGAGTGGCGGCTTCGGCGTACGCCGATCCGGTCACTCGCCGCAGGCATGGGCGTCCCGCTCGCCGACGACGGCCGCCCGAAGGCCGAACCCGCGGGAGTGCTGCCCGGCTGGGCCGAGCTGCGGCTGCGATCCGTCGACATCGCCTTCAAGATCTGGCGATTCGGAGCCGCAGGCGACTGCCTGCGGCGCAGCCTCGTGACGGGTCATCTGCTCCGCGAGCTCGGACCGGTCCTGCGGCTCGGCGTTCGTCGTGACGGCGCGCAGGTGCGGGCGCACGCCTGGATCGAAGTGCGCGGTGTCGCGATCGACAGCGACCCGAGCGGCTACGTCCCGCTCGAGGCACGGGACGCGCCATGACGACGTTCGTCATGCACGGGCTGCGCCTGCGCACGACGCTGCCACTGCACCACGGCCGCGCCGTCGACGACCACGCCGACACCTACGCCGATGTCCTGCTCACTGACGGCGGGCTGCGCGTCGTACCTCCTGATCGCCCGGAGGGGCGCGAGATCGCGCACCTGTCGGATGAAGAGGACGCACCCCTCTACACGTTCGTCGAGCGGCCGGAAGGCTACCTGCTCCGCTTCCACGGCACCTGCGAGTTCTCCATCGCGCGGGACCTGTCCAGCGTCGTCTACGCCGGTGATC
>JBDTYE010000033.1:0-21289 GCA_040005895.1 Actinomycetota bacterium | reverse complement strand
GGCGCATCCGCGATGGCAGCGATGACCCGCGCGCGGGTCGACGCCGGGTCGATGACCTCGTCGACGAGACCGAGTTCGACCGCTCGCGGCAGGCCGCCGGCGATCTTCTTGTGCTCTTCCGCGAGCTCCTTGGTGAGCGCAGCGCGCTCTTCCTCCGGCACCGCAGCGAGCCGCTTGCGGTGCAGGATGCCGACCGCAGCCTCCGCGCCCATGACCGCGACTTCTGCACCGGGCCAGGCGAAAACTGCCGTAGCACCAAGGGATCTGGAGTTCATCGCGATATAGGCGCCACCGTAGGCCTTGCGGGTCACGACGGAGACGGTGGGCACGACGGTCTCGGCAAACGCGTGCAGCAACTTGGCCCCGCGACGTACGACGCCATCCCACTCCTGGTCGACACCCGGCAGGTAGCCGGGCACGTCGACGAGCACAACGATCGGTACGCCGAAGGCGTCGCACATGCGCACGAACCGCGCGCCCTTCTCGGCACTGGCCGAGTCGAGGCAGCCGCCGAGGCGCATGGGATTGTTGGCGAGTACGCCGACGGTGCGGCCCGCGAGCCGCCCGAGCGTCGTCGTCAGGTTGGGCGCCCAGCCGGCGTGCAGTTCGGCCGCGGTGCCCTCGTCGAGGAATGCGGCGACGACCGGCTTCACGTCGTACGCCCGCTTCTTGGAGTCGGGCAGCAGCGTCGGCAGCACCTCGTCGAGCGAGGTGACCTCACCTGTGAAGGAACCCTGGTTGCCCAGCAGGGAAGCAACCTCGCGGGTGCGCAGCAGCGCGTCTTCCTCGGTGTCGGAGACGATGTGTACGACGCCGCTGCGCCGGCCGTGCGGGCCAGGACCGCCCAGCATCTCCGCAGTCACAGTCTCGCCGGTGACGCTGCGTACGACGTCCGGTCCGGTGACGAAGACGCGGGCCGCGGGACCCATGACCACCACGTCTGTGAGGGCCGGTCCGTAGGCCGCGCCGCCGGCGCAGGGGCCGAGTACAACGGAGATCTGCGGCACCTTGCCCGAACAGTGCGTCATCTCGGCGAACACCTTGCCCACGCCGTCGAGCCCCCAGACACCCTCCTGCAGCCGCGCCCCGCCGGAGTGCCACACGCCGATGACCGGTACACCGTCGGCGCGAGCGGCGGCGATGGCGTCACTGATCAACTGGCAGCCCTCGGCGCCGAGGGCACCGCCCATGATCGCCGGGTCGGTTGCGTAGACGACGACAGGAGTGCCGTCGACGGTGCCCTTGCCCCAGATCATCGCGCCCTGTTCGTTCGCGAGGGCGAATGAACCCTCGTCGAGAAGGTTGGCGACCCGGACGTGCGGGCTCGTGGCGGGACGCTCGGGGGCCGACAGGACAGTCGGTTCGATGACGGTTGTCATTCGAGGAAGCTCCGAATCGCTGAAGGTGCTCGGGTGCTGGAGTGACGGGCGCGAACCGTCAGCCGTCGTAGCGACGGAACGCGAGGGTGATGTTGTGGCCGCCGAAACCGAACGAGTTCGAGAGAGCGGCACGGATCGATAGGTCCCGCTGCCCCTCGGGTACGACGTCGAGGTCGCAGGCCTCGTCGGGCTTGTCGCGGTTGATCGTCGGATGGATCTTCGAGTCGCGGATCGACTGCGCCACGACGACGGCCTCGATGGCGCCGGCCGCGCCGAGTGAGTGCCCCGTCATCGATTTCGTCGAGGAGATGGGGAACGACCGTGCATGGGTGCCGAACGCCAGCTTGATGGCATCGATCTCGGCGACGTCGCCGACCGGCGTCGAGGTGCCGTGGGCGTTGATGTAGTCAATGTCTTCCGGTCGCAAGCCGGCATCCGCCATCGCCAGCGTCATCGCGGCGGCCGCCCCCGTGCCCGAGGGATCCGGTGCGGTGATGTGGTAACCGTCAGAGGTGATCCCGCCACCGGCCAATTCGGCGTACACCTTTGCTCCACGCGCCTTCGCGTGCTCCTCGGTCTCGAGGATCACGATGCCGGCACCTTCGGCCAACACGAACCCGTCGCGGTCCGTGTCCCACGGCCGGCTGGCACGTTCGGGCTCGTCGTTGCGGGTCGAAAGCGCGCGCATGTTGGAGAAACCCACCATTGGCAGGGGGTGGAAGATCGACTCGGTCGACCCCGCGACGATCACGTCGATGCGACCGGTGCGCAGCAGTTCGAGGGCCATCGCGATCGCCTCCGACCCGGACCCGCAGGCGCTGACCGGCGTCCTGGTGCCGGCACCTGCCCCCACCTCGAGGGCGATCGTGGCGGCCGGGCTATTGGGCATCATCATCGGAATCGTGAACGGCGAGACGCGCCGCGCACCCTTCTCCTTGAAGATGTCGTACTGGTCCAGCAGCGTCGTGATACCGCCGATGCCGGTGCCGATCACCGTCGCGAGCCGTTCCTTGGCACAGTCGGGCTTACCGGCGTCGGCCCACGCCTCGCGGAACGCGAGCAGGGCAAGACGCACCGACCGGTCCATGTTGCGGGCTTCGACGCGATCGAGCCGATCGCCTGGTTCGGTCGGCACCATCGCGCCGATTTTGACCGGCAACGGTTCCATCCACTCGAACCGGTCGTCGAGCCGCGTCACGCCCGACGTGCCGGCCAGCAGCGCTTCCCAGGAAGACTGCGCGTCGTCCCCTACCGGGGTCACCGCGCCGACCCCGGTCACCAGGACGCGAATGTCCTGGCGTGATGTCATGCCGGGACACCTGCCGACTTGATGAAGTCGATGGCGTCCTGGACCGTCTTGAGCTTCGCGAGTGCTTCGTCGGGGATCTTGACGCCGAAACGTTCTTCGGCGGCGACGGCCACTTCGACCATCGACAGCGAGTCGATATCGAGGTCGTCGGTGAAGCTCGCGCTGGCGACAACGGACGCCGTCGGGCGGCCGGTGATCTCATTGATGATCTCGGCAAGGCCGGTCAGGATGTCTTCGTCACTCATGGGCTTCTCCTTTTGGTTGGGTCTTGTCAGGTTCGTGCGATGTGCAGAGTCGGCTGCCGCTTCAAGATCAGCAACCCATAGCAAGTCCGCCGTCGACGGCAAGCGTCGAGCCGGTGATGTACGAGGCTTGCGCCCCGGCCAGGAATGCGACCGCATGGGCGACTTCGGCTGCAGTGCCCCGTCTCCCAGCGGGGATCGACTTCTCGAGTTCTTTCAGGCCCTCGGCGGCCCCCTCGCCCGCCAAGCCACCTTCGAGAACTCCAGGAGCCACGACATTGACCGTGATGCCGCGCGAGGCGACTTCCCGTGCCAGCGCGCGGGCCAGACCGCCGAGCCCGGCCTTGGCTGCCGAATAGTTCGCTTGACCCGGGTTACCCAGTAGTCCGGCAACTGAACCGATGAAGATGACCCGACCCGACCTGCGCCGCAGCATGACCCTCAGCGCCGCTCTGGCCGTGCGGAACGCCGCCGTCAGGTTGGCGTCGATGACTTCCTCGAAAGCCTCGTCACTCATCATCAGCGAGATGCCGTCGCGGGTGATACCCGCGTTGGCGACCACGATGTCGGGTCCGGTCGGGCACGACTTGACCAGGGTGATCGCTGCGTCCTTTTCGCGCAGGTCGGCCTGTACGGCCGAAGCCGTTGCCCCGCGCTCCTCGGCAACGGCGACGGCCTTGTCGGCGCCGGCCCGATCCGAGTTGTAGTGGCAGACCACGTGCATGCCGGGTTCGGCGAGCGCGGCCACGATCGCCTGGCCGAGGAAGCCCGAAGCGCCGGTGACCAGCGCGGTACGCGGCGCCTGCTGCGGTGCGCGGGTGGTGCCTGTCTCGTCGTCGACGGGGCGTCCGGTCACGGCGCGGTCACCACTTGGGCGGCGTACGTCAGGCCGGCGCCGTAGCCGAACAGCAGCACCGGCGCGCCGCTGGGCAACAGCCCCTCGTTGGACATGCGAGCCAGCGCGAGCGGAATCGAGGCAGCGGAAGTGTTGCCGGTGTTGATGACGTCGCGGGCGACCTTTGCTGGGTCGATGCCGAGGTCCTTGGCGATGTGGTCGACGATGCGCAGGTTGGCCTGATGCGGCACGAATGCCGCGAGCTCGTCGACCGTGACGCCCGCGGCGTCGCAGGCCTGCTTGGCGATGCCCTTGAGTTCGAGCGCGGCCCAGCGGTAGACGGCCTGTCCCTCCATCTTGAGGTAGCCACCCTCCGGGATCTCGAAGGTGTCGGCGCGCGAGCCGTCGGCGCCCCAGATGACCGGGCCGATGCCGTTTACCTCGCTGCCTGTGACGACCACCGCGCCGGCGCCGTCCGCGAAGATCACGCAGGTGCCGCGGTCGGTCCAGTCGATGAACGGCCTGGAGAACATCTCGGAGCCGACCACGACGACGTGCCGAGCCGAGCCGCCGCGGATCGCGTCAGCAGCTTGCGCGAGGGCGTAGCAGAAGCTGGAGCAGGCGGCGTTGACGTCGAGAGCAGCGGCGTTGACCGCTCCGATCTCGGTCGCGACCCGTGGTGCACCCGAGGGGATCGGGGCAGGCAGCGTGCAGGAACCCAGCAGCACGAGGTCGATCTCGAGCGGGTCGATGCCACTCGAGGCGACCGCCTTGGCAGCAGCGGACGAGGCCATCGAGACCATGGACTCGTCCGCTGCGGCGATGCGCCGGGTCTCGATGCCGACGCGGCTGCGGATCCACTCGTCACTTGTCTCGACGATCTTCTCCAGGTCGGCGTTGGTCATGACGTTGGCCGGCCGGTGGTCGCCGAAGCTGACGATCTGCGCACCCGGCGACCCGGCGCGGATCGCGAGGCCGGTCACTCGGGCGCATCCGACGGGTGCAGGCGGGCGAGCGGCTGACCGGGTTTCACCCTGTCGCCGTCGTGCGCGAGCCATTCGATCAGGCGGCCGCCGTAAGGAGCGAAAACTTCGACATTGCCGCGCCTGCTGGACACGATGCCGAGCTGCGCGCCTTCGACGAGGTCGACGTCGACCTCGTGTTCCTGCATCTCGAAGGTGCCGCCCGCCGGGGCCAGGATCAGCCGCCACGGCGGGGCGGTGCCGGTGCCGAGCCGGTTGCCCATGTCCTCGTCGATCAGCGCGCGGGCCGCTTCGAGGTCTGCGGGCGTCTTGAGCGCGAGCGCCTTGACCGACTTGTGCGCACGGGTGAACAGGTTGGTGAGTGTCCCGGCGGGTGACAGCTCGACGACCGCGCTGACGCCTGCGTGCACGAGCGTCTCCATGCACATGTCCCAGCGAACCGGTGAGGCGACCTGCTCGACCAGGCGCTTGAGCATGTCCTCCCCGTGCGTTACGACTTCGCCGTCGGCGTTCGAGAGCATCGGCACGTGCGCGTCATGCGACGGCGTGACCTCTGCGAGCGCCTCGAGCCGCTGCTGCGCCGAGAGCATGTAGTCGGTGTGGAACGCCCCTGCCACCTTGAGCGGGATGACCCGGGCGATGCCGTTCAGGGCGTCGGCAAGTCCGGCGAGGGCGTCGAGTGCCCCGGCTGCGACGATCTGACCCGCGCCGTTCCTGTTGGCGGCGCCGAGTCCGGCCTTTTCGATGATCGCCACGACCTCGTCCGGGTCGCCGCCGAGGCAGGCGGACATGCCCGTCGGGGTAGCCGCGGCGGCCAGCGCCATCGCGTTGCCGCGCTCGCGCGCGATCACCATGGCGGCCTCGTCGCTGATCATTCCCGACAGGGCAGCGGCGGTGAGCTCACCGACGCTGTGTCCGGCGTAGTAGCGGGGCCGGTCGTTGCCCTCGAGCAATGCATGCGCGGTGGCGAGCCCGGCCGCAACGAGCAGCGGCTGACAGGCTGCCGTGTCACGGATGTCTTCGGCGCTGCCCGTGGTGCCCAGGGCGACCAGGTCGCGGCCGACCACTTCGGAGTACCAGCGGAGCTGGTCGCCGACTCCGGGCACCTCGAGCCAGGGGAGGAGGAAACCGGGAGTTTGGGAGCCCTGTCCGGGCGCGAGGATAGCTAGCACGCTCTCTACCATCCTTGTCGAGGGGAGGCTGCGCCAAGGACGACGCAGACGAACTATCACGTGCAGCTTTGTCGGGTTCTGACAAGAAACTGCATTCGGTACGATGCGTCGCCCGGTCGCTCCGGGATCAGCCGGCGATTCGCCCCAGTGTTATTGCCACTTGCACTACGAACGCCCCGCGGGCGTCGTACACGCTGACACCGCAGACTTCGATGGCTCGGCGTAGACGGTATCGCACGGTATTGGGGTGCAGGTACATCGCCCGCGCAGTGCCCTCGATAGACCCGCCCTGGGCCAGAAAAGCTGTCACCGTCTCGAGGAGAGCGGGTCCGCCCGTTGCCAGCGGGTTGTAGATATCTTCCACCAGTGTTGCCGCGGCTTGCTTGTCACCGTCGAGCGCACGCTCGGGCAGTAGGTCGTCCGCGCTGACCGGCCGCGGGGCGTCCGGCCACCCCGCGGCGACCCGAAGTCCGTTGAGTGCAGCAGTAGCGGAAGCCGCCGCGTCGATGAGCGTCGCCACCGTCGGGCCCATCACTATCGGTCCTTTGCCGAATACGGGCGCGAGCTCGGCTGCGCACGGCATCAGGTCGCCGCTGCCGCCCAGAACTACCACCAGCCGGTCGCCGTGCAGCCCGGCCAGGGCGTCGACGCCGACGTGGCGCGCTCGTCGCTCCGCCTCGTCGAGTACGGGGTCGGGATCGCCATCGGGAGCCGGGCCGGCGAGCACCGCGACACCGTCCGGCGTACCCCAGCCCATCGCTGCCGCGCGGCTCTGCAGGGACTCGGCCGCGTCACCTCGCAGAAGCGCGTCGACGAGCAGTGCCCGCAGCCTCGCGTGCCAGGCACCCCGCTCCTCGGCCGCCTTGGCGTAGACGTCGGCGGCGGCAAACGCGACCTCCCTGGAGAACCTCAGCACGGCCTCTTTGAGCGCGGTCTCCTCGCCAGGCGCGGCGAGCTCGTCGACAGACTGCTCGACGACATCGATGGTCAGCCGGACCATCTCGACGGTCTGCTGCAGCGTGATCAATCTGGCGAACTCGCGCGGTGCTGCGCCGAAGATCGTGCCGGTGTCGTTGATGGTCTGCTTCGGCTGGCGCAGCCAATCGACGAAGGCCGCGATTCCCGAGTGCGCAATCAGACCGATGATCGAACGATGCTTGGGCGGCAGGTCCCGGAACCACGACAGCTCGTCGTTCATGCGCCGGGCCGCGGTCGTCGCGAGTGAGCCGGCCGCAGCCTCCACCCGCTTGATGCTCGCGAGGGAGTGGGGCGCTGTCGTCACACGGTGAACGATCTCGCGTACGACGCCGCAGCGCGAGCCCGCGTCGTACCGCGCACGGGACCTCGCCGGTGGCTTGCGTACGCCGACGATCAGGTCGGTGGTTGCTGGGACCACGATCACTGGTCCTGGTTGCCACCGCGCTGATCCTTCGTCCCGGGGATGACGAGCCGTTCTCATGACAGCCTCGGGGCTACGGGCCGAGAAGAGCGGCGGGTACGACGGCGATCCCGTCGGATCGCCGGTACGCCGTCGTACCAGTCGTGATCACGACCGCGTCCAGGAGATCGTCGCCGAGGCGTTCCTTAAGCCAGTTCAAATGCAAGACGGTCCGCTCGTCGACCGTGGCGGCGAGCTTGACCTCGAACGCTACGACCCGTTGATCCGGCAGCTCGACGATCAGGTCGACTTCGTGACGGCCGTTCTGAGTGCGGAGGTGGTGCACGGAACACTCATTTGCTTGTGCATAAACCCGCATGCTCAGCGTGACCAACGACTCGAACAATGCGCCGAGCAGAGTCCCGTCCCGGGGAACTGCCGGGTTCACGGCTTCCGCATTGAGCAGCGCCGCGGCATCTACTCCCAGCAATTGCGCGGCCAGCGCAGGGTCGGCGAGGTGATGCTTGGGTGCTTGCGCCAGTGCAGACAGATGACCGCGGCCGGTCACCCAGCCCGGAACGGGATCAAGCAGCCAGAGCTGGGAAAGGACTTCCCGGTAGGCAATTGTCGTGGTCTTGGCCGGCTTGTCGGACTCCCCCGGGGTCGCGGCGGCGAGCAGCTTGTTGTAACTGGTAGTTGTTGACGTCGCCGCGGCGTAAGCGTCGAGCCACGCGCGCAACGTTGCCGGCCGCCGGATCCGCAATCCCTGGTCAGGGAAGTCGCGCTCGACGACCCGCTGGATGTATCCGGCGAGCAAGGCGCGGCGGGAACGGCCTTCCGTCGCACGGATTGCGGGAAAGCCCGACGCGAGGATCTCGTCGACGTAGTCCCGAACACCAAGTGACGTATTGCCCGCAATCGTCGGTCGGGTACCTGACAAGAGCGACGCAAGACTGACTGAGTGTTGAGCGATACCTCGCTCCGCAAGACTGAGCGGACGCATTCTCAACTGCACGATTCGGCCAGCGCCGGAATGAACAGGTGCGCCCTCGGGTGCGGCGCTGCCTGTGAGCAGGAACCTGCCAGCAGCGGCCCCTCGGTCGACCTGGCGACGGACGAAATCCCAAACGGGTGGATGGCGTTGCCATTCGTCGAGCAGCACCGTCCCGGCGACCTGATCGACAAGACTCAGATCGGCCGTCAGGACCTCGAGGGTTGCTGGATCGTCGAGGCGGTAGATCGTGTCTGCACGACGCTCGGCCGTGACCGTCTTTCCCACGCCCTTCGGACCTTCGATGGATATGGCCGGGAGACTGGACACGAGCTCATCGAGTTCTCGGTCGAGAATGCGCGGCAGGTAGAACACCCTGCTACCATACCGTTCCAGCGGAAGATAGACTACCGTTTCAACGGTTTCTAAACTACCGTTTCGGCGACCCCGAGCAGCTACCGTTTCGACCCGTCTATTGGACTACCAGCGGACGGGGGCATCGAGTGCAGCGCCGTCGCCGTAGGGTGCAACGCATGAACGAGTCGCCCGCGACGGCGCGGGTCACCAGCGAGGTGGGGCGGCTGCGGACTGTGCTGCTGCACCGGCCCGGCAGTGAGCTGAAGCGACTGACCCCGCGAAACAACTCCGACCTGCTCTTCGACGGCATCCCGTGGGTGGGCCGGGCCCAGGAGGAACACGACGTTTTCGCCGACGCGCTGCGCAGCCGTGGCGTCGAAGTTCTCTACCTGCGGGACCTGCTCGCCCAGTCGCTCGACGTCGAAGCCGCGCGCGACGACGTAATCGCCTACGCCCTGCCCGAATGGCACACCGGGCCGCTACTGCGGCAGACGGTCGAGTCGGCGCTGCGGGACCTCGACTCCGAAGCCCTTGCCGATGTGCTGATCGCCGGTCTCGGCCACGACGAGGTCGAGGCAGGCACCGGCGTCGTCTACCGGCTAATGGACCGGCACGACTTCGTCATCCCGCCGCTGCCCAACCTGCTCTTCACCCGCGACTCGTCGGTCTGGCTCGGCGACCAGGTCGCGATCACCCACCCTTCGATGCCCGCTCGCGAGCGGGAGGCGTCGCTGACCGGTGCCATCTACCGGCACCACCCACGGTTCGCCGGAACCCCTGTCCTGTACGCCGGTCTGGCCGAGGACGCCTGGCTGGAAGGTGGCGACTGCCTCCTGCTCAGTGACGGCGTGCTGGCTGTGGGGGTGGGCGAACGCACCCGCGCGGCGGGAGTCGAGGCGATGGCACTGCGGGCGCTGAACGCCGGCGTCGTACACACGGTCCTTGCCGTTCCGATCGAACAGCGGCGCGCGACCATGCACCTCGACACCGTATTCACGATGGTCGACGTGGACCGCTGCGTCATGTACCCGCCGATGGCGGAAACCCTTGCGGCGTATGCGATTACGGCCGCTCCGCAGGGACTCGACATCAGCGCGAAGACGCCGTTTCTGCAGGCCGCGGCCAAGGCTATGGGCATCGACAAGCTGCATGTGATCGACACGGGACTCGACCCGGTCACCGCCGAGCGTGAGCAGTGGGACGACGGCAACAACACACTGTGCATCGCGCCGCGGGTCGCCATCGCCTACGAGCGCAACATCGAGACCAACGCCTGCCTCGAGGAGGAAGGCATCGAGGTCATCACGATCCCCGGCAGCGAGCTGGGCAGCGGCCGCGGCGGCCCGCGCTGCATGAGCTGCCCGATCTGGCGGGACTAGCGACCAGCCGCGCGACCGCGGGACCGCGACTTGCCGGACACAGCCAGCACCGCAGCGAGAGCCATCCGCACGCCGCGGCGTTCCAGCTGCTCGGGCAGTGACGTCTGGCCGCCCACCAGCCGGGTGAAGAGCCGCCAGCCGCCCGGCACGCTCGCGACGAAACCGTGGAAGGCCTGCCGATTGGCGCTGAAAGCCTGCAGGAAGACCCGGCCCGCGTCCATCTCCGGTCCGAGTGTCTCGATCACCCGGTCGGCGTACGACGACAGGCGTGCCTCGGCGTCCCTCTCGGAGGCGCACCGAGAGGCAGCGGCAGCGGCGGTACCCGCTAACGAGCCGGACCGCAGGGCGAACGAGATGCCTTCCCTGGTCCACGGCTCGAGCAGTCCGGCGGCGTCGCCGGCAACGATCACGCGGCCTCGGCGCAGCGCCGAACCGGCGTCCCTGCAGCGAGTGAGGTGACCGGAGAACGTCGACGGCTCGACGCCGGCCAGACCCGCGTACGCGACGAAGTCGTCGTAGTAGCGGCGCATCGCGTCTCCGGAAGCGCGTGGCCCGATGACCCCGACGGTCAGCAGATCACCCTTCGGGAAAACCCACGCGTAAGAGCCGGGCACCGGCCCCCAGTCGATGTGTACACGGCCCGCCCAGTAGTTCCGACGGGCAGTGGGCACCGGGAACTCGCCTTCGAGCCCGACATCGACCTGCGAGGCCTGTACGCCGACGTAGCTGCCAGTCCGCCCGGACGCGCCGTCGGCCCCGACCACCACCCGCGCAGTCACGGGATCCGAGGAGGTGACCAGCGTCACGACCCCGGCATCCTCCGACAGCGACCGTACGACGGTGCCGCAGCGCAGTTCCGCCCCGGCGGCCACCGCGAGGTCGACGAGCGAGGCATCGAAGTCCGAGCGCATCACCAGCTGGAACACCGGACCGGAGTGCGAGGTCTTGGTGTAGCGCTGCGCGAGGTTCGTGCTGAAGGTGATGCGGTGAGCGCTCTCGCGGATCAGTGGCGCGACGTCGGCGACCAGGGCGGCGCGAGAGAGTCCGATCAGGCCGCCGCCGCAGCATTTGTAGCGCGGCACCTGGGCCCGCTCCAGCAAAACCGTGCGCGCTCCGGCCGCCGCGGCTACTCGCGCGGCGGTCGCGCCGGCCGGCCCGGTTCCGACGACGGCGACGTCAAAGTCGGGGGACATCACCGGAAAGGTGCCACTTGATGAACCGAAGACAACGACGGGGCGGCGACCGACCCTACAAAGTTGGGTGCTCGGGCATCGTCGACGGGGGAGGCGACGACGCCCGAGCTTGCAAAACAGTAACGAAACGCAGCGCCGCGTCCAAGAAGCCAGGCCGACTCATTCACCGAATCCGCTTTTCAGTTCAGGGTGAGCTGTCGGCTGAGAAGGCCGGAGCGCGCCCGCTGTTCGTCGGCGTTGGGCTTGCGCGGATGGGCCACCAGATCCGCGAGCGTCTCCTCCAGCCGGGCGGCGAGCTCGGCGGCGGGCCTTTCGAGCTCCCCCGCAGTCAGATCGCCGGGCAGATCCCAGACGGGAATGAGCAGGCCGCAGGCGCGGAAGGCGCCGATGCACTTGGTGCCCTCACCCAGTCCGAGCGACCGGGTCGCCGCCAGCCGTGCCAGCGCGTCGAGCAGCACGTCCTCGTCCTGCGCCATCGCCCACCGCAGGTGCGCTCGCTCCTTGATCCGGCACCAGTACGCCGCCTCGACCGAAGCCAGCCGGGCCGTCGGCACTATCGAGGCATTGGCGCTCTCCAGCGCGGTCCGCAGCGCCCCTGTTTCGTCGGCCATGCTCTCGACCCAGAACGCGAAGTTGTCGAGGACCGCCACGTCGATCGCCTCGTCGGCGACGAGATCATGCACCCGCGGCGCGTCGGGCGCGGCCGGCAGGCCCTGCACAGCATTTCCCGGCTCGGTTTCGAGAGCGAGGTTCACGACCTGACCGAGGTCGCGGGCCAGGTCGCCGCAGCGCCGCGGCGTCTGCAGCGCGACATAGATGACGCCGTCCGAGCGCACGAGTCCCGGCCAGCCGGCCGGCAGCACCGTCGTCAGGAAAACGGACCGGTCGGCGTACGCCGGATCCTTGAGTTTGAGGGGCGCTACCGCGGACGGGACGACTTCGCGCAGCGCGACCCAATCGGCTTCGTCGACGCGACCAGCGAACGGTCGCAGGGTGACCATGCGATCTGCGCGGTTGGAGCCGTGGCACGACTTGTAGCGCCGGCCGGAGCCGCAGGGGCACGGCTGGCGCGGGGCGACAACGGGAATCTCGATGACCGGCTCCAAAATGACAAGCGCCGTGGGCGGCGCAGCGCCGTGGTGAAAAGTCAGCGGCGGCGCAGAAAGTGAACTGACACTACCGCTGGCCCGGGCCCGGCTATCGAACCGCCCGCGCCGGGGGTACGTAGAGAGGCACCCGGTCCGCGGCGACCGGCAGCGTGAACTCGACAGTCGCACCCGCGCCGACCGTGCCATAGGCGCGCACCCTGCCCTCCTGCGCCTCGATCAGCCTGCGGACGATGTAGAGACCGAGCCCCAGACCGCCGAACGGCCTGCTGTCACCGGCGCCCGCCTGATAGGACCGCTCGAAGATCAGTTGCGCGTCGTCATCACTGATGCCGATCCCGTCATCGCTGACGCTGACGACGATGTGGTCTCCTTCCCGCGACGCGACGACGCGCACCTCGCCGCCGTCCGGGCTGTAGCGCACGGCGTTCTCGATCAGCTGCGCCACCACGTTGTCGAGGCTGCCGCGGTCACCGGCGACCTTCGGCAGGCCCGCAGGCACCTGCAGCACCAGCGTGTGCCCGTCGGAAAGCGCCTCGAATCCCGCCAGGGCTCCGCGCAGAGCGACGCCGATGTCGAACGCCGTGGTGTCGAGCTGGAATCCGGCGTCGGTGGTGGAGCCGAGCAGCAGCTGGTCGACCAGCGCGGCAAGCGATTCGGTCCGGTGCACGATCGTGCTGACCGCCTCGCGCCGCTCGACATCGGTCAACTCGTCCCACCGGTGCAACAGGGTGCCCGCGAACCCCTTGACGACCGTGATCGGCGTACGCAACTCGTGGCTGGTGGTCGCGAGGAACAGGTCGCGCGCTTCGTCGAGGCGCTTCGCCGCAGTGATGTCCCGGAAGTCGAGGACCCGCTCGCCGGTGCCCGCAACCGCGGAGGCGATGATCTCGAGCCAGCGGCCGGTCGGCAGTTGATGCGCCACCGCTCCGCGTCCCAAGTCGACGAAGAACGGCGGCGGCGCACCGATCGCCTCGTGCTCGGGTACGCCGGTCAGCGACTCCGCGGCGGCGTTCCAGCTCGTGATGTTGCCCGCCGCGTCGAGCAGCGCCATGCCGTCAGCGGTGGCGTCGACGACTGCCTGCTGCCGGGCCTGCGCCTTGACGACTTCGGCGTGCTCGCGGGCGTTCTCGAAGGCAGCGCCGGCGTGCGCGGCCAGGAGTTCGAGCACGTCGAGCTCGTTGAGCGACAGCCGCAGGTCCTCTTCTTCGAACAATAGATACAGCGCGCCGATGCTCCGGCCGTTGTGGATCGTCGGCACGCAGAAGACCGTCCGCATACCGGCGAGCTCCGGCAGCCGGGCCGCGGACGGCGCGAACGCGTGGATGTTGCCCGCCTGGGCCGGTTCTCCGGTGCGCCGGGCCTCATCTATCAGGCCGCCATCGGCCCGCCACCGTGCGCCCACCAGCGCCGGGCCGGCATTCCACTCCGCGACGCAGACCGCCTCTTCGCCCTCGACGATCGCCAGACCTGATCCGCATGCTTTGACGAGCGACGCAGCGCTCTCGCAGACCCGGTCGAAGACCGCCTGAAGATCGAGGTCCGCATTGATGTCCCGCACCGCGAGGGACAGGCGCTCCATCAGCCGCTGCCGTTCGTGCAACTCGGCGGCAGCCGCCAACTCGGTGGTCACGTCGCGCAACGAGCAGACCGCGCCGAGATAGTCGCCGGATTCGTCGAAAACAGGCTCGGCATCAATCTGTACGTCGATCATCGAGCCGTCGGACCGCGTCACTCTGGTCACGACTGACGGTCGCTCGCCGGCTCGGAGCCGGCCGTGCAGGTCACCAGCGCCGTCAGGGTTGAACAGGTCTGTGGCAGAAGAAGGCGATGCGTCAACGCCGAACAGGTGCCTTGCGGCCGCATTGCAATTTCCGATGCTGCCGTCCCGCTCAAGAACGACAAGGGCGCACGGCACTGCATCGACAACGAGGTCGACACGCGCTCCGAGGTTGCCCGAAACAGTCATCCGCCGCGAATGCTGACAGTGATGGGGTCCGTCGAACAACCTACAGACCCAGCCCTTTGGCGATCGTGGTCCGCAAGATCTCGCTGGTGCCTTCATACAGACGGGTGCCGCGCAGGAATCGCGCGTAGCGCTCGATCCCCGTCTCGGTCATGAAGCCGGTGCCGCCGAACACCTGGATCGCACGGTCCGCCACCCGGCCGGCCATCTCGGTCGCGACCAGCTTCGCTTTGGCCGCCTCCACCCGGCCGTCTGCGCCGTTGTCGATGGCGTCGGCGCAGGCGTAGGTGAGGTAGCGGGCCTGATCCAGTTCGCATACCGAGTCGACGATCATGCCCTGCACGTACTGGTGCTTGCCTATCAGCTGACCGAACGACTCTCTGGTCCGGGCGTAGGCGACCATGCGGTCGGTGAGCTGCTGGGCGATACCGAGCGCGCCTGCCGCGATCGACAACCGGCCGCCGTTGATCCACTTCATCGCCGACCGGAACCCGTGGCCCTCGCGGCCGAGGATCTGGTCCTGGCTCACGTGCACGTCGTCGAATACCAACTCCGCCTGGTGGTCGTCGTACATCGTCCGTTGGGTCCTGGCGACCTCGAATCCCTCGGTGCCCGAATCGACGAGGAAGCAGGTGATGCCGCCGTCCGCGCCCTTGCCGGGTTCGGTGACGGCGAAGACGAGCACATAGTCGGCCTGCGCTCCGTGGGTGATGAAGTGCTTGCGACCGTTGATGACGAAGCCTTCTGGCGTGCGGGTGGCCCGCGTCGAGATCCTCGTCGCATCGGATCCTGCGTCGGGTTCCGTCAGCGCGAACGCCGACTCCTTCTGCGCCCGCATCGTCGGGTAGAGGTAGCGCTCGCGCTGCTCGTCGGTGCAGTCGAGCAGGATGCGGCTGGGGCCCTCGACGCCCGGCAGCACTCCCGCGTTCTCGGCCAGGAAACTCCCGGCCGCGGCAACGGTTTCGTAACAGAGCACGAGGCCGAGATTGTTGACCCCCGAGCCGCCGGCGTCCACCGGCATGAACAGCTGGTAGAAGCCGTTGGCCGCGCTGACCCTGCGCAACTCCCGCTTGAGTTCGAGCAGATCCGGCAGCGTGCCCGTTTCCTGGAACTCCCGGCGCCGCGGTTCCTCGCGCGGCCGCGCCTCCCGGTCGATGAAATCGTTCAGTGTCTGCCTGAGCGCTATCAGCTCTTCGGGGATCGCGAGGAGTGCCACCGCGCCACGGTACGCGACGTCGCTCTGCGGTCCGCTCTCCTCTAGCGTTCCTGGCATCTCACATCGGGAGGGGCCGGCGCGTTCTATGAGTGTGCAACTGCCCCCGTTCCAACAGTTGTTGGACAGTCATGCGGCCGACGTCTACCGCTTCGTGCGGGCGATGGTCGGCCCAGTCGATGCCGACGACGTCTTCCAGGAGACGTTCCTCGCGGCGCTGCGCGCGTATCCGTCACTCACGGATGCGTCCGGCCTGCGGGCGTGGATCTTCACCATCGCCCGGCACAAGGCGGTCGACTCGTTCCGGGGCGCCGCGCGGCGCGCTGTGCCGACTGGTGTCCTACCGGATGAGGTGGCTGTAGACCCGGCTCGGGGCCACGATCCGCAGCTCTGGGACGGTGTGCGAGCCCTGCCTCCCAAGCAGCGGGCAGCAGTGGTGCACAGGTACGTGCACGACCTTGCGTACGACGAGATCGGCGCGCTGCTCGACTGCTCGGCGGATGCCGCGCGACGCAGCGTGCACGAAGGGATCAGGAAGTTGAGGACGACATGGCAGAAATGACTGCTGCTCTTTCCAACGGCCGCTTGGCTGCGCCGTCACCGGAACTGCTCGCGCGGTTCGGGGCGCTTGCGGAAGCTGAAGGTTTGATCGATGTGGCCTACACGACGTACGACGCGCCATTCGGCCTGCTTGTGCTCGGCGGCACGTCCAATGGCCTGGTACGACTGGCCTTTGACCCACTCGAGACCGTCGTCGACGACCTGTCCGAACGCATCTCGCCACGGGTCCTTGCCGCGCCCGGCCGGTTCGACGGCGTACGCCGCCAGCTCGACGAATACTTCGCCGGCTCGCGGCGACACTTCGACGTCGCGATCGACCTGCGGCTGGCGGGCAGTGCGTTCCGGCGGGCGGTGCTCGCGGCCGCGGACGCGATCCCCTACGGCCAGGTGCGGTCGTACGGCGAGGTGGCGCGCAGCGCGGGCAGTCCGGCCGCGGTCCGCGCGGTGGGTAGTGCACTCGGCGCCAATCCGGTCTGCGTCGTCGTACCGTGCCACCGGGTCCTGCGCAGCGACGGCAGCATCAGCGGCTACGCCGGCGGGCCGGAGCGCAAGGACTTCCTGCTCCGGCTGGAGGGCTCGCGGTAGCCGCCCCGACGTCGTACGGTTATTCGCTCGTCGATGCGGCCGGTCTGCCGCACACTGCGAACGTGCCCACCGCGTCGCGTTTCGCGTTGTTCGTCCCGACAGCTCTGACACTCCTGCTGATCCCGGGACCGGCGGTGCTCTACATCGTCACGCGTAGCGTTCAGCAGGGGCGGCGGGCCGGCCTCGCGTCTGTTGCCGGCATCCACACGGCGACGCTCGTGCACATCGCGGCGGCCGCAGCCGGAGTCTCGGCGCTGCTGGTGCGGAGCGCGGTCCTGTTCAGCATCGTGAAGTACGCGGGCGCGGCGTACCTCTTCGTCCTGGGCGTGGCGACCCTGCGCCGGCACGGTTTCGAAGCGCCCGCGGCACCCGTCCGTCGGCCTGCTCGCCAGCTCTACATGCAGGGTTTCGTCGTCAACGTGCTGAACCCGAAGACTGCTCTTTTCTTCCTCGCTTTCCTGCCGCAGTTCGTCGACGTCGGGCGGAGCCACGTCGCCCGGCAGATGACCCTCCTCGGCCTGACGTTCCTGCTACTGGGCGCGGCGACCGACTCGACGTACGCCGTCCTAGCTGCCCGCATCGGGGGGCGGTTGAGCGTCAACTCGCGACTGCGGCGGCGGCAGCAACTGGCGACGGGCGGCGTACTCATCGGCCTCGGCGTGATGGCCGGCCTGTCCCCGAACTCGCAGTAGCAAGGCCGGCCCGTCCGTTACCTGTACTGGTAGCTCCCGAGCTCGGCGTCCGCCTCGCGTCGAGTGCCGTCCGCGGTCGTGTAGCCCACCAGCGCGACCCCTTTGTAGGTGCCGAGCTGCGCCGGCCCTTTGGCCGCGTGGTAGCTGACGCGCAATGCCTGCCCGGTCGCCACTGCGGAGAAGTCCACGTCACGTAGATCGCAGTAGACGTGGTTGCCCTGCGGTTGCTGATCGAGGCCGACGACGATCCGGTCGATGCTGGTGACGTTCTGGTCGGGAGTGAGGAGGACGCCCATGTCCAATGATTCGGCCCGCGAGCGGCCCGCCGGCTCCTGGCCGGCGGCGCGCGCGTCCAGACCTGGCCCGAAACCGTCGGCCTGCAGTCCTGGGCCGGCCGCTCCCCTTGCACTCGATACGACGGTCACTGTGCACGCAGGGGTTTCGGGGGACTGGGCCATCGGGTCGGCCGGCCAGAAGTTGAGCTCGAACCCGCTCGGATCGACCGAGGGCATCGCTGGTGTCGTCGACACGGGCAGTGTGGGCTTCGACTGAGCGGCGGGGGCTTCTGCGCCCGGAGCCCGGTCTCGCAGGACCGGAAGAGCGATTGCAGCGGCCGCGATTCCTGCCGCACCCGCGGCTGCTCCGGCAGCTTGCCGGCGGCGGCGCAGCTGGCCGGCCCGGCGGCGTACGGCGGCATGCGGCGAACCGATCGGGGGTTCAGGTCCGACGGCGTCGCTCAAAAGGGCGTGCAAATCGTCGTGGATCATGGCTGGCGACCCTTCTTGTTAGGTGGGAATGGTCCGGCCGTCTCGACGCCCGGAACGCCTGCGGTACGCAGCGCGGCCAGGCCGCGCGAGCACCGGCTCTTGACGGTGCCGATACTGACTCCGAGCAGCTGCGCGACCGCGGCTTCAGAAAGCTGCTCGTAGTGGCGCAGTACAACGGCGGCGCGCTGTCTGGGCGGCAACTTCGCCAGCGCTTGCCGCAGTGCCGCACGCAGATCCGAGCGGGCGATCTCGTCGTCTGCCGCGCCGGTATCGGGCAGGTTCTCGGTTGGCAGCTCGCCGCGCCAACGACGACGCCACCAGGAAGCGTGCGACGTCACGACGATGCGGCGTACGTAGGCGTCCAGCTCCCCGCGCCGTTCGAGACGGGGCCACGCGAGCCAGGTCTTGGCGAGCGCGGTCTGAACGAGGTCCTCTGCGCGACCCCAGTCACCGGTGAGCAGGTACGCCATCCGGCGCAGACCGGCGTACCGCGTCGCGACGAACTCCTCGAATGCGATCGGCGCCGTCGCGGTGTCCGGCAGGGTGCTCATGCCCCTTCCACGCGTCAGCGGGTCGCAAAGGTTCCACGAGTATCGGCCCCTTGGGGGAGGGGCCGTACCCCTAACGCGCGCGGCGGCGATTACCAGCATGAGCCAGGCAATTCGCCCGCCCTCGCCGACTTCATTGATATACGACGGAAAGGGACATTTCATGCGCGCGATCAACAAGGCGGCTGCAGTCACAGCACTCGCAGTGAGCTTCCTGCTCCCCGCGGCCGCCGTCGCGAATGCGACCGAGCCGAACCACGGCACGACCACCTCGACCGCGGCGAAGGCCAAGACCAACCACGGCGAGACCAAGTCCGCCGAGGCCAAGCACAAGCGCCACCACAAGCTCGTTCTCGCCGGTACGGTCACAGCGGTGTCACCGACCAGCATCACGTTCACGGTTCACGGCGGCCGCTACAAGGCGCTGCGCGGTACGTCGGTGAGCGCTGTCGTCACGGCCACCACGAAGGTCAGCCGCAACGACGCGGACTCGGCGATCGCGTCCGTCAAGGTCGGCGACCACGTCAACGTCAAAACAATCAAGACCGATGCCGTCACCACCACGGTCGGCACCGTCGTCACCACGACGCCGGCCGTCTTCACCGCGGTTCGGATCTCTGCTTCAGGCCTGTAGTACCTGCACTACCCCTAGACACACTGCGACCCCCGTGCCGATGGCCGGGGGTTGCCGTGTGTCCTGAGTAGTTCCACTCGGATCCCAGACTCATCCCCGCGTGCACACAGCCGCATGCGAGGCAGGACGGCTCGCCTGCGATGACGCCCAGGCGCACCACGGTCTAGCCTTCGCGCATGGGAGATCGCCTGGCTGTCGTCACGGGTGCGAGTCGCGGGATAGGTCTTGCTCTCACCGAGCGGCTGACCGGCGCCGGCCAGAAAGTGGCTGCGATCGCGCGCAGCCAAGCCGGTCTCGACGACCTCGCAACAAAGACCGGAGCCAAGCCGTACGTCCTCGATGTCGCGGATCCGGACGCCGTCCACGACGTATTCGCTCGGATCGAGAGTGAACTCGGCGTACCCGATCTGCTGGTGAACAACGCCGGTATCGGTGGCGCCCTCGCTCGGTCCTGGGAGCAACAGGAGCAGGACTGGTGGACGGTGATGGAGGTCAACGTCCGTGGCACCTACCTGTGCAGCCGGGCGGTGCTCCCGTCAATGATCGCGAGAGGCAGCGGCCGCATCGTGAACGTCAGTTCCGGCGCCGCGACCTACCCCGTGGGCCTGGCGGGCGGCGAGATCCTTTCGTCGGCCTACCTGGCAAGCAAGGCGGCAGTGAACCGGTTCAGCGAGGCGCTTGCCGGCGAGGTCTACGCCGACGGCGTCCGCGTCTTTGCGATCTCGCCCGGCATGGTCAAGACCGACATGACCGCGGCAGCGTTCCCGGACCTGTGGGACAGCCCCGACGTTTGGACCCCCATCGGGACATCGATCGACCTGATCCAGGACCTCGACTCCGGACTGCTGGATGGCCTGACGGGCCGCTACCTCCGCGCGGCGGTGGACGACTGGCGCGCGCTCGCTGAGCGGGTCGACGAGGTCATCGCGAAGGACAGCCACGCGATGAGGCTCAGCGCTCTATAAAACTCCAGCGGACCTGCACGACGCGAACAAGCCTGCACCTACCGCCGCTTCCCGATCCGTTCCAGCCGCGCACCTGCCGGGGCGAGGTATGAACAGCGGCTTCGCGATCTCCGGAAGCTGCAGGAGTGGTTCGAGGCGCTCGGCTGACTAAGTACCCATCCCTGGATTCAAGCGGGCCGATCGGGCGGCCGAAGCCAAGCTGAACCCCGTGCTGTCGGGCGGCACGTCCTGAGGAGAGCTCGTGTTCCAAGCCAGGTATGTCGCGCCGGAGGAGCCGAGCCTGATTCGCGGGCTCGGGATGGGCCTTTCACTCGGCTTCATCGGCGCCCTCGTCTGGGTGTTCATCGGACGCGTGACCGGCTTGTCAGTCGGATTGGTGGCCGCCGCCATCGGCTATTCGGTCGGCGCGATCGTCGCAGCGGTTAGCGGCCGGCGTTCGACCGGCGTCGCGGCCACCGCAGCGGGTATCGCCTTCGTGAGCGCGCTGACCGGCGACATCGGCCTGATCCTCGCCAATACTGTGGCCAGGTTGCACATCCCGCTGTCAGCGCTGTTGGAGATCGTCGGTCCGATGGCGGTGCTGAAGTCGGTCTCCGGCTTGAGCTGGGCCTTCTGCCTGCTTGCCGGGGTGACCGCCTTCCGAACATTTGCAAAAACCGCTCAGCAGATAGCGACACCGCCCGCCCCTGTTTGGCCTCCACCGCAGCCCATCGCACCGATACCTGCATCGGCACCCGGGCAGCCGGTTTGGGGAGCACGGTTCATCCCGCCATCGACAAGCTCCGAGCCTTGGACCTGGTCAGCGCCGGAAGGCAAATGAAGTAGCTCAGCCCTAACCGGGGAGTTTGACCAGGGAGCCCGGTCAGCTGTCGGGCGCGAGGTAGACCGAGCCGCCCCTTTCGGCGAACTCGGCGGACTTCTCCTGCAGGCCGATCTCGATCGCCTGGGCGGCATCGACACCGAGCCCTTCGGCGTACTTGCGCACGTCCTGGGTGATCTTCATCGAGCAGAAGTGCGGCCCGCACATCGAGCAG
>JBDTYE010000032.1:0-21639 GCA_040005895.1 Actinomycetota bacterium | reverse complement strand
GTCCCGACACCGAAGTGGATGCGGGGCACGTGCAGGTCGGCGAGTCCGGCGAAGATCTTCTGCGAAGCCGGCATGACGTAGGTGCGGTAGTCGGCGGGCGAGAGCGCGCCCACCCACGAGTCGAAGAGCTGCACCGCTGATGCGCCGGCGAGGATCTGCGTGCGCAGGAACGTGAGCGTGATGTCGGCCAGTCGGTCCAGCAGCCGCGCCCAGGCCGCCGGTTCGGCGTACATGAATGCCTTGGTCTTGGCATGCGCCTTGGACGGGCCGCCCTCGACCAGGTAGCTCGCAAGGGTGAAGGGCGCACCCGCGAAACCGATGAGCGGTATGTCGAGTTCGGCGACGAGCTGCGTCACTGCCTCGGTGACGTAGGGGATGTCAGTAGCCGGCTCGAGTGGCCGGAGCCGCGCCAGGTCGTCATCGTTGCCGAACGGACGCGCTACCACCGGACCGATACCGGGCGCGATCTCGAGGTCTACGCCGATGGCCTTGAGCGGGACCACGATGTCGCTGAAGAAGATCGCGGCATCGACGCCGAGGCGGCGTACCGGCTGCAGGGTGATCTCGGTGACGAGGTCGGGTGTCATGCAGCTCTGCAGCATCGACGTGCCTTCACGCAACTTGCGGTATTCGGGCAATGCCCGGCCGGCCTGGCGCATGAACCACACCGGCGTGTGGCTCCCGCGCTGACCTCTGCAGGCCAGCAGGAACGGGGAATCGGCGAGGGCGGGGGCAGGCGCCGTCGTGGCGGGAGTCGATGTCACCTGGTGATATTGCCACGGTGTTACGCGGTTGCGCCCATCGAGACCGGACAGCGTGAGGCCCGCGCCGCTGTCGCAATTCCCGACACGCCGCACCCGCTTGCGGAGCTTTGTCGGACCCGGTTGTCAGCATGGTCGATAGGACCCCGGAGCAACGGAGGATCGCGCGATGGAGCTGACCAGCGGCTGGTGCAGCCGGTGCGACGTTGTCGTCGACTTCGACAGGCCGGTGTGCGACGAGCACGTCGACGGCTGCCCGGAGCTGGCGTGCCTGCTGTGCGGTGCGGCGTACTTCGGCGCCGATGTCTTCTACGTCGCTGCGATCAGC
Source organism: Actinomycetota bacterium (assembly GCA_040005895.1). Taxonomy (GTDB): domain Bacteria; phylum Actinomycetota; class Actinomycetes; order BP-191; family BP-191; genus JBDTYE01. The sequence goes on along the minus strand of JBDTYE010000032.1, from coordinate 20,550 downwards.
ACGATGCCCGCCAGCGCGGTCGCCACTCCCGCCGCCTGAGCGCGGCTGAGCCGCTCCGCGTGGACGCAGCGCGCGAGCAGCACGGTCATCACCGGATAGAGCGATCCGAGCACCGCGATCTCCGAAAGGGCGCCCCTGCGTCCGGCGAGCGCGAACGCACCGTTTGCGCCGATGTCCAGCAGCCCGATCCCGACGAGCAAGCGCCAATTGGGCCGCCAAGGTCCGGTCAATGGACGCGCAATCGCCAGAAAGGCGACCAGCAGGACCACGGTCGCCGATCGGGCGGCAAGCAACGTCATGCCGACGCTGGTTCGGCTGCCGCGTTCGATCAGCACGAGCACCGTGCCGAAGCCGACCGCGGCCACCATCGCCAGCAGAACCGATTGGACGCCCGAACGACGTGCCGCCGTAGCCGCCTCCGACCCTGCTTCGTGGCTCTCCGCACCCTGCGCCGCTGACGCCAGCAGGATTCCGGCGGCCGCCAACGCCATACCGACGAATTGGTGCACCTTCGGCCGGTCACCGTCCGCAAGTCCGACGAGGACCGGGATGACTACTCCGGTGGCGGCGATAGGGGCGACGATGCCCATCGTTCCGGTGGCGAGCGCCCGGTAGAACGCGGTCAGGGCAACCATGCCGATGAGGCCGTACGAAACGCCCCAGAGCAGGTACCGGCCGGGGGCCAGCAGGCCGCCGGCGAGCGGAACGGCCAGAACGAGGGCTGCGAGAGCGGCGCCCTGGGACGCGAGCATGACCGTGAGCACGGGAAGGCGGCGGGAGAGGCTGCCGCCGAGAAAGTCAGCCGTCCCCCACAGCACGCTGGAGCCGAGCGCGAGGACCGCGCCTAACATCCGGCGGCTAAGGGTGCGAAGGGGGTGGCGGGCACGACTCCCAGCCTACTGACGGCCGCGCGCCTCCCCGAAAGGTTATGGGCGGCGTCCTAACCTCCTGGGGTGCCTTCCTCCCCGGAACCAGACGAGGCTCCCGAGGCCTTCCTGCGCGCGGTCACGTCGCTGCGTGAAGCCGAGCACAACTCCAACGTGACTCTGCGCGAAGTCCCCTCACCGGGCCGGCTGGCGCCGTACAGCTTCGCGTTGAGCGCCGAAGTGCTAGCCGGTAACGATGACGACCTGGCGGCGGGCCGGTTCGTGGTGCTGCACAACCCGGACGGCCACGACGGCTGGGAAGGCACCACACGGATCGTGGCCTTCGTGCAAGCCGATGTCGAAGAGGAAATGGGCGCTGATCCGCTGCTCCCCCAAGTCGGGTGGTCCTGGCTGCTCGACGCCCTCGACTCGCACAGCGCGGCTCACCACGCTACCGGCGGCACGGTCACGCGTACGTCGTCGAGCCGGTTCGGCGCGCTAGCCGAGCAGGGTGAGTCTTGCGAGATCGAACTCCGTTGTTCATGGACGCCCGACGACGACGATCTCGCGCCGCATCTGCGTGCATTCTGCGACGTCATGTGTTCGATGGCGGGCCTCCCGCCGACTCAGCCCGTCGGCGTACTCCGGCTGCCCATCACCGGTAGCTAGTCAGGTGAAGAGCCGCATACCGCTGCCGGGGAAATCTCGCCGAGTCAGCCGACGGGAGCGGTCACCGGGTCGATTGTTGCGGTAGCCGGCACTCCGGTGCTCGGCAGCCGCAGCCGCAGCGTCGTACCGGCCGACACCATGCTCGAGAGCTCGAGTGAGCCACCGGCGAGCCGGGCACGTTCGCGCAGGAGGCCGAGGCCCACGTGCCTGCCCTTCTCGGACTTGACCTGGGTCGGATCGAAGCCGGGTCCCGCGTCGGAGACCGTGGCGGTCACCCAGTCGCTGTCGATGTCCAGGGTCGCCTGTGCCCAGTCGACGTCGGCGTGCTTGACGACGTTGAGCAGCGATTCCTGGAAGAAGCGGTAGATGGTGATAGCGCTCGCCAACGGCAAGGGGTACGCCGACGCCGGCCAGCTGACCTCGACCTTCAAGCCGTACCTGTTGTCCAGTTCGGCGCGCATCATGTCCACCGCACTCGCGAGGTCACCGTCACGGAGCGCCGGCGGACGGGTGCGCGCCATCACCGCACGGACCTGCTCCTCGGCTTCGGCGACGTAGTCGGTGGCGCGCCGGATTGCTTCCGAATCGCCGACGGCAAGCTCGGCGCGGGCCAGCGCGAGCGACTGCGCGGCGGTGTCGTGCAACTCAGCTGAAAGCTGCCCACGCGCGCCCTCTTCAGCCGCGATCAGGCCTGAGAGCAACTCGAACATGCCGGCGCTCGCGTTCTGCGCCGTCCGGCGATGGCGTTCGGCGGTGTCGTCGGCCACCCGGGTGCGGGCTGCCAACGCGTCGATCGTGGACGCCAGGTCGCGCAACTCCGCGAACGACGTGATGGCAGGGACAGGGGGAGATTCGCCTCGGTGCTGCAATCGGCGCATCGCCCCGACCTGTACGGCCCGCACCTGACGGGCCAGACGGCTCGCCACCCAACCGCAGACGGTGCCGGTGAGGGCCGCCACGAAAACGGACATCGATCCGGCAACAAGCGCGTCAGAACTGTTGAGCCGGCCGACTGCCATGAGTGCGCCGAAGACCGCTCCGGCCGCGGCCAAGCACGACAGAGCGACCGATCCTCCCGCGAGGAGCGCGAGGGTCGGCCGCCGGCTGCGGAAGAACAACACCCGTTCTACCCCAGCTCCGCCAGCACGCCGGTTGTGGTCCATTCGGCTTCCGCAGAGCGCCGGACCGCAGGAAGGTGTGCCATGGCGCCCGCCGCACCCATCAGATCCGGTTCGGCGGCGAGAGCGATCGCGCCGAGCAACGAGGCGACTGCGCGCTCGACTGAATGCAGTTCGTCGACGATTTCGCCGACTCCGCGCGGGTCCAGGTCCGCGCGGCTCGGAGCAGCCAATCGGGCGAGACGCCCGGCCGACTCGCGGAGGGTGACCAGGTTGGCCGACGTCTCAGCACCGATGTCGCCCAGGGCTCGGGCTGCATGGTCTGCCGCGTCGGCCCGGCCGATAGCCGCGTCGCGCGATGCGGTGAGGTCGGCAACCGAGAGCCACGCTTCGGCCTGCCCGACGAGAACAGACGCCAAGCTGACCTCTCGCCGGCCAAAGCCTGCATCGCCCACGGGCCGCACCGCGTTGATAACCGCCAGCGGACTGTCGTCCGGGCCGAGAACCATCGAGCAGTAAGGCCGGCCATCCGTCACGCCGGTCACGACGCGACCCGCCGAGAGAACGCGAATGACCCAGTCCTGATCGAACGCCGTCGGGTCCACGCGGGAGCGCTCCGGCACGCCGTACTCATCACCGATGTAGCGAACGGCACCTTCGGCACCGTTCAGAACGAGTTCGACATCCGCGCCGCCGAACAGTCGCGCCGCCGCGCTCAGGACAACCTGCGCGGAAATGTCGATGCTCTGCCCGGTGACGCGCTCCTGTCCGCGAGCCAGCTCCGCGAACAAGTTCGCCTCAGCCGCTCGCGCGGTCTGCTGGTCGTAGGAGTACCAGAGCAGACCCATCGGGACGATGAGCCCGAGCAGACCTATCGGAGCGTTGAGGGCAAGCCAAGCGGCGAGCAGACCGACCGAGGTGTTGCCGGAACTGTGCAGCGCGCTGAGCGGCATGCTCTGCCACAGCAAGGAGAAATAGCGGCGTCCGGTGGTCGCCGAGATCGCTCCTCCGACGAGCGCGCTGTTGACGATCCAGAACACGCCCATACCGGCGCTGGCACCCATCAGACCGCCGCCTACCGAACTGGCGACGGCGACTCCGAGCGCGGTGGCCGCGGCGAACTGCGTGACATTGAAGAACGTCTTGATTCGCGGCGTCCGCTGAATCAGCTGAGCGGCCAGCACGCCGAGGACAGTGGCAACGATCGCCCAGCCGCCGGTCGACGCGACCAGAGCGGCGCCGATCGCGCCCTCGGTGCAGGAGAAAGACCAGCGCTGACGACCGAAGCTGAGCTCCGCCGCCGCGAGTTCGCTGAATGCGACTGCGATTGTGAGGATCGGCAGGGCCCAGATCGACGGGTGCCCCCAGCCGGAGTGGAACAGCCCGACAATCGCGACGGCGGCTGCGCCGATCGCGATTGAGCGGACCTTCGTCAATGCATTCATCGAGGTTATGACCAGTCCGTTCCGGACCAACGTTGCGCGGACCACCGCTGGGCGGACCACCGCTGGGCAGTCCAATCGAAGCCGGTGCTCGACGTGAAGCCGCTGGATGCGGACACGGTGGACGTCGTCGAGTCGGTGCTGGCGCTGGCGGGTGCGGCCGCGATCAGCATCGCTGCGAGACCGAGCCCCGCTACCACTGCGATCTTTCCGAGTGCTGTCTTCATCTCAGGCTTCCTTCGTCGTCCGATGGCGCCGGCTGAACTGTCCCCGTGCTAATTCCAACTCTGGGCGGCCCAACTCTGGGCGACCCAGCCCTGCGCATTCCACGACTGTGCGACCCACTTCTGGGCGGCCCACTTCTGTGCGAGCCACGACTGCGCGGCCCAGGTCTGAGCCGACCACGACTGGGCGCCCCACCGCTGACCGCCCCACCGCTGACCACTCCACGATTCCTGCGTCCAACGCTGGCCGTGCCAGGCCTGCGCGTTGCCCTCGACCCAGGCGCCGTCGAGCCAGCTGTTCGCCAGCCATTCGGTCACATTGAGATCGGCTTCGCCCGTACCCACGTTGTGGTGGCCGTCGCGGTCCGCCTTGTACAGCCGCTCCGGCACCTTGACCAGACCGCGACCGGCACCGGGTCCCTCGAGTGAACGCGCGGTGCTACGCAAGGTCGCCTTCAGATCGGCCGGCGTCGCCTCAGGAAAGCGCGCCAACACAGTCGCAGCAAGACCTGCGGTGATCGCGGTGGCCTGACTCGTGCCCGACCCGCGGTAGAGACCGAACGGCTGCAGCGACTGCGGGTTCTGCTGTGCGATGAGTGAATCCGGCGGCAGCAGCGACAGCACGCCGACACCGCTGGCGACGACATCCGGCTTGCTGACGCCGTAGACGTCTCCGTAGCCGCTGAAGTCGGCGACCGCGACCTTGGGAGCAATGCGCCGGGTGTCGGCCGCGCCAACGGTCAAGGCATAAGGGTCGAAACCCGGGTCACCGAGCTCGCCCGCGACGTTGCCCGAAGGTACGACGACGAGTACGCCGTCCGCCCGCAGCCGCTCGACGGCGTCCGTCAGGGGGTCAGGCCCGAATGCCGGTCCGGGCCGCTCGCCCGAGAACGCGAACTCGACGATGTCGATCCGGTCGGAGAAGTAGTCGACCCACGAGAACGCCGTCAGGACCTGGTCGAGGGAGGTGTCACCGTTGTCGTCGGCGACCTTGACGTTCACGACGTCGGCGGCCGGAGCGACGCCCAGGGTGTTGTCACCCGAGCCGGGCGCGCGGCCGCCGGCGACGAGGTCAGCCATGAACGTGCCGTGGCCGTATCCGTCGGTGAAGGCAGCCGTGCCGGAGACGTCGAGACCGTCGTGCAGACGACCCGACGCGCGGTTGAGCGCCACTGTGTCGCTGATGCCTGTGTCGATGACCGCGACGGTTACGCCTGCACCGGCGCCGTTGGTGGCGGCCTGGCCGCTGAGACGGGTGCCGGCGAACACGCTGTCCGCGCCGGGCTTCGCGTCATGGCCGGTCGGCCGCAGTTTGTAGTCGGGGGTGACACCGCGAACTCCGGCGCGACCGCGCAGGGAGAGGAGTGCGTTTGTCGTTCCGGTTACGACGAATGCGCCGAGCCTCGGGAGCTCAGACACCACGTGTACGCCGTGCAGTGCGCCGGCGGACGCGCCGTTCGTCAAGGAGACGATTGCGCTCACCGACGACTGGTCACTCGAGCGCGCGAGGGCCGGACTCCCGGCCAACCCCACGAACGCGAGCAACGTTGCCAGCAGCAACGCCGCCTGTCGACGCGTCGAAACGATCACTACGGTTCCTCCCACAGCGGGTGCCGCCGTTTTCACGACGGTCGCCTTGCAGAAGGTTCATCGGCAGCGCCGATAGCTGACTTTCGCCCGGGAAGCACTTTCTTCAGCTATCTGGTGGCCGATTTTGAGCCTAAGTACCGGCATTCGGGCGAACCATTACCCCGTCTGGGCTAAAGCCGCGGGTCAGCCGCTCCGATCTGTCCATCAAGCGGCTCGAGAACCGGGGCTGCATGACACCTGCACCAACGTGCAGGTAACAGGAGGCAGCTGTGACGACCGTGGTCGAGACCATCGGCGAGCAGGGCGTGGAAACCGGCTTCACGGCCATGGTGGTCGACGACCATCCATTGGTCCGCGAGTCGATGGTCACCCGCCTCCGGGCCATGGGTGCCCGCGACGTCATCGAGGCGGCAAGCATCGCCGAAGCGCGAGCCCGCGCAGCCTCCGGCGCCCGGGATGTCTGTGTCCTGGACCTGGGGCTCCCAGACGGATCAGGACTCGAGCTGCTGGCCGACCTGCGCGCTGCCGGCTGGACCAAGCTCATCGTGCTGTCCGCCGCGGACGACCCGTACTCAGTGCGGTCGGCGTTCGTAGCCGGCGCTCAGGGCTACCTGCTCAAGTCGGCGTCCCCGCATGTCGTCGTCGACGGCGTACGCCGCGTGCTCGACGGAGGGGTGTACGCCGACCCGTCCGTTGCGTCGCTGCTCGCTGCCGGACTGCGCGGCGGGCCTGTCGGCGAAGGCATCAACGAACTGTCCGGACGCGAGGTCGAGGTTCTCAAGCTGGTGGCGGACGGTCAGTCCAACAAGCAGGTCGGCGAGTTGCTCGGCCTCTCGGCACTGACGGTCAAGAGCCACCTGGCTCGCATCGCCCGCAAGCTCGGCACCGGCGATCGCGCCGAGATGGTCGCGCTCGCGATGCGCGCCGGAGTCATCCGCTAGACCGCACTCTCCCTGCGCCAGCCGGAGAACGCCCACACCGACGCGGCGAGCCAGGCAATTCCGAAGCTGGCTCCGCCGATCACGTCGGAGATGTAGTGCAGACCGAGCGCGACGCGCGAAGCGCAGATCGCGATCACGAATACGGCCGTCCCGATCACCGCCACGATGCGGGCGTGCGGCCGCAGCACCGGAAGCACGATGAGAAGCAGCGCGCCGTAGACGAACGCCGAGTTCATCGCGTGGCCTGACGGGAAGCTCTTGTCCAGGCCGCTCGCGACCGGCGCCGCGAATGCCGACCTCGCCCGCACCACCACCTTCTTCAGCACCGAGTCGACGAGTACGCCGGTGACAGCGGTGGTGACCAGGAAGATGGCGTCACGGCGGCGGCGTACGACGACCAGGCAGATCGCGATGCCTGCGACTGCCGTCGACAACACCATCCAGTGACCGAGGTCGGTGAACACGTGCGCGAAGTGCGAAGCGCGCGGCGACTGGTAGGCCAGCCGATTGAGCCTGCCCGCGATGCGTGCGTCGACGCCGGCCAGCCGCCCGTGCTGCAGGACGCGCAATAGCAGCAATGCGAACGGGATTGCCGCCACGACGAGTCCGGCGGCGGCCGCTGTCAGCCGGGCCGCCAGCAAGGACACCGCACGCATCCGAGGTCGCAGCGTCATGTGGCCAAAGCCTACGGCGGCCTTGCCTTCGGCGCTCGGACCGCCTGGAACTCCACTTCTTCGCGACCTGACGACACCCGGCAACTGGCCGGCTGAAACACCCGCGTCAGCCTGGGGGTTGGACCCCCAAACGTCACATGCAGTGTGCTGCTTGAGGGTCCAACGTCCGGCTCTTCGGGTACCTTGGGCCGTGCCTTCAGAACCGATAGTCGAGCCCGACGCCGAGTCCGACGCCGACGCCGACGACATCATCGTCGCCCCCGAGCCGCTGCCAATCCTCGAACTCTCCGCTGCCGTCCCGACGCCTCTCCACTCCCCTGCTGAACTCCCCCGGCTCATCGAGGCGCTGATGTCAGCGACCGGTCCGGTCGCAATCGACGCGGAGCGGGCCTCTGGCTACCGCTACGGCCAGCGCGCCTATCTCGTGCAGCTGCGACGGGACGGAGCGGGCACCTGGCTGCTCGACCCGGTCGGTCTGCCGGACATGGCCCTTCTCAACGCTGCGATCCGCGAGCACGAATGGGTGCTGCACGCGGCCAGCCAGGACCTGCCGTGCCTGGCCGAGCTGCAGTTGCGGCCGACCCACCTCTTCGACACCGAGCTCGCGGCGCGCCTCGCCGGCTATGAGCGCGTGGGTCTGGCGGCCATGGTCGAGACGGTCATGGGTTACAACCTCGAGAAGGGACACTCGTCGGCCGACTGGTCGCAGCGACCTCTGCCGGACGTGATGCTCCGGTACGCCGCCCTCGACGTCGAGGTGCTCGTGTCCCTGCGCGACCACCTCGAGGGTGTCCTGCGCGAGCAGGGCAAATGGGACTGGGCACAAGAGGAATTCGCGGCGATCGTCGCCGCTCCGCCGGCCGCACCGCGAGTTGATCCGTGGCGGCGTACCTCCGGCATCCACCGGCTGCGCACCCGCAGGCAGCTCGCCCACGTCCGTGCGCTGTGGCACCTGCGCGACGAGACTGCGCGGCGCCGCGACATCGCCCCCGGTCGGGTGCTTCCGGACGCGGCGATCGTCGAGGCGGCGCTCAAATCGCCTGCGACCGTTGACGAACTCGCCGCCCTGCCCGTCTTCTCCGGGCGGGCCAACCGGCGCAAAGCGGCCGCGTGGTTCGGGGCTCTCCAGGAGTCGGCCGCACTCGCCGACGACGCGCTGCCCTCGCAAACCGGGCCTGGCGACTCGCCGCCTCCGACGCACCGCTGGTCCGAACGCGACCCGGTCGCTGCGCACCGGCTCGCGGCCGCCCGTGCCGCGGTGCTCGAGATCGCGGCCGAATACGAACTGCCCGTCGAGAACCTGGTGGAGCCGGCCGTCGTACGACGCCTGGCCTGGTCGCCGCCGAGTCCCGTCGACCTCGCCTCGGTCGAGGCGATGATGACCGCGGCGGGCTCGCGCCGCTGGCAGATCGAACTCACGGCGGCGGCACTGGCCGAGGCCCTCGCCGGGTGATGGATGCGATCGAGACCGAACGCCTGGTCCTGCAGCCGATCGACACCATGACCGCGGCGGCAATCATCTCCGGCGACCTCGGGGATCTGGTGGCAGGCAATGGGTGGCCCCAGAGCGACACCATCGACGGCCTGCGGATGGAAGCGCAGCTCGGCAGCTCACCGGCCTGCTGGCTGATACAGCTGCACGGCACCGTGATCGGCGAACTCGGCTGGAAGGGCGGACCCGGACCCGACGGCAGAGCCGAAATCGGCTACAGCCTGGCTCCCGACTACCGCGGCGCCGGCTACGCCACCGAGGCGGTGCAGGGCTTCGCGCTCTGGGCTACGACCCGGCAGGAGGTACGCCGCCTGGTGGCCGAAACCCTCGTCGACAACCTGGCGTCGCGCCGTGTTCTCGAGAAGAGCGGGTTCACGATTTGGTCGGCCAAGGACGGTTACGTCTATTGGCTGCGCGAGACGCTGTCCTGACGCAGGATGTCCAGCAGGTACTGCCCGTAGGTGTTCTTGCGCATCGGCTCGGCGAGCGCCGCGACCTGCTCGGCGTCGATCCAGCCGAGCCGCCACGCGATCTCCTCCGGCGCCGCAACCTTGAGGCCCTGGCGCTTCTCGATGGTCTCGATGAAGCTGGACGCCTCGTGCAGCGACTCGTGCGTGCCGGTGTCGAGCCAGGCCATGCCGCGGCCGAGCTTCTCCATCCGCAGTGTCCCGCGGCCCAGGTATTCGATGTTGACGTCGGTGATCTCATACTCCCCGCGCGCCGACGGCTTGAGGTCGCGGGCGATCTGTACGACGTCATTGTCGAAGAAGTAGAGGCCGGTCACCGCAAAGTTGCTTCGTGGCATTGCGGGCTTCTCCTCGAGCGAGAGCACCTTGCCGTCGCTGTCGATCTCGGCGACCCCATAACGCTCGGGATCCTTTACGTGGTAGCCGAAAACGGTCGCGCCGCTGTCCCGCAAGGCCGCTTCCTGCAGCATCTTGCTCAGACCCTGGCCGTAGAAGATGTTGTCGCCCAGCACCAGCGCGACCGGGTCGGCGCCGACGAAATCGGCGCCGATGACGAACGCCTGCGCGAGCCCGTCGGGACTGGGCTGGACGGCGTACGACAGCTCGAGACCCCACTGCGAACCGTCTCCAAGAAGCTGCTCGAAACGCGGCAGGTCCTGCGGGGTCGAGATGAGCAGGATCTCGCGGATCCCGGCGAGCATCAGCGTTGACAGCGGGTAGTAGATGAGCGGCTTGTCGTAAACCGGCAGCAACTGCTTGCTGACAACGCGCGTGATCGGGTAGAGCCGGGTGCCGGAACCGCCCGCGAGGATGATGCCCTTCATCAGTGGATCGTCACCTGTCAGCCGCAGACACGGCGTAGGAAATGGCGTGCGGTGAGCCTACGGGATCCGCCCTGCGGTCCCGCAGACGGTGGCCGAACGCCGTTCGGTTTCGCCGGTTACGATGCCCTCGAGTTGAGTGCGGGGGCGAGAGGGGCTTTGAATGGCGCGCTCGGTGCGGGACGTCGTCTACGTCGACGGCGTGCGTACGCCGTTCGGGCGCGCGAGCGCGAACGGCCTCTACGCCGGCACCAGGGCTGACGACCTGGTGGTCAAGGCGATCAGGGAACTCCTGCGACGGCACCCCGGGCTCCCGCCCGAGCGAATCGACGAGGTGGCGATCGCGGCAACGACCCAGACCGGCGACCAGGGTCTGACCATCGGCCGGATGGCCGCGCTGTTGGCGGGACTGCCGCGCACTGTCCCCGGTTTCGCGATCGACCGGATGTGCGCGGGTGCGCTGACCGCCGTGACGACGGTCGCGAGCGCGATCGCAGTCGGCGCCTACGACGTCGCCATCGCGGGCGGCGTCGAACACATGGGTCGCCACCCGATGGGCGACGGCGCCGACCCCAACCCGCGGTTGCTGGCCGAACGGCTCGTCGACCCGTCCGCGCTGGTGATGGGTCAGACCGCGGAGAATCTGCACGACCGTTTTTCCGAGATCAGCAAGGCACGCTGCGATTCCTTTGCCGCGACCAGTCAGGAGCGGACCCAGGCGGCGTACGACGCCGGCATCATTTCCCCGATGCTGGTGCCCATCGCGACCCCTTCCGGTCAAGGCTTCGGGCTGGCAACGAGGGACGAACCGCCTCGGCCCGGGACCACGGCCCTGCAACTGGCGGAACTGAAGACACCGTTCCGGCCGCACGGCCAGGTGACAGCAGGGAACTCGGCCGGGCTGACCGACGGCGCCACCGCCTGCCTCATCGCCGGGGAGGACTCCGCTGCTGAGCTCGGGCTGCCCGCAGGTATGCGTCTCGTCGGGTTCGCGTTCGCCGGAGTGGACCCCGAACTCGTCGGCGTCGGACCGATCCCCTCAACGGAGAAAGCCTTGGCACGCAACGGAATGACGATCGACGACATCGGTGCGATCGAGATCCACGAAGCGTTCGCTGTACAGGTGCTCGCCTTCCTCGACCACTTCGGCATCGCGGCCGACGACGAGCGCGTCAACCCGTACGGCGGCGCGATCGCGGTCGGGCATCCGCTGGCCGCGAGCGGCGTGCGGCAGATGATGCATCTCGCATACAGGTTCAAGGAGCGGCCGCAGGTGCGCTACGGACTGACCGCGATGTGCGTCGGGCTCGGGATGGGCGCAACGGTCATCTGGGAAAACCCGGCATTCGACGGAGTGGCGGTATGAGCGACGAGGTCGTCACCGAAGCGAAACTGCGCATCGTCGACGTACCCGATGGTGGTCCGATTGCCCTGATAACACTGGACAACGGGCTCGACCACCGCAAGCCCAACACCTTTGGCGCGGCCGGCCTCGACAACATCGGAAGGGCCATCGACGCAGCACTCGCGCACGACGGAATCATCGCGGTTGCGATCACGGGCAAGCCTTACAGCTTCGCGGCCGGCGCCGACCTGAGGGCCATCGGTTCGATGGCTTCGCACGACGACGCGCTCGCGGTGGGGCGACAGGGGCACACGGTGTTCCGCAAGCTCCTCGACGCGCGGGTGCCCTCCTTTGCTTTCATCAACGGCGCGGCGCTCGGCGGCGGCCTCGAGATCGCGCTGCACTGCCATTACCGGACGGTTTCCTCCGACGTGCCTGCGCTGGCACTGCCCGAGGTGTCGCTGGGTCTTGTCCCCGGATGGGGCGGCACGCAGCTGCTGCCGCGACTGATCGGAATCGGCGCCGCGGCCAAGGTCGTCCTCGAGAACCCCCTCAGCCAGAACCGGATGCTCAAGGCGCCGCAATTCTTCACGTTCGGCATCGCCGATGCGCTGCTCGATGCGGCCGATTTCCTCGAGCAATCCCTTGCGTGGGCGGCAGCTGTGGCGCGGGGGCGGCTCACCGTGCCGCGGCGGATGCTCGACAGCGAAGCCTCCTGGGCTGCGACGCTCTCTGCCGCGCGCGCCGAGGTCGACACGCGACTGCACGGCGCCACGCGGGCGCCCTACGTTGCCCTCGAGTTGTTGGCGATGGCACGCACCGCTGAACTCACCGAGGGTTTCGCTGCCGAGGATCACGCCCTGGCCGACCTCATCATGAGTGACGAGCTGCGTGCCGGGCTCTACGCCTTCGACCTCGTACGCCGCCGGGCCAAGCGGCCACCGCACGCGCCGGACCCCTCTCTGGCGCGCACCGTCAGCAAAGTCGGCATCGTCGGCGCCGGCCTGATGGCATCGCAACTTGCGCTGCTGTTCGCCAGCAACCTGCGCGTGCCGGTCGTGATGACGGACGTCGACGAAGCGCGTCTGCAAGCCGGACTTGACTCGGTACGGACTCAGATCCTCGACCAGGTGACGCGCGGTCGATACAGCCCCGACCTGGGAAACCGGCTCAGCCGGCTGGTCACCGGCCGTGCCGACAAGGAGGCGTTCGCGGACGCCGACTTCGTCATCGAAGCCGTGTTCGAGAATCTCCCGGTCAAGCAGGCGGTGTTCGCAGAACTCGAAGGGATCGTCGGGCCCGACTGCGTGCTAGCGACCAACACCTCCTCCCTGTCGGTCTCGGCGATGGCTTCGGGTCTTGCACACCCGCAGAGGGTCGTCGGCTTCCATTTCTTCAACCCCGTCGCGGTCATGCCGCTGCTGGAAATCGCGCGCACCGGCGAGACGGACGACGCGACGTACGCCACCGCTTTCGCGATCGGCCAGCAGTTGCGGAAGACCTGCGTTCCGGTGCGCGACGCGCCCGCTTTCGTCGTCAACCGGCTGCTCACGCGGCTCTTCGGCGAGGTGATGCGCGCGATCGACGACGGCACCGACTTCGACGTTGCCGACCGGGCGCTGGAGCCTCTCGGATTGCCGATGTCGCCGCTCACGCTCGTCGGATTCACCGGAGCGGCTGTGACTCTGCACGTCTCCGAGTCCCTCGCGGCGGCGTACCCGGACCGCTTCTACGTGTCGGCCAACCTGCGGCGGGTCGTCGATGCCGGCAAGTCCTCGATCCTGACCTGGGTGGGCGGCGATCCGGTCGTCGACCCCGAGGTCGCCGCGCTCTACCTGCTACCGCCCGATCCGGTCGCCCTGAAGCCCGACGAGGTCCTGCGCCGTGCGACCGAGGCGGTGTGCGACGAGGTAGGCCGCCTGCTCGACGAGGGCGTGGTAGCAGATGTGCAGGACGTCGACCTCTGCTTGCTGACCGGTGCCGGCTTCCCGTTCCACCTCGGCGGCCTGACTCCGTACCTGGACCGGACGGGCATCAGCACGCGCGTCACCGGCCATCGTTTCCTCCCGCCGGGAATTGCCGGCCTGCCGGAGTAATCTCGCGCCCCCGCCCGGGTAATCTCGCGCTCTGCAGCGGCCGGCGTACGCAGAGTCATTCACCCGAATAGCCTGGGACGCCGGCCAGGCACGCCGGTACCGTGGAGCGATGCGTCCCGTGGGCAGTGACATCGCGCTGCGCCGCTGCGTTTTCGCGATCAGCGTCCTCGACGATTTCGACGTTCTGCCGCTCGATGACGGTGTGACGCTCGGCGGCGTACCGCCAATCCGTGTGCCGTGGGACGAACTGTGGCTGGCGCTGGGTACCGCCGCTCCGGAGAGCCTGGCCGGCCGGGAGCGGGTGGCGGCCTGGCTGCAACAGCGAAGGTGGCTCGCCGACCGGCCGCACGCCGAGTTGCGCGAACTCGCGCGTCCCGTCGGCCTTCCGGTCGGGCACTTCCTGCACCCGGGTGTGGACTGGCCGCGCGACCGGATTCTCGGCGATGCGCTCGACGCCGGCATCGGGCTTCTCGGCCTCGACCCCGCCCGCCCGGACGATGTGATCGTCGTACCGACCCCGCTGCTGCGCGGTGCCGGTATCGAGCCGAAACTGTGCTGGCACGATGCCAGGCTCTACCTGGAGCGGATGGCGACGCTCGCTGTGCAGCGCTGGCGGCGTTCGCCCACCGAAGTCCTGCGACCGATGGGCGACTGCGACGTCATCACCCTGCTCTGTTCGCGGACCTTGCGCGCCGCTCTGTGTGCCGACACTGGCGGGATGCGGGCGATCGTCGCGCCCATGCGCACCCGCGGCTGGGTCGACCTCTCACGGATCGACCCGGCGTTCGCGATCGCGGCGGCGGCCGCGTCACAACCGGAGGACTGCGGGTTCCCGCGCGGCCTGCTGATCACCGCGGACGAGGTCGTCATGGTGCAACCGGGCGGCCGCCCGCAGGACGTCCCGCTCCGCGACCCTGGCGTCGGCCGGCTCCAGCACCTGCGCCCGGTCCTCTACCACCGCTGAGCCGGCGCGCGTCACCTCCGGCGACCAGCTCAAGGTTGGACCCCCAAACTAGACGCGCGTTGTGATGTTTGAGGGTCCAACCACCCACCTCAGCGGGTGGCGGGCGCTTGCGCGGCGGAACAGCTACGGAGCGGACGCTTGCGCGGCGGAACGGCTAAGGAGCGGACGGCTACGCAGCGGACGGCTACCAGGAGGCTGCTAGCGGTCCTGGGTCAGCTCGCGGGCGATGACCGGCTCGCGAAGAGCGACCGCCTCCACCACGCGGCGGGCGATCTCCTGCGCGCCGAGGCCGAACTCGACCAGCAACGCGTCGCGCTTGCCCTGCTCGAGGAAGCGCTGCGGGATGCCGAATGTCAGCGTCGGCACGTCGAGGCCGGCGTCTCGCAGAGCCAAGTCGATCGCCGCGCCCGCGCCGCCCACCCGGCCGTTGTCTTCGACGGTAACCACGACAGAGTGCCGGGCGGCGAGCTTGACCAGGCCGGGATTGACCGGCTTCACCCAGCGCGGGTCGACGACGGTGACGGAAATACCCTGCTGTGCAACGCGTTCGGCCGCGTCGAGCGCGGTTGTCACCATCGCGCCCATGGCCACGACGAGTACGTCGGACCCCTCGCGGAGCACGTGCATCCCGTCGACGACGCGCAACTCGGGGATGTCGGGCCCGAGGGCGCCCTTGGGGAAGCGGACGGTCGAGGGCGCATCCGTGATCGCCACCGCCTCGCGCATCGCGAGCCGCAGAGTCGAACTGTCGCGCGGCGCGGCGATGTGCATCCCGGGAACGAGCTGGAGGATCGACATGTCCCACATGCCGTTGTGGCTCGGGCCGTCGTCGCCGGTCACGCCGGCCCGATCGAGGATGAACGTCACTCCAAGCCGGTGCAGCGCGACGTCCATCAGCACCTGGTCGAACGCCCGGTTGAGGAACGTCGCGTAGAGACAGACGAACGGGTGCATGCCGCCGATCGCGAGCCCCGCGGCCGAGGTGACCGCATGCTGCTCGGCGATGCCGACATCGAAGGTGCGCTTCGGGAAGGCGCGGGCGAAGGCACCGAGACCGACGGGCTCGAGCATCGCGGCAGTGATGCCGACAACTTCGGGGTGGTCGCGCCCGATGGCGAGCATCTCGTCGGCGAAGGCCTTGGTCCAGCCCTGCTTGGGGGGACCACTCGACGTACCGGTTGCCGCATCGAAGACGCCGACGCCGTGAAGGCAGTCGCTCTCGTCGTCCTCGGCCGGCTTGTAGCCGAAGCCCTTGGTAGTCACGCAGTGCACGATGACCGGGCCGTGGAACTCCTTGGCCCGGCGCAGAGCGGACTCGACCGCGGGTTCGTCGTGGCCGTCGATCGGGCCGACGTACTTCAGGCCGAGATCCTCGAACATCACCTGCGGGCTGAGCAGGTCCTTGAGGCTGTCCTTCATACGGTGCAGGACGTCGTAGACCTGCTGCCCTAACAACGGCGTCTGCGTGAGGATCGACTTGACCCGGCCGAGGGCGACTTCGTAACCCTGCTGCATCCGCAGGCTCGCGAGGTGGTCGGCGAGCCCTCCGATGGTGGGAGCGTAGGACCGGCCGTTGTCGTTGACGACGATGACCAGCGGTCGTTCCTTGGTCTGCGCAATGGTGTTGAGGGCTTCCCATGCCATGCCGCCGGTCAGCGCTCCGTCGCCGATGACCGCGACGACGTGCCGCTTCTCGCCGCGCAACTCGTAGGCCTTGGCCAGCCCGTCGGCGTACGACAGTGCGGTTGAGGCGTGCGAGTTCTCGACGATGTCGTGCTCGGACTCGGCCTGGCTCGGGTAGCCGGACAGCCCGCCCGGCTGGCGCAGTGTCGCGAACCGCGGCTGCCGGCCGGTCAGGATCTTGTGAACGTAGGCCTGGTGGCCGGTGTCCCAGACGATCCGGTCCCGCGGGGACTCGAACACCCGGTGCAGCGCAATCGTCAGCTCTACGACGCCGAGGTTGGGACCGAGATGCCCGCCCGTACGGGAAACCGCTTCGACCAGGAAGTCGCGGATCTGTGCGGCGAGAGCTGGTAGTTCTCCGGGGGTCAGCCGCCTGAGGTCTTCCGGCGAGCGGACCGATTCGAGCAGACCCACTGAGATCTCCCTTACCGGGTGGGCGGCATTGCCCATCGGGCATCGCCGAGTCTAATCGAGCGGCGCGCGGACGCCGGGCGCCGCCACCGAACCTGCACGAGACCCGCAAATTTCACAGCTTGTGCCTGAACCGTCTGCCACGCAGGGCCTGGCCGACCACCTCGACGGACCGGGCCGTCGCACTCAGTCGTGCCAGCTCCCTGTCGTACGCCGCGAGCGCAGCATCCAGAGCTTCCGGCGGTACGACGTCGGCCAGGTCTGCACGCGCGCCGGCGACGCCCGCGCGCGCAGCGGCCATCCCGGCGCTGACATGCCCCGTGGCGAAGCGCGCCAGGATCACCGGGTAGCGACGCAAGACCTCGTAGATCCGGTAGTCGGGCGGGCAGAGGTCGAGCAGCCAGTTGACCGCCTGCTTCTCGAATTCGGGCGACTCCGGCGGATGCATGCCCGCCGGCCAGCCGGGCGGGACGGCGGCGCTCACCGGGTCCGCTCCAGCAACGCCACGCATTCGATGTGCTGCGTCATCGGGAAAAGGTCGAATGCCCGCAGCTGCGACAGGTGATACCCCGCCGCCGCGAACGTCTTGAGGTCACGTGCCAGCGACGCCGGGTCGCATGCGACATAGGCGATGGCCCGCGGCTTGAGAAAGGCGATCCGGCGTACGACGTCGGCTCCGGCCCCCTTCCGCGGCGGGTCCAGCACGACCAGGTCGCAGCGTTTGAGCGCCAGCCGGGCCAGCACTTTTTCGACCTTCCCGGTTTCGACGATGACCGCCTCCAGATCGCGCAGGTTGTACGCCGCGTCGGCCGTCGCGCCCGCGTAACTCTCGATCGCGACGATCCGGCCGCCAGGACCCAACGGCTCGGCCAGGGCGGCCGCGAAGAGTCCCACGCCGGCGTACAGATCCAGTGCGAACTCCCCCGCCCGCGGCGCCAGCATGCCGAGCACCGCGGACGTCAGTGTCTGTGCGGCGGCCGGATGCACCTGCCAGAACCCGCTGCCGCTGACGCGGAACGTGCGTCCGCCGGACTGCTCGCGGACACCTGGGCGACCGCGCAGCGGGATCGCGTTGCCCTTGCCGTCGCCGCGCATCACCGCCGCCCCGGCGTCGAGCGGCGGCACGACCGGTTGCTCCCACTCCACCAGCGGCGACACGACGAGCGCGGCATCGCCGGTCTCGACAGCGACGAGCGCCTCGACCGTTTCGGTGCCGGGCCAGCGACGGCGTTCGATGCCGATGTCCTCCAGCAGTGGGTGCGCGATCAGGCATCGCTCCACCGGTTGTATGTCATGCGAACGGTGCTTGCGGAAGCCGGGCGCACCGGCTTCGTCGACGGAGAAGGTGACCCGGGTACGCCAGCCGAGCCCGTCCGGCGGTCCGATGTCTTCGACCTCGACCGGTCGGGTGAGACCGGCGAGGCGCAGCAGCTGCTCCTCGACGACCGCGGCCTTGAGTCGCAGCTGCGCGGCCCGCGACGCGTGCTGCCAGTCGCAGCCCCCGCAGCGGCCCGGTCGCGCGTACTCGCAGGGTTCGACAACCCGGTCCGGTGATGCTTCGAGTACGTCGACCGCATCGGCCCGCAGGTAGCTGCCCCGATCCTCGGTGACCAGAGCCACGACCAGCTCACCGGGCAACGTGTGCCGGACGAAAACCGCCCTGCCCTCGTGCCGAGCCACGCAGAAACCGCCGTGGGCGACGGTCTCCACCTTCAATTCGAGCTTGTTTCCCAGCGCTGTCTCGGTCACAGCCAAGGACGGTAGCGGGCTTTAGCTCCCGACCGGCTCGGGGACGGGCACCGACGTGCCGGCATCATCCGCAGGCGAGTCGTCGTCGTTGATCGGATCGTCCCCGGCGCGCTGCGGCAGCCTCTTGCGGCCGGCCCGGTTGAGGTGCCACGGCACATTGGTGACGACGACGCCTGGTGTGCGCAGCAACGCCAGCTTGATCAGGAAGGCGCTCTGTCCGTGCAGCAGCTGCTCCCACCACCGGGTCACGACGAACTCCGGCAAGATCACTGTCACCACGTCGTGCTCGCTGTCGCGTCGCAGGTTCTTGAGGTATTGGATCAGCGGCTTGGTCACCTCCCGGTACGGCGAAGCCACCCGCACCAACGGGATGTCGATCTTGTTGCGGTCCCAGGCGTCCTCGAGGTCCTTCGCAGCCTGCGGGTCGACGGCGATCGAGACTGCCTGGAGCGTGTGCGCGTTGATCGAGCGCGCGTAATTCAGCGCCCGGACCGTCGGCACGGTCAACGCCGAGACGATGACCACCGCGTGGTTGCGCGCGGGCAACACGGCGCGCACCTTCTCCACCCGGATTTGATCTGCCACCTCCTGGTAGTGGCGGCGCACCCCCCGCATCAGTGCGAACAGGATGGGGATCGCGATGACGACGATGTAGGCGCCATGCGTGAACTTGCTGTATAGGACGATCACGAGCACGACGGCGGTCATCACGGCACCTACGGCATTGATCGCCTTCGCCCGGGCGATCTCGCCGCGGTCGGCGTTCGGATGGTCGCGGCCTTCCTGCTGCCAGTGCCTGACCATGCCCCATTGACTCAGCGTGAAGGAGACGAAGACTCCCACGATGTAGAGCTGGATCAGCCTGGTGACCTCGGCACCGAAGATGACGATCAGGAACGACGCGAATCCGGCCAGCAGGAACACGCCGTTGGAGAACACCAGCCGGTCGCCGCGGTTGGACAGTTGCCGTGGCAGGTACTTGTCCTTGGCCAGGATCGACGCAAGCCGCGGGAAGTCCTGGAACGCCGTGTTGGCGGCCAGGATGAGGATGCCGGCGGTGAATGCCTGGATGTAGTAGAACCCGAACGTCTTGGCGCCGAATACCGCGGCAGCGATCTGCGCGACGACGGTCTTCTGCGGGTCGTAGCCGGCGACGTCGAAACCGACGGGCGGCTTGCCGGTGCTCGGGTCGATGATGTCGCGGGCATGCTCCGCGACATGGACGTGCGACGCCAGCGCGAACCAGGTGATGCCGACGAACATGGTGATCGACAACACCGCCATGATCGCCAGCGTGATCCGCGCGTTTTCCGACTTGGGCTTCTTGAAGGCCGGTACGCCGTTGCTGATCGCCTCGACACCGGTCAACGCTGTACAGCCGGAGGAAAAGGCGCGCAGCGCCAGCAGGACCACCGCGAGGCCGACGAAGGTCTTCTCCTGGTGGATCTGCAGTCCGGCGCTCTCCGCCTGGATCGCGCTCGATCCGTGCGCCAACAGCTTGAACAGGCCGAAACCGAGCAGTGCATAGATGCCGACCACGAACCCATAGGTCGGGATCGCGAAGAAGGTCCCAGACTCCTTCACGCCGCGCAGGTTGATCAGCGTGACCAGCAGGATGAAACCGAGCGACAGGGCGACCTTGTCGTGCGCGAGTTTCGGGGCCGCCGACGTGATGGCGGCCACGCCGGCGGCGATGGAGACAGCGACTGTGAGTACGTAGTCGATCAGCAGAGCACTGGCCGCGATGAGTCCGGCGTTCGCCCCGATGTTCTCGTGCGCGACGATGTAGGCGCCGCCGCCGTTCGGATAGGCCTTTACCGTCTGCCGGTAGGAGATAGTCACGATCACCAGTAGCAGCACGACGCCGCCGGCCATGTACGGCGTCAGGTGCAGCAGTGCAGCACCGCCGATGGCGAGCACCAGCAGGATCTCCTGCGTCGCGTAGGCGACGGACGAGAGTGCGTCGCTGGAGAAGACCGGCAGAGCCAGCTTCTTCGG
>JBDTYE010000031.1:0-21720 GCA_040005895.1 Actinomycetota bacterium | reverse complement strand
GATGACCCTCGGCTGACTACCGTCCCGCGACATGAAGGCTTGCCGGCGTGCATCGGTTGCGTCGGCAATCTTTGGGTCAATCGTCCTGAGCGGATGCCACGCACCGAACCGGGCGCCGATTACAACCCGGTCGCCGGGCCGAACGCCAACTGTGTTGGCGCGGCAGAGTTCCGCACCCGCCCCGACAGCAATCCCTGCGTCCGCCGTCCCGTCCGCAGTCCTATCGGCGGATCACACGCGAACGAGGGCGCGGAAGTCCGTCCGTCCACACGCCCTGGTGCAGCAGTTGATTCGCATCGGAAAGTCCCGGGACGGCGTACCGCTCGTCGTGTTGCATATCGGCGATCCAGGGCGGCCGCCTGTCCTGATCGTTGGATACATCCACGGCAATGAGACTGCGGGCCTGGCTGTCGAGCAGAGACTCTGCCGGACTCCGTCGTCGCAGACCGCGAGTGTCAACCTGTGGCTCTTGCCGTCGCTCAACCCGGACGGGGGGCGGTTGCGACGGCGAACCAACGCAAACGGAGTCGATCTCAACCGCAACTTCCCGGCGAGCTGGCGAAGCCTCGGCGCGCCTGGTTACTCGAGGTACTCCGGGCCGCGGGCCGCCTCGGAGAGCGAGACGATCGCGATGGTGACGCTCCTCCAGCGGGTCCGCCCGGCCGTCGGCGTGTGGTTCCACCAGTCGCTGGCGGTTGTCGACGATTCGGAAGGGCCGCGCGGAGCAGAAGCCATGATCGCCTACGCATTGCGGCTTCCGGAGCGAGCCCTGCCGGACTACTCGGGGAGCGCCGTCGGCTTCGAGAACACTCTCGTCGCGCACTCTGGTTTCGTGGTCGAACTGCGCGCGGGGCGGATGAGCCCACGAGCCGTCGATTCAGCCGCCTCCGCAATACTGAAGTTCGCCTCGGCCCGTGACCCTCGAAATCCCTAACCCGTGCGTACAGGCCGTGGCGAACGACGTCTGAGGGGGACACAATCGGTTCCGTGGGGGCTGTGTCAGTGATCAGTCCGGGCTTCCTGGCGACGCTCGGCGTGGTTGTGGCGCTCGCGTGGCTGGCCGTCCGCCGCGTCGGGCGCGGGCAGTCACGGCGGCGGACTGTGCTCCTGGCCGCGGTGGGGGCCGCCGTCTTGTCGTTGGTTCTCACTGCGGACGTGGTGAACGCGCATTACCAATACCTGCCGCGAGTGGCAGATGTGTTCGGCCACCGCACCTGGCCGGATGCGACGCCCGCCGAGGTTCTGGCCGACCGGGTCGTTGCGTCCAGCGACGGCACATCGCGGCGGCATTCGAGTTCGCTGTTCAATACGTTGACCGATCTGCCGTGGCGTCGTTCAGCGACCAGCCTCGCGCACTCGCGAGGCGCCGTCGTCCCGATCCGCGTCGGCGATGCCGGCGTGGGGTTCAAGGCCGAGCGCGTGCTGGTCTATCTTCCGCCGCAGTACTTCACCGAACCGACGGCCCACTTCCCTGTCGTCTACCTGCTGCACGGCTCGCCCGGCATGCCTGTCGACTGGTTGCGGGGCGGTGGTGCGGCGCGTTCGGGACTGGCCGTCGCATCGGCCGGACATCCGCAGATCCTGGTGATGCCGCGAATGAGCCGCAACTGGCTTGACGACTCGGAGTGCGTCAACGGCCGGCACCTTCGGGTCGAGGACTATCTGATTCGTGACGTCGTACCGGGCATCGATGCGCAGCTGCGCACCATGCCGGATCGCGCGCACCGGACCGTCGCAGGTATGTCCGCCGGAGGCTTCTGCGCACTCAATCTGGGGCTGCGCAATCGAGGGGCCTTCGGTTCGATCATCGACATGTCCGGCTACACGCATCCGACCCACCACGGTGGGATGGTGCCTCTGTTCGGATCTCGCGCCGACCTCGCAACCGTGGTCGCCGCCAACAGCCCGGACGTGTACGCCGCCAGGCTCGCACCGACTCCGAAGACGCGGCTGTATCTGCTGTGCGGGACAGGGGATCACGACGCCATGCGACCGCTCGCGTCGATCCGCGATCTCCTTCGGGGCCGCGGTTTCGATGTCACCTGGTCGACCAGACGCGGCGGCCACACGTACGGTGTCTGGCGACCTGCGCTTGTCACCGCCTTGGAGTGGGCAGCGCCCAACGACTTCTGAGGTCGCGGTTCCGCAAGTGCGCTACGACGGGTGCCGACTGTGCCGATGTTCCAGGATGCGATCGGTCGCGGCCCGGGCCAGCGTCGGTGCGGCGCCGGGCGGAAAGGGCCACACCGCGCTGACATTGATCTCGCACAGGACGAATGTGTCTTCGCCGGTTTCGGTCCTCGGGCCGAAGAGAAAGTCGGCGTCCCAGATGACCGGGAGGTCCTCCGTCGCGAGCACGAGGAGCTGCTTCATCGCGGGGATCCACTCCGCGTCCACCTTGACCCGCAGCGATGCATAAGCGGATGTGTCGGGCGGTTCCATCACCGAGGGGGCCTGCGGCTCGGGCTGCGGATCTGCGGGCTGGTCGAGCAGGCCTTTCGGCCATTGGTGGCAGAAGCCGACGACCGTGTCGTGCACGAAGTAGCAACGCACCAAGCCATCGGCCAGGCGGGACATGAACGGTTGGTCGACCAGGCACCCCGACCAGCCGAAGTAGTCGCGACACCGTTCGACGAAGGCACCGAGGGTGGTCTGTTCGGGTGCGCTACCGCGATCAACGGCGTGCTGGATCAGGACGACTGCGTCGGGACTGGCGTCGGCCCCTTTCAGGGGCCAGGACAGCTGGACCCTCCACACGCCGTTGCCCCCATTTCCCCGGCCCTGCTTGACGACTCGCGTGCCGTCCATCGCCAGGCGGGTAGGGAACCGCGCGGCGAACGCCTCGATGGACTCGTACATGTCGACGTCTGCGCCCCACCCAACGGTGCGGGTGCGGTAGAGCACTTCCTTGGTGCCCAGCTTCGCGATGACGTCCGGGTGGGCCGAGACCCACACACCTCGGGACGACGCCTCGCGCAAGAGCTCGTCGAGCTGCGATCGGTCGGCGCCGTCCTGGATCGGGTTCACCCAGACGAGCACGCCGTCGAGGGAGGACAACTGCTCGCGTACGGCGTCGACCGCCTCGTCGGCGTACACGACCGGTTCGACGGCCACGCCCAACTCTTCTAACGCGGCCAGCAGCGGCCCGAGCCTTGCTGCGGCCTTCGGGGACATCTGAGAGGCACTGCGGTCGCCCCGCCAGAGCAGCCCGACCCGGGCGTCGCTAGGCAACGGGCTGGCCGATGCCGAATGCGGGGATGGGCGTCTGCACGCCGGGCAGCGCCCGCGTCGGGAAGCTGACCAGGGAGTCTTGGGTCAGGCCCCAAAGGCCAGCCGGTCCGGCCGCGAGTCCGCCGAGGCGATTGGTGTGGTACTCGCGAAGCAGGAACCCCGTGCTTTCTTCCGCTTCGACGACACTCGTGCCGATGGCTGCCCAGACACGCCCGTTCCTGACGGCGAAGGGTGTCCCCACCTCGACGGGCAGCGCGGGGTAGTCGGTGTACTTCCTTTTGGCAGGGTCGTACCGGACCAGATTCGAATCGCTGTTCAGCCAAACGCCGGCGCTGCCGACGGCCAGGGACGGGCGGTCGGACCGGTACGCCAGCGGGATCGTGATGGTTTTGGAAATCCCGCCGGGACTGTCTATCCGCCGGATGCTCGCATAGTCGCGGATCCACACTCCTGCCGGACCGGCGCCGAGTGCGAAAGGGACGTCCTGGGAGGGCCACTGGACGTGGATTCGACCCGCGATTGACGAGGTTGATGCGTCGATACGCAGAACTTCGATTTTGCGTCCCTGCTGGCAGCATTCAACCCAGACGTTTTCGCCGTACGCCGCGATGGCGCCCTCGAAGTCGAATGGCACGTGTATGCGCGCCAGCACCTTTCCGGTTCGCGGATCGATCTTCCACACCTGTTGCGCCTGATAGACCATCAGCCAGACGGCGTCGCGAGTCGTCGCGATGGCGTACGGACCGGTGCGGGAATCTGCGATGTGAAGCGACAAGGTGCGGCGCCCGGTCGACGCGTCGACCCGGATGAGATCGCCGGACTCCCACTGCGCGACCCAGACGTACCGGTCGCCGACGGCAGGCGGTCTGGCCGCACCTGATCCGACCAACACCGAGACCACCGGCCCCGGCGGTTCGGTCGGGCTTGGCGTCGGCACTGACGAGGGCGATGGTTCGACGGTCCTTGTCGTCGGGGCCGTAGTCGTCGTTGCTTCAGAAGTCGGCGGGACGGCGGCGAGAACAGCTGCCGAATGTGCTGGTAGCAACGGGGACGGAGGGGCTGCTGCGCGCTCATGCGAGTGCCGGTTCACAGCGATAAGGCAGCCGCCGACGGCTAGCACCGCCAACACTGCAGCGGCCCGTGTGACGGCCGGACGCGACGTCAGCCAGGAAGTGTGATGCGGCCCGACGTCGAGGACGTCATCAGCGAGATCACGCCCCGTCATGTGTGGACCCCCGATGCTGCCGGCATCCCTCGGACAGCAAGCAACGTACTCGGGGCGACCGCGTCCGGTGGCCGGGAGAGCCTCTGGATGCCGCTGACCGCGCAGAACCCGGTGCTACGCACCCTTGAGCTGCGCCGGCGGGGTTTCGGCAGAGTCGGCCAGCTGACGCTTGCCCATCCGCTTTGCCTGGAACAGCCGAGCATCCGCCCGGCTCAGCAGGTGCGAGGAGTCATCGCCAGGCTCGAGTTCAGCCAGGCCGATCGAGACGGATACCCCGACAGCAGTCAGATCCAGCAGCAGCCTGCGCGCGACACTGCTTCCCTCACCATGCGTCGTGGCAGGCAAGATCGCCGCGAATTCGTCGCCGCCCAGCCGGCCGGCGATGTCCCCCGTACGCAGGGACCGAAGCCTGTCCGCGATGAGTCGCAGGACTCGGTCGCCCTCCTGGTGCCCGCCCTGGTCGTTGACCAGCTTGAAGTCGTCGACGTCGATCGCCAGGACGAGCAGCGTCGAGTCGGTCCGAGCTGCCTTCGTGATCTCAGTCGAGAGCCGCTCGTAGAACGCGCGGTGGTTGAGCAGACCCGTGAGCGCGTCCGAGTCGACCCGAGCCGCGAGCGACTCGTACATCCGCGCATTGCGTACAGCGACCGCAGCCTGCAGCGCGATGGCCCGGGCGAACATGATGTCGTGCGCGTTCCACGGCGTCATGGAGTCGTAGTCGGCGAGCTCGACGAGTCCGACCGAACTGCCGTCGACCACCAGCGGGAGATCCAACGACGACCGCCAACCCGCCTGGCTCATGAAGGCTCTTGCCTCATCGCAGAGATCGAGCTTGGCCAGCGAGTTCTCGTCGAAACCGGCAGCGGCGGCCAGCATGCGATCAGTCGAGGGGAAGTCCGCGATGACGTAGTGCCCGCCGCGGTTGCCGATCCTGCCGGTGCCGCCGACGTACGTCGCCATGTCAGTCAGACCCAGGCCGTCCGTGTCGACAATCGAGATGGTGCACTCGTCGGCGCGCGCGACCGCGCGCGTCAGTTCGCTCGCCAGCGTGCCGAGCACTTCGGCGAGACTCAGCGAGCTCGCGACCGCCGTCATCGTGCGGTGCAGCGCGGCCAACTCGTTGTTGGCCCGGCTGTTCAGCCAGCGCGCGGCAATTCGGCGCATGCCGGGCCGGCGACTTTCCATCCGGGCAATGTCCGCCTCGGTCAGCCACTTCGGCACGGACGACCCAACCCCTTCCCGGATTGGTGCTGAACGGATTCCCTCGTATGTATCGGTCGAATCCGGGGGTTCGGAATACGCCGACCGGCGTAGCGGGGTCGAGGGCTCTGCAGCGTCCACAGCATCGGGCTGCGGCAGCGCCGCTTCGGCCGACGGAACTGCGGGATGGAGCGGGCGACGGGAATCGAACCCGCGTTGCAAGCTTGGGAAGCTCGTGTTCTGCCGCTGAACTACGCCCGCGCGAGCCCGGCTGACCGGGCGGCGAGTCGCCATCCTACGACGTCAGGAGACCGGCACGTCCAGGTGTACCGACAGCGACGGCGGTGCGGGACGCGGCCTTCGAGGCTCGCGTACGCCGGCCGCGTCGCCCCCGCCGGTTCCCCGGCCGAAAGCATCCGGCCACCCCCCGAACCCCGCATGTCTGCGGACCCGTCGAGCGCTTCGCCACACCATCGGCAGCGGTGCGAGCAGCTTGACCCACAGAGGTTCGGCCGGTCGGCACGAAGACGCCATGTGCCGAGTCTGCGCCGGTCGGCCGGATATGCCAAGGTTCCCCGCGGCTAGACTCGCCGCGACCCAGCCGCCCTCAGACGGAGCTCACGCCGATGCTTCTCTCCGACCGTGACCTGCGCGCCGAAATCGAAGCGGGCCGGGTAGTTGTCGATCCCTACGACGCCGAGATGGTCCAGCCCTCGAGCATCGACGTGCGCATCGACCGGTACTTCCGCGTCTTCCACAACAGCCGGTACACGCACATCGACGTGGCCCGCGAGATGGACGATCTGACCGAGCTGGTCGAACCCAAGGGCGACGATCCGTTCCTTCTCCACCCGGGCGAGTTCGTCCTCGGCTCGACGCTCGAATGCGTGACCCTGCCGGACGACATCGCCGCACGTCTCGAGGGGAAGAGCTCGCTGGGCAGGCTTGGACTGCTGACGCATTCGACTGCCGGCTTCATCGACCCCGGTTTCACCGGCCACGTGACGCTCGAACTCAGCAACGTCGCCAACCTTCCGATCACCCTTTACCCGGGCATGAAGATCGGGCAGATCTGCTTCTTCCGGCTCTCGAGCCCGGCCGAAAAGCCTTATGGCAGCGGGGCGAAAGGCTCCCGCTACCAGGGACAGCGAGGCCCGACACCGTCGCGTTCGTACAAGGATTTCCACCGTACCGATGTCCCCGGGGCCACTACTTAGGAGTCGCTCGTGCTGTTCGACCTGCCGCTGGCAGAACTCCGCGACTACCGGCCGCAGCTCGACGAGCCAGCGGATTTCGACCAGTTCTGGGCCGATACCCTCGAGGCGACGCGGGCGTACCCGTTGGCTGCGTCGTTCGAGCCGGTCGCCGACTCGTTACTTCGCACCGTTGACGTCTTCGACACCAGTTTCGCCGGCTTTGGTGGCGACCGGATCGCAGCCTGGCTGCTGCTGCCGAAGCACCGCGGCGGCGTACCGCTGCCTTGTGTCGTGCAGTACATCGGCTACGGCGGCGGGCGTGGGCTGCATCACGAGTGGCTCGACTGGTCGGCGTTCGGCTACGCGCACCTGATCATGGACACCCGCGGCCAGGGCAGCACGTGGCGTAGCGGCGACACCCGCGATGCCGGCGCGGGCCTGGCCGGACCGCACTCACCGGGGTTCCTGACGCTCGGTCTGCCGGAACGCGACGACTACTACTACCGCAGGGTGTACGCCGACGCAGTGCGCGCTGTCGAAGCTGCCCAATCGCACCCCGACGTCGACGCCAGGCGGGTGATCGTCACCGGGGGCAGCCAGGGCGGGGGGATCAGTATCGCGGCGGCCACCCTGGCGGACAACGTGGTTGCAGCGATGCCCGATGTGCCGTTCCTCTCGCACTTCCGCCGTGCCGTCGACCTCGCTGACCAGGAACCTTACGGCGAGCTGTTGCGCTGGTGCCGGGTGCACGTCGACCTGGCCGAGCAGGCGTTCGCCGCCCTCTCGTACTTCGACGTCGCGATCCTGGGGCGGCGGTCATCGGTGCCGGCGTTGTTCAGCGTCGGGATGCACGACCCGATCTGCCCGCCGTCGACGGTCTACGCGGCGTACAACAGTTACGGCGAAGGCGCGGGATCGCCTGTCAGCAAGGACATTCGGGTGTGGCCCTACCACGAGCACGAGGGCGGCGAAGCCCGGCAGCGCGAGGAGCAGGCACGCTGGTTGCGAACGATCCTTTGATCCCCGGCGGAAGGCCCAGGACAGCGCAATCAAAATGTGATCATTCGTCTCGGAACCGCGATGGCTGCCGCATCGTCCGACCGGCATGAGACTGCGGCGGCTGCTCTTGGTTCTGTTCCTGCTCGGCGGCATCCACCTCGTCCTCGCCGCCCCGGCCAGCGCCTGCAGCTGCGCGTCGTCGTCCTCCGAGGGCGACAACATGAAGAGGGCGGCTGCAGTCTTCGTCGGAGACCTGGTTGCGTACACGCCGCCGCCGCAGCGGGCCACCATGAGCTCGGGCGACCCGGCGATCTGGACGTTCAACGCGACAGCGGTCTACAAGGGCGAAGTGGCCGCGACGCAGGATGTCGTCAGTCCTGTCTCCGGCGCCTCCTGCGGCCTCGAGCTGGCACACGTGGGTCGCTTCCTTGTCTATGCCTCGACCCGTTCCATCGGCGGTGTGCGCACACCGGGGCCGGTGCTCTACGCGGGTTTGTGCCAGGGCACCCGGGAAATTTCGGATGCGCCGGTTCCGGCGGTGTTGGGGAAGCCACGGCCGCCGGTGCCTGGAACCCGCGCCGCCGATGTACCGAAGCCATCGCCGTCGGAGGATCCATCGCCGGCGCCATCCGCGGATTCGACGCCGACACCGACGCCGACACCGACACCAACGCCCGTGCCGACGGTGGCGGCTGGACCCTCGCCGGGTTCCGGTCCTGACTGGGCGACGGTCGCGACGGTGTCTACCGGCGGCCTCGCGCTGGCTATCGCAGCGGTCGTTGTTCCGATCTGGCGTCGCGACCGCGGCCGAGCGTGACTCAGCCCTTCGGAGAAGCCGACTCGTCCTTGATCGTCGCGGGTGGCACCGACGCCAGCGTCGGTGGCGGGCTCGCGTCGCCCAGCGCGCTCCGGAGTTTCGCCGCGATGCGCGGATCTGTCGCCGGAACTTCCTGAACGTTCTCGGCGAAGGCGGCGAGTTCAGCGGGCGCTGTCGTGGCGTAGTCAGAGTTGACGCTGACGCGGACGCCCGGCCGCTCGTCCCACGTGAGGTTCACGAGGTGGGCATCCTTGGTCAGCGCGACGCCCCGATGACCCCGGACCGTCACGAATTGCCACATCTTGGGCTCGCCGAACGAAACGGATTCCGCGATTGATCCGGTTGCCGGCGTCACTCTGAGACCGATGCTGTCGGCTTTCGTCCTGAAGTACGCCGACCACTCGGGTGTGTCACTGGCGTCCGCCAAGGGCGGTTCGACGGTCTGCACCGAGAGGCCGAGTGTCGTCGTCGGCAGCGAGACCGTGTTATCGGTGATCCGCAATGCTTCGACGAGCGAGAGCAACCGGCTCCTCGTCAATCCGGCGGCTGTGACCTCCCAGCTGGCGTGGCCCGGCTCGCTCCAACCGAGCCGAAACGCCGTACCGATCTGAACGAGTTGCGCCTTGACGCCGCGCACTGTGAGATCTTGCGCGCCGCCCGTGAAATTGGCGTAGCTCATCAGGTGGGCGCGGGGCCCCCACACCGTCACGGCGCGGCTGATCAACCCGGTGGCGTCGGAATCGGTGAGTACGAGTGCCGCCGGCGCCAGCAGGCAATCTCTGGTCATGACTGCCGACTGCACCCAATCGAGTGGGTAGGCCGAATTGCTGCTCAGGTAGCGCGCCGGCAGTTGCGCGGGTGGCACGTCCTTGGGGGTGACGCCATAGGCGCCGTCGCAATCGGGTTTCGAATTCACCGCCGGACTCGTCGCGGCCGTGGCATCTGCCGGCGCTTCCTGATGGCCGAGTGCAGTGTTCTGGGTGGCCACACCAGCCGGAGATTGCCGCACGATGGCGCCCGGTAGCCCGGCCCGCGCGAATACTCCTACGGCTCCGAGCGCAGTGCCTGCGGTTGCTGTCACCAGGACGCGCCGGCGCCGGCGAGTGCGATGTGCCGCCAGCCGGGCTCGCGAGATCAGCTGGCCAGTCTCCGGAGCGTCAGTTGCCGTGTCCTGCATCAGTTGCCTGAGATCTGTCGTCACTGGTGTCCTCCGTTGAGCGCGTGATCCTGTGCCGGGTCGCCGGCCGTGATGTCGAGCGTCGTACGCAGAGTGGCCAAGCCTCGTGCCACATGGGTGCGCACCGTGCTGGTCGAGCAGTCGAGAATCGCGGCGATCTCGTCATCGGGAAGGTCCTCGAAGAAGCGCAGGACGAGGGCCGCGCGCTGTTTGCGGGGAAGCTGTCGGAGAACTCCGAGCAGCGCTTGCCGTTCATCTGACTGGGTGATCTCGTCGTGGATGCCAGCATGGGGAGGCGTCGCGACCGGCGCCTCCCGCCGACCGAACCTCCGCCACTGCGAAGTGCGCTCGTTGATCAGCGCGCGCCGCAGGTAGGCGTCGATGTTCTCGAACTGGGTGATCCGGCCCCACCGCAGCAGCGCGCGAGCGAGCACCGATTGCACGAGTTCCTGTGCGGTGTCCCGATTGCCGGTCAGCAGGTAGGCGATGCGGAGCAGACCAGCGCCGTGCCCTGTCACGTACTCGGTGAACGATTGATCGTCGCGAGCGTTCAGCGCCTGCTCCTCCCTGTCACAGGACAAGACGTCGGCGTACGCCGTCCTGTTGCAGTTGCGCTCAGGTTTCTCGCGCCGGGCCGTTGACCGCGTCACCCAGGTGGCCAAGGTCGTCCTCGGGACGGACACTCCATGCCTCGAGGCGGGGCTCGGCCAGCACGGACGCGATGAGCGCCCCCGATCCACCGACCAGCGTCGAGTCGAAGTCGATCTCGGACGCGACGCACCACGCCTGATCAACCGGCCAGATGATGTTCGGCGCCTGCGGCAGGAACCAGTCGGGAGCCGGCCGCCAGCCGACGCCCAAAGCGGCGATCAAAGGGCCGCGGAAGACGAGATAGTCGCGATGCGGGTGCCGCAGCCGTGGGCCCGCCCACACATCGGGCCGCGCCTCGGGCAGGAAGCCATAGCCGTCCCACAACGCGTGGTAACAGTTGTCCGTCGCCGTAGTGAAGGCAGCGAGTACGTCGAGCAGCGCAACCAGGGAAGCGGGCTCGAGTTCGCCCGTCCGCGGTTCACCGGGCCAGAGCGAGGTACGCGTCGTCATCCGGCTGACCGTGGTCTGCACGACCCCCGCGATCGCGTCCCACTGCATCAGTGCGTGCGGCGTGCGACCGGTGATCCCGCAGACCTCGCTCCACCGCACATGATGTCCGCCGGTCTGCGGCACCGCCGGGTGCAGAACCCGCGCGTACGCCTGGAACCCATCCGGTACGACGCTGCACACATGACCGCCGAAAGGCCCGAGCCGCGGCGCAATCCACTCCCCGACCGATACGTCCGCGACAGGCTCGACCCCGGGCAACTCCATCAGTTGACGATCCGGTTTACGGCTCACCGATGCAAGATGCGCCCTTGATGCCGGTGGCGAGTTCCTTGCCATCCGCCGATTCGACGCTGATGGCGCCGACGCCGTGGCTGTAGCCCTGCGTCGCGGCGATCTCGCAGATGCCTATCGCGGACTGAATGCCGTCAGCATCCTTCGTGAGCGACGTCGACACGCTTGCTGTCGTGCAGCCTCCCAGGATCTTCACGTCCTTGACGAAGCCACTCACCGACAAGCCCGCCTTGATCTCCATCTGCGCTGCGTCGCAGTCACTGCCCCGCGACGCGGCCTCGGAATGCGCTGCCGCTGCCATGGACGACAGTTCTGATGCCGCCTGCGACTGTTCCGACTGGAGCTGCGACCCTGCCGACTGGAGCTGCGAGGCAGCCGCCGACTGTGCCGACTGGAGTCGCGACGCGGCCGACGCCACGGAAGCAGCGGCCGATGACACCTTGTCCTTCGAGCTGCCGCATGCTGTCGTTGCGAGCGCCACCGCGAGGGCGACCGCAGCGAACCGGACCGAACGGGTGCCGCTCATGCGAACCTCCAGGTACGTCGCACTCGGGCGACGGAGAACTGAACAACTCGGCGTACCGGATGCTGAGCGCCGCAACCCGGCGCTGATACGCGTGATCAGGACGCCGGAGTCGCAGTCAAGGATTCGTCGACCGCGGCGGCGATGGCCGCAGGCTTGATGATTTCGGGCTTGACGAGTGACTTGGCCAGAATCTGCGCGACGTCGAGAACCTGCACGTGCTCGGGTGCTTCGCCGGAAGCCTTCTTCGCGTCGATCGCGTCGGACAGCATCACCATGCAGTACGGGCAGGCCGTGGAGACGACGTCCGGGTTGGTGGCCAGCGCTTCGTCGATGCGCTCGAGGTTGACGGCCTTGCCGATCTTCTCTTCCATCCACATCCGCGCGCCGCCGGCGCCACAGCAGAAACCGCGGTCCTTGCAGCGGTGCATCTCGGTCTGTTTCAGCCCCTGAATCGCACTGAGCACTTCGCGCGGCGGCGTGTAGACCTTGTTGTGCCGGCCGAGGTAACACGGGTCGTGGTAGGTCACATTCGAATCGACCGGCGTGATCGGGACCAACTTGCCCTCGTCGATGAGCTTGGCGAGCAGCTGCGTGTGGTGCACCGTCTCGTAGTTGCCGCCGAGTTGCGGGTACTCGTTGGCGATCGTGTTGAAGCAATGCGGGCAGGTCGCGACGATCTTCTTTGCGGCCTTGGTGTTGAGCAGTTCGACGTTGGCCTTGGCGAGCTCCTGGTAGAGGTACTCGTTGCCGATCCGGCGGGCCGGGTCGCCGGTGCAGCCTTCCAGCGATCCGAGTACGGCAAAGCTGACGCCAGCGGTGTGGAGCAGCTCGGCCACCGCTTTGGTGACCTTGATCGAGCGGTCTTCGAGGGCGCCCGCGCAGCCGACCCAGAACAGCCACTCGACCTCGTCCGGGATGCGCCCGTCGGTGATGACGCGCACCTCGAACGGCAGGTCGGCGATCCAGTCGGTGCGCTTGGCCGCCGGCAGGCCCCACGGGTTCCCGGCGTTCTCGAGGTTGCGCATCATGACGCCGGCTTCGCTCGGGAAACTCGACTCGATCAGCACCTGGTAGCGGCGCATGTCGATGATGTGGTCGACGTGCTCGATGTCGACCGGGCACTGCTCGACGCACGCACCACACGTCGTACAGGACCAGAGCACATCCGGGTCGATGACCCCGCCGGCTGCCGCGTCGCCCACGAGTGGCCGGGCAGCCTCACCGGCGGCATTCGTGTCGCCGGAGAGCAGGTAGGGCGCCTTCGCGAACATGTGGTCGCGCAGACCCATGATCAGCAGCTTCGGGGACAGTGGCTTGCCGGTGTTCCAGGCCGGGCACTGCGACTGGCAGCGGCCGCACTCGGTGCAGGTCGCGAAGTCGAGCAGGCCCTTCCAGGTGAAGTCCTCCAGCTTGCCGACGCCGAAGAGGTCGTCGTCAGCCGGGTTCTCGAAGTCGACGTCCATCGGTGCCAGCGCGCCGAGCGCGACGCCGTGCGGGTTGCGCTTGAAGTAGATGTTGGGAAACGCCGTGAAACGGTGCCACGCGATCGTCATGTTGGGGGTGAGGGCGATGACCGCGAACCAGAGCATCGACACGGCGATCTTGAATGTGGCGACCGCGAAGATTGCGTTGCGCAGAGCCGAATCGGTCGAGCCGGCGAAGAACGCGTCACTAATGGCCTTGCCGATCGGCGCGTGGCTCTCCGGCAGCGCACCCGAGGCGACCCGCAGCCCCCGCAGGGTGAGCACCGAGACCGTGATCAGCACGATGACGGTTTCGACGAAGTAGGCGTGGCCGGCGTTGGAGCCGGTGAAGCGGCTGCGCAACCCGACCCGCGCCGGCCGAGCGCTCAGCCGGATCGCAACCAGCACCAGGATGCCGGCCAGGGTCAGCGCGGTGACGCCCTCGACGAGCCAGCCGTAGGCCGCGTACCGGCTGAGCAGCGGCAGCCGGAATCCCTCGCTGAAGATCTCGCCGTAGGCCTCGACGAGGGTCGCGAAGAGCAGGAAGAAACCGACGAAGACGAACCAGTGCGCCGCGCCCGGGATCGACCATTTCAGCATCCGCGTGTGGCCGATGGTCTCCCTCACGACCGCGGAGGTGCGGGCGCCGCCGTCGGAATCGCGACCGCGCACCGGGCGCCCCAGCCGCAGTACGTCGACCAGGCGGGCGACCGCGCGCGCCAGCAAGGCGAGCGCGACAATCGTCAGTACGAGCGACACGATGATCGCAGCGGTCTGCATCGAGCAGGTCCTTCGTCGAAGATGCGGGCGCGCGGCGGCCCGGGGCGCAGGCGGTTCGCGCAAGACTACCGAGCCCGGAGTGCGCGGGGCGAAAACGGGCCCGCAGTCGGCCAGGAGGCGAAGGTGGCGGGTGAGCAGACGCACCGCGGCGGCGTACCCGCTGCTCCTGCTCATGGCCGGCTGCACGTCGCGTGCTCCGGCCCCTGCCGCCAGCGCTAACCCAGCCACCAGCGCCGCCGCCCGCGCCGAAACAGGGACCACGGTCACCTTCGAGGGCGCGCCGGCGCTGCGGGTCGAAGTGGCCGGCACCGCGGCGCAGCGGCAGCGCGGGCTGATGGACCGCATCGAGGTACCCGCGGGGACGGGAATGCTCTTCCTCTTCCCGGCGGAGTCGACCGGTGGCTTCTGGATGAAGAACACGCTCGTACCGCTGTCGATCGCCTACGTGAACGGCGATCGCGTGGTCTCGACCGCGGAGATGCTGCCGTGCCCGCCGGCGCAGACCGAGTGCCCGACATACGAAGCCGCGGGCTCCTACACCGCGGCGGTCGAGACCGCCTCAGGCTTCTTCGCGGCGCATGGCGTCGTTCCTGGGAGCCGGATGCGGGTGGCCGGCGTCCAGCCCACGCCGCGATAGCGCGCCTGGGATTAGGCTGCGGGACGCGAGCTGTGGGGGCCAGTGAGTCCGCCGTCGAGACGCTCGATTTCACGCCTGTGACTGGAGAGAGTTGAGCGTTAGCGAATTGTCCGGCCGAACCCGGCTGCTGCTCACCGCGACGGTTTCCGCCGCGCTCCTGTCCGCGCCCGCCCTGCCCGCCGCGGCGGCACCTCCCGGTGGCGGCGAAGGCGCACTGATTCGGCACCTGCGCACCACCGCCGGCAGCTCGCTGCGCATCGGCCGTCAGGCCGCGAACGGCCGCGTGCGATTCCTCGGCTCGGCAACCGGCCGGCCGATCGAGTCGCGCCGCGGCGCCGCTTCGCTGTCCGCACCCGCCGTGGCAAGGACGTTCCTGGCGCGGTACTCCGACCTTTTCGGCGCGTCCGCGGTCGTGGCCGACCTGCGGGTCCTCAAGACGAGCAAGGATGCGAGCGGCGCGAAGTCGGTCCGCTTCCAGCAGGAGGCGGGCGGCGTACCGGTCCTGGGCGGGGAACTCGTCGTCGCCCTCGACCGGCACAACAATGTCCTCAGCGCGAGCGGCGAGACGACGCCCGTGCGCGCACTCCCCGCGACGGCACCGGTCATCAGCGCCGGCAAAGCTGCGCAGATTGCCGTCGGCATCGTCGCTCGCGACATAGGTGCCGATCCGAAGGCGCTGAGCGCGCAGGCACCGGCTCTGCGCATCTACGATCCGGCCCTGCTGGGCGTGCCGGGCAGCTCGCCGGCCGCACTGGTCTGGGCGGTCACCGTCACCCAGGGGCTGGCGCATCGGCAGGTCTACGTCGACGCGGCGCGCGGATTCGTCCGGCTCAACTTCGACCCGGACCCGCATGCCAAGGTGCGCGTCGTCTGTGACCGCGCCGGGCAACGTACGGCCACTGATGAGTGCACGCCGCCGTACGACCTGATCGAAGGCGGCTCGACCGCCCGCGCGTCGGCGGATGCCGTCAACGCCTACCTCTACTCGGGTGACACGTACGACTTCTACAAGACCCGCTTCGGCCGCGACAGCCTCGACGGCAAGGGCCTGGTCCTCAAGTCGACGGTGCGCTACTGCCCCGACGACAGCGACGCCGGCGCTCCTTCGCTGGCGCCCTGCCCGTTCCCCAATGCGTACTGGAACGGCGATCAGATGGTCTACGGCGCCGGCTTCGCGAGCGCCGATGACGTCGTCGGGCACGAGCTAACCCACGGCGTGACGCAGAACGAGGCCAACCTCTTCTCGCTCTACCAGTCCGGCGCCATCAACGAATCGATCTCCGACATCTTCGGCGAGCTCATCGACCAGTACAACGCGTCGGTGCGCACCCGGGGCCGTGACAGCGACGGCAGCAACGGCACCGTCGACTATCGCTGGTTGCTCTTCGAGGACGGCCCCGGCGGCGTCGGGCGCAACATGCGCGACCCCACTGCGCGCAAGGATCCGGACCGGATCCGCAGCGGCTACTACGCGGCTGAGAACGAGTGGTCGCCCAAGTGGGACAACGGCGGCGTACACGCCAACGCCGGCGTCGGCAACAAGGCGGCGTACCTCATGGCCGTCGGCGGCACATTCAACATGCGCACCATCGATCCGGCGAATGCACTCGGGAACGAGAAACTCGCGCAGCTCTACTACCGCACCCTCACCCAGCACCTCACCAGCGGCAGCGACTACGCGGATCTTGCCGACGCGCTGCAGCAGTCGTGCGCCGAACTCGTAGCGGGTGGCGCGATCGCTGCGGCCGGTACGACGCTGACCTTCACTGTCTCGGACTGCGCCACGGTGGCTACCGCGGTCGACGCCACGGAGCTGCGCCTGCAGCCGCTCGTCCGGCTGCGCAAGGGCACCGCGGTGCCGACCGGCGCCACCAACCCGGAGGCCGCGGTCTGCGATGCCGGCCTGGCGCCGTCCTACACCTTCTACGACAACCTCGAGCACCCGAAGGTGGGCAACTGGGTGACGTCGAAGCGGGTCGGCACAAGCGACTGGCTGTACCCACCCAACCCCAACCCGTTCGACCTCGACCTCGAATATGCAAAGAGCGGCAAGCTGCACATGTTCGGCGACGACCCGGAGGTCAAGACCGACTTCGCGATCACCTCCGCCCGGGCATTCGTGCCGACGGCCACCAGCTACCTGCGCTTCGACCACTCGCACGTCTTCGACTTCAACTACGACACAAACCTCGGCGTCGACAGCGGGGTCGTCGAATACAGCATCGACGGCGGCACGACGTTTGTGCGGCTCCAGCCCGAATCGGGCGAGCTCTACGGTCCGGTCGCCGCCGCCAGCACCGGCAACAACAGCACGATCCACGGCGCTGCGTTCGTGGGTGACAGCCACGGCTACGTCTCGACGCGGTTCTTCCTCGGGGACCTCGCCGGGCGGTCGGTCAAGATCAGGTTCCGGATCGCCACCGACTCGCGATTCGGCGACTTCGGCTGGTTCGTCGACGACGTGCGGGTCTACGACTGCGCCGCGGGCGTAACCGCGCCGGCCGGGCCGCCGCCGGCGCCGGTCATCACCTCGGCGCGGTCGGCCGAGGACGGCATCGGGGTCGTCTGGTCGTCGGCGGCTGCCCCGACCGGCATCTCCGGCTACCTGGTGACCGCACGCTCCGCCAGCCACACGGTTGCCGTGCCGGTCGCCGCAGGCACCTCCGGCTACACGGTCCGCGGCCTGTCCGCCGCATCGCCGTACACCGTTACCGTGCGGGCCTACAGCGCCTTCGGCGACTCGCTCTCTGCTCCGACCGGACCGATCATCCCCGCCGACACCCAGCCGCCGGCGCCGCCGCGGTCGGTGGTGGTTTCCCCTGGTACCGGCGCAGCTGTCCTGTCCTGGACGCCGGATCCGCGCAGCTTTTACTACGGCGCCAGAGTCGTGCTGAAAGCCGGCAGCGCGGCACCGATTTCGGGCACCGACGGCCGCGCGATCGACGTCGCCAAGGGCGCCGGCACCCGCATCGGCGGGCTGGCCTCAGGCACGGCGTACACGATTGCGGTTTTCGCCCGCGACCGGTTCGGGCAGCTCGGTCTGCCGGCCCGCACGGTCCGTATCGAAGGCAGCACGCTGACGCTCACCGCCGACAAAGCGTCGATCGTCCGCGGCAAGCAGGTCGTGCTCGCCGGAGCCCTGCGCGACACCCGCGGCGTCGGCGTCGGGGCCCGCTACGTCGTCTTGTTCTACCGGCCGGCCGGGGCCACCGCATGGCAGCTGTACGACGCCCGGATGACCGGGCGCGGTGGGCTGTACGCGTTCCCGACCCAGTTGCCGGCCGGCGGTGACCTTCAAGTGCGTTTCCGGGGAGGCCCGGGAGTCCTCGGGTCCCTATCGCCGGTCACGCGGGTGGCCGTGCGCAAGCCGCCGCCCAACTAGACTCAACCGGACAACGCAATAAAGTTGAGCCGGAATGACTCAATGTGATTTGACGTTGCCACAGGTGCCGGTCAACTATGAGCGGCGCTGACTCAAGATCCGATTCGGGCACTGCGCCCACGACATGACAACAGGTGATCACACATGGCACGAGCGGTGGGCATCGACCTCGGTACGACCAACTCAGTCGTCGCCGTCCTCGAAGGCGGCGACCCGACCGTCATAGCCAACGCGGAAGGCTCGCGGACCACACCGTCCGTCGTGGCTTTCGCCAAGAACGGCGAGGTGCTGGTCGGTGAAGTCGCCAAGCGGCAGGCCGTGACCAACATCGAGCGCACGATCCGGTCGGTCAAACGCCACATGGGCACGGACTGGAAAGTGGAGATCGACGGCAAGGACTTCACCCCGCAGCAGATCAGCGCGTTCATCCTGCAGAAGCTGAAGCGGGACGCCGAGGCCTACCTCGGCGAGACGATCACCGACGCCGTCATCACGGTGCCGGCCTACTTCGGTGACGCCGAACG
This sequence comes from Actinomycetota bacterium, assembly GCA_040005895.1. Classification (GTDB taxonomy): domain Bacteria; phylum Actinomycetota; class Actinomycetes; order BP-191; family BP-191; genus JBDTYE01. The sequence continues at coordinate 3,171 of JBDTYE010000031.1, read as the reverse complement.
CCAGGCGACGACGGAGGCCGGCAAGATCGCCGGACTCAACGTCCTTCGCGTCGTCAACGAGCCGACCGCGGCGGCGCTCGCGTACGGCCTCGACAAGGGCGACGAGCAGACCATCCTCGTCTTCGACCTCGGTGGCGGCACCTTCGACGTGTCCCTGCTGGAGATCGGTGAAGGGGTCGTCGAGGTCAAGTCGACCAGCGGCGACACGCACCTCGGCGGAGACGACTGGGACCAGAAGGTCGTCGACCATCTGGTCAAGGAATTCCAGAATGGCCACGGCATCGACCTCAGCAAGGACAAGATGGCCGCGCAGCGGCTCCGCGAGGCGGCCGAGAAGGCCAAGATCGAGCTGTCGCAGCAGGCCGAGACACACATCAACCTGCCCTACATCACTGCTTCCTCCGAGGGTCCTCTGCACCTCGAGGTCAAGCTGACGCGGGCCGAGTTCCAGCGGATGACGGCTGACCTGCTCGAGCGGACCAAGGGCCCGTTCCACCAGGTGATCAAGGACGCGGGCATCGCGCTCGACGACATCAAGCACGTCGTACTTGTCGGTGGATCCACCCGGATGCCGGCAGTCGTCGACCTGGTTCGCGAGCTCACCGGCGGCAAGGAGCCCAACAAAGGCGTCAATCCGGACGAGGTTGTCGCCGTCGGCGCGAGCCTGCAGGCCGGAGTACTCAAGGGTGAAGTCAAGGACGTCCTGCTGCTCGACGTCACCCCGCTGTCCCTGGGCATCGAGACCAAGGGCGGCATCATGACCAAGCTGATCGAGCGCAACACCACGATCCCGACCAAGCGTTCCGAGATCTTCACGACCGCCGACGACAACCAGCCGTCCGTGCAGATCCAGGTCTACCAGGGCGAGCGTGAGATGGCGGCGTACAACAAGCGGCTCGGCATGTTCGAGCTGACCGGGCTGCCGCCGGCACCGCGCGGACTGCCGCAGATCGAGGTCACCTTCGACATCGACGCCAACGGCATCGTGCACGTCTCGGCCAAGGATCTGGGCACCGGCAAGGAGCAGTCGATGACCATCACCGGCGGGTCCGCCCTGCCGAAGGAGGACATCGACAAGATGGTCCGGGACGCCGAGCAGTACGCCGAGGAGGACCGCAAGCGGCGCGAGGAAGCGGAGATCCGCAACACCGGCGAGCAGCTGCAGTACCAGACCGAGAAGTTCCTCGAGGACAACGGCGACAAGGTGCCCGCCGATGTACGAGGCCCGGTCGACGAGGCAATCGGCAAGCTGCGCGAGGCTCTCAAGGGCAGCGACATCGCCGCGATCACCACCGCCAGCGAGGAGCTGGCGAAGATCAGCCAGACCCTCGGCCAGGCGGTCTACGCGCAGAGTGAGGCCGACGCTGCCGCCGGAGCGGCTGCTGATTCGGGTACGCCGAGTGGTTCGGCCGGTAGCGATGACGACGTCGTCGACGCTGAGATCGTCGACGATCCGCCGACGGGAACCGCAGGATGAATGAGTCCGGCGATCGCAACGAGCAGGAGGAGCCGCGCGTCGTGATCCGTGACAAGCGGCGGATCGATCCGGTGTCAGGTGCTGTCCGTCCGGAGGCTGCCACGGCAGCCCCGACGGACGGCCCTACCGGCCCACCGGCCGATCCCGCCGACGCACTCGCGTTGCGCGCGGCGCTCGACGAGCGCACGTCCGACTTGCAGCGGTTGAAGGCTGAGTTCGACAACTACCGCAAGCGGGTCGAGCGCGACCGGGTGACCGTCGCCGAACAGGCCCAGGGCTCGGTGCTCGCGAAGCTGATCCCGGTGCTCGACGACATCGACCGGGCCAGGTCGCACGGCGAGATGACCGGAGGCTTCAAGGTCGTCGCGGACGCGCTCGAGTCGGCCGTCGAGAAGGTCGGGCTGCTGCGCTTCGGCGAGGAGGGCGACCCGTTCGACCCGTCCATGCACGAAGCGGTAATGCACTCCGAGTCCCCCGACGTCGACGGGCCGACGTGCGTGTCGCTGATGCGGTCCGGCTACCGCTTCCGCGACCGGCTGCTCCGGCCGGCCATGGTGGCCGTCGCCGAGCCGCCTTCGGCAGCGGCAGTCGGGGAAAAGGGGAGCGAGATCATGGACGCCCTGTCGTGGGCGCCCGACGACGCCACTCCCGACGACGCCACTCCCGAAATTCCGAACATGGACGTCTAACGATCCGCTGAAAACGGATCGTTAGACATCCACGATCCGACACAGGACGGGACGAAGGGAGGCGCCGGATGAGCAGTAAGGACTTCATCGAGAAGGACTACTACGCCGCTCTCGGCGTCTCCAAGGAGACGCCGACCGCGGACATCAAGAAGGCCTACCGCAAGCTGGCGCGCACGTTCCACCCGGACGCCAACAAGGGTGACCCCGGAGCCGAGGAGCGCTTCAAGGAGATCTCCGAGGCGTACGACGTGTTGTCCGACGACGCGCGTCGCAAGGAGTACGACGAGATGCGCTCGCTCTTCGCGAGGGGTGCTTTCCGGCCGGGCAGCGGCGGCTTCGGTGGGCGGGGCGGCAACGGCTACGCGACGGCGCCCGGAGGGTTCTCGGTCAACATCGAGGACCTGTTCGGCGGAGGCGGCGGCGCGGGCGGCGGTTTCGGCGACGTTCTCGGTGGCCTGTTCGGGGGCGGCCGGGGCGCCAGTCGGCAGCGGCAGGCCCGGCGCGGCGCCGACGTCGAGACAGAGGTGACCCTCGGTTTCGTCGAAGCGGTGCAAGGCGTCACCATCCCGTTGCGTCTCGCGACGCCAGGGACCTGTCCCGTCTGCCACGGCAGCGGTGCGGAGCCCGGCACCACCCCGCGCGACTGCCCGACCTGTGACGGATCCGGCTACACGACCCGCAACCAGGGCGGTTTCGGCTTCTCCGAACCGTGCCGCACCTGCCGCAGCACCGGCCGGATCATCGACACGCCCTGCCACGAATGCCAAGGGCTCGGCCAGACCACGCAGGAGCGCACCCTCACCGTGCGCATCCCCGCCGGCGTCAGCGACAGCCAGCGGATCCGGCTCAAGGGCAAGGGTGCGCCGGGTGAACGCGGTGCGCCGCCGGGCGACCTGTTCGTGGTCGTACACGTCACACCGCATCCGGTCCTGACCCGCAAGGGCAACGACCTCGCAGTGACGGTGCCGATCAGCTATCCGGAAGCGGTCCTCGGAGCGCAGGTGG
>JBDTYE010000030.1:0-21989 GCA_040005895.1 Actinomycetota bacterium | reverse complement strand
GCTGATCGGGACCGATCCGGAGAACGATCTCGCGGTCATCCAGGCGGTCAATGCAGGCACTCTTGTCCCGGCCGCAGTCGGCACCGTCGGCGATCTCAAGGTGGGTGACCCGGTGATCGCGATCGGGTCGCCGCTCGGACTTGCCGGCACTGTCACCGCCGGCATCATCAGCGCGCTCAACCGACGGGTCGAGGTACCCGGCGAGGCTGGGGGTCCGCCAGAGGTCATCTACGGCGCGATCCAGACCGACGCCGCCATCAATCCGGGAAACTCCGGAGGCGCACTGGTCGACGGCAGCGGCAACGTCATCGGCATCAACTCCGCGATCGCCTCTCTCGGCCGGTCAGCGGGAACCCAGTCCGGATCGATCGGACTCGGGTTCGCCATTCCGATCAATCTGGCGAGCGACACGGCCAACCAGCTGATTGCCACCGGCAAAGCCGTACATCCCGCCATCGGCGTCAACGTCGACACCCTCGCCGAGGACACGATCGCGACGCTGAAGGAAACCGCCGGTGCGGTCGTGAAGTCCGTGACGCCTGGCAGCCCCGCGCAAACGGCTGGCCTGCGTAAGGACGATGTCATCACTGCGCTGGACGGCAAGCCGTTGGAGTCCCCCGATGAGCTCAAGGCGGACATCCGGCAGCACAAAGTCGGCGACACTGTGATGGTGACCTACAGCCGTGGCGGGGTGGCCACTACGGTCCCGCTGGTCCTGGTCGCGGCGCCGAAGAAGTAAGTCCCGGGTAGCCTTGCGCCGGCCCGGTTCGTGTGGTCCGGGTCGAATGTGGTGGCGGCAGGCAGGGGACGGCAGCGGTGTTCAACAATCTCGGTTTGCCCGAGGTGCTCATGTTGCTTCTGTTCGGTCTGATCATCTTCGGGCCGGACCAGCTGCCGAAGATCGCCGCCGATCTCGGCCGCATGATCAGACAGCTTCGCCGGATGGCCACCGAAGCAACCACGGACATCCGCAATGAGCTGGGACCTGAGTTCGAGCACATGGACCTCGCATCGCTCAACCCCCGCAGCTTCATCGAGAAGCATCTGCTGGCAGACGACGACGACGATTCCCCGGGCGCGCGCCCGCGCACCTCGGATCAGGCGGACGCCGCCGCCGCGATCAAGGCCGCCCCGGCGCCGTACGACGCCGACGCAACCTGAGCGGCTAGCGGCCTGCGGGCGACAGGCCGAGCGAGCGGCCAGCGAGACCGCGCGCTCGCGAAGATAGTCGCTCGGCGATCGCGCGGAGTTCCTTCGCCGCAGGTGAATCCGGGTCACTGAGGACGAGCGGCACACCCGCGTCGCCGCCTTCGCGCAGCCGTACGTCGATCGGCACCTGTCCCAGCAACGGCACGGTCGCGCCGATGGAACGTGTCAGGCCCTCGGCAACGGCCGCGCCGCCCCCGGATCCGAAGACCTCCATGTGCTCACCGCAGTGCGCGCACGCGAGCCCGGACATGTTCTCGACCACGCCGACGACCTGCTGGTGGGTCTGCAGGGCGATGGAGCCGGCTCGCTCCGCTACCTCGCTGGCGGCCAGCTGCGGCGTCGTGACGACCAGGATCTCGGCCGTCGGGATGAGCTGAGCGACGGAGATCGCGATGTCGCCGGTGCCCGGCGGCAGGTCGAGCAGGAGTACGTCGAGGTCGCCCCAGTAGACGTCGGCGAGGAACTGCTGCAAGGCACGGTGCAGCATCGGGCCGCGCCAGACGACGGGCTGCCCTTCGCCGACGAACATGCCGATCGAGATGACCTTCACGCCGTGCGACGAGGGCGGCATGATCATCTCTTCGACCTGCGTCGGCTTGCCCTTCACACCCAGCATCCGCGGGATCGAGAAGCCGTATATGTCGGCGTCGACGACGCCGACCTTCAGGCCGCTGGCCGCCATTGACGCTGCCAAGTTGACGGTGATGCTGGATTTGCCGACCCCGCCCTTGCCGGAGGCGACGGCGTACACCCTGGTCAGTGAACCGGGCTGGGCGAAGGGGATCTCGCGGTTGGGTTGACCGCCGCGCAGCGCAGTCTGCAGGTTTGCGCGCTGCTCGTCGCTCATCACGTCGAGGTCGACGGCGACGCTGGTGACGCCTTCGAGGGCGCTGACCGCCTCGGTCACGTCGCGCGTGATCTTGTCGCGCAGCGGGCAGCCGGACACGGTCAGGTAGATGCCGACGGCGACGGCGCCGTCGTCAGCGATCTCGATGCTCTTGACCATGCCGAGCTCGGTGATCGGCTTGTGGATCTCCGGGTCTTGCACGGTGGCGAGCGCTGCTGTGACGAGTTCCTGGGTGAGCATGTGACGAGATCCTCGACGTCGGCGGCTGCGGCGGACTTCCTGCCGCGCTCCTTGAAGTGTACGTGCCCCGTACAACGAGGTGATCCAGGCGGCGTCAGCCCGAAGGAGGAAGGCTGACGCCGCCTGGACCAAGGGCGCGCGATGAGGGATAAGGCAATAGTGCTTACGAGACGGCTGCGGCCACCTGCTTGATGGCGGAGACGTCGAGCGTGATCTTGACCTTGTCGCTGACGAGGAATCCGCCGGTCTCCAGGGCGACGTTCCAGGTGAGGCCGAAGTCCTTGCGGCTGATCTCGGCCGTTCCCTCGAAGCCAGTGCGGGAGTTGCCGAACGGGTCTGCGGAGCTGCCCAGGAATGTGATCGCGAACTCGACGGGCCGGGTCACTTCGCGGACCGTCAGATCGCCGGTGAGTACGAAACCGTCCTCGCCCTTGCTGCGGGCACCGGTCGAGGCGAAGGTGATGGTCGGCCACTTCTCGGCGTCGAGGAAGTCGGCGCTGCGCAGGTGCGCATCGCGATCCGGCTGGCCGGTTTCGATGCTCGCGGTCTGCACGACGACGTTGGCGGTGGAGGTGCTCGGGTCCTCGCCATCGAGGTTGAGTACGCCGCTCACGTCCGTGAAGCTGCCCCGAACCGTGGTGACCATCGCATGCCGGGCCGAGAAGCCGATCCTCGTGTGGGCCGGGTCAAGGTTCCAGGTGCCGGTCAATGGCGAACGATCGGTGGTAACTGTCATTTTGTTCCTCCTGCAAAAGTTGTAGATGCAATGATTGCCAGGAGCACTACATCACAGATTTGTTGCACATGCAAGTATCGGTTGAGCTATCATTTCGTCCCGTGACGAAGACCGCAGTCGGCCGTCGACTGACAGAGCGCGAGCTGAAGGCTTGGCGCGCGTTTCTGCGCGCGCATTCCAGCGTCACACGCGCGCTGGAGAACGAGCTCGTCACCGCGCACGACCTGTCGCTGCCCGAGTATTCGGTCCTCGTGACGCTGGTTGAGGCGCCCGAGCACCGGCTGCGGATGACTGAGCTCGCCGACCGGGTGCTGATGTCGCGCAGCGGGCTGACGCGGCTGGTCGACCGGATGCAGAGCGATGGCATGGTGGACCGGTTCAGGTGCCCGGGGGACGCGCGCGGCATGCATGCCGTCCTGACGGACCTCGGCCTGCAGCGGCTGAAGGAATCGACCGGAACGCATCTTCGCGGCGTACGCGAGCACGTCACGGTGAAGCTCACCGATGAGGAGCTGGACCAGCTCCACGCGCTGATGTCGAAGCTGTCGTGTTGCGAACGGCTAGCCGTGGGCGCCGGTGCGCGAGTGCAGATCGAGAATGGCCAGGACGCGCTCTGACAGGTTGGTCGGATCTATCGGCTTTGTCAGGTAGTCGTCGGCTCCCGCGAGCAGGGCTTCCGTCTCGGTCCGCCGGTCGTCCGTGCCGGTCAGCATGATCAGCGGCACGAGCGCAGTGCGGTTGTCGGCTCGTAGCAGCCGAGCGAGCTCGATGCCTGACAGGTCGGGGAGCACCAGGTCCAAGATGATCGCGCCGAGGTCCTCGGTCCCCGCTATTCGCAATGCGACCTCGGCGGTGCCGGCCGACAGCACTTCGCACTGACCGTCGAGGGCCGCCTCGACAAAGCCGCAGACCGTCGGGTCGTCGTCGACAACGAGGATTCGGCGGGATTCCCGGCCGGCGCCGTGCGGGGTCGACGGCCGCAGACCATCAGGCTTCTTCGACGTCTCGGTGCGGCAGTACGGGCAGATCCGCCAGTCCGCGTCGAGCGGCTTCGCGCACGAGCCGCAGTTGCCCCGGTCGACGTCGGTGCCGCACCAGGGGCAGCAGAGCATGTCCTCCTCGACGCCGCGGTCGCAGGCCGGGCACCGGGTGCCGTCGACGATGTCGACGTGCGTGACGCGGAGGATCTCCTCGAGCGTCGTCTCGCCGCGCAGCGCCTTGAGAAGTCCCGCGGCACGCAGCGAGATCATGCCGGCCGCCTGAGCCGCGACCAGGATGTTCGCCTCGGTGGGGTTCTGGATCAGCGCTGCCCGCACCCCTGCCGTGACAGGGAGTACCTCGTAGATGCCGACGCGGCCCTTGTAACCGGTCTGGCCGCAGTCGTTGCAACCGCGGCCGCGGCGCAGCACGGCGTCCTCGAGATCCGATTCGACCAGGCCGAGCATCTTCATGGTGCGCGGACTGGGTGTGTACGGGCCGATGCAGGTCAGACACGGGGTGCGCACGAGCCGCTGTGCGACCACCAGTGAGAGCGAGGATGCGACGAGAAACGGTTCGACGCCCATGTCGATGAACCGTGCGATGGCGGCGATCGCGCCGTTGGTGTGCAGCGTCGTCAGCACCATGTGACCGGTGAGGGAGGCCTGCAGCGCGAGTTCCGCGGTCTCCAGGTCACGCACCTCGCCGACGAGCACGATGTCGGGGTCCTGCCGCAGGATCGAGCGCAGCCCGCGGGCGAAGGTCAGGCCGGACTTCTCGTGCACCTGCACCTGGTTGACGCCGGGAAGCTGGATCTCGACCGGATCCTCCAGCGTGACGATGTTGCGGTCCGGCGTACGGATCTGGTTGATCGCGCTGTAAAGGGTGCTGGTCTTGCCAGACCCGGTCGGGCCGGTGATCAGGATCAGTCCCTGCGGCACGAGCATTGCCGTGAGAACGTCCTCCAGTTGCTTCTCCTCCATGCCGCTCTTGATCAACGGCGGCACGTTGTCGGCGCGGGCGAGCAGCCGGATCACGATCTTCTCTCCGTGCATGGTCGGCAGCGAGGAGATGCGGGCGTCGAGGTGTACGCCGTCGACGGCGAGTCGGGCGCGGCCGTCCTGGGGCCGACGGCGTTCGGCGATGTCGAGCCCGGAAATGATCTTGATGCGGCTGGTCAGGGGTGCGGCCGCGTTCTTCGGCACGGTCATCACGTCGCGCAGGAGGCCGTCGATGCGGTACCGGATGCGGACGTCCTTGAGCTGTGGCTCGACGTGGATGTCCGAGGCGCGGGCCCGCACGGCGTCGGCCAGGATCACGTTGACCAGGCGCACTACCGGAGTGGAGTCGGCGTCCTTCGACGAGGTGATGAAGTCGGCGTCGCTCTCCGCATCGACGTCCTCCAGCATCGTGACCATGTCGCTGGAGTCCTCGGCGAGGCTCCAGATGCGGGTCAGGTGCTCGCGAATGCCGCTCTCGGTCGCGACGACGACGTGCAGGTCGTGCGCCTTCGTGTACAGGCGCGCGTCGTCGAGTGCGACCACGTTCGTCGGATCCGCAATGGCGACTTTGAGCGTGCGGCCGTTCCACTCCAACGCCAGCAGCCCGTACCGCTCGGCCACGTTGCGCGGGATGACCCGCGCGGTTTCCGGAGAGATCGCAGTTTGGGCGAGGTCGACAACTTGGACGCCGATCGCTTCGCCGAGGGCGTGCGCGATTTGCAGTTCGGAGGCAAGGCCGAGGTCGACGATCATGGTGCCGAGCTTCTTGCGTTGCTGGTCCGCGGGCTGTGCGGCCTGCGCGGCGAGAGCCTCGTGCAGCTGATCCTCGGTGATCGTTCCGGTGCTGACGAGCACTTCACCGATGCGGCGGCGCCGGGCGGCGGCCCGGTTGAAGACGGGTGCCTCGCTCGCTGCCTGGGCCCCTAATGTGTTAGTCACGCTATAGATGTCGGCCGAACGGCCTAATGATTGAGCAATCCATGGAGGTCTTTCGGTGCCGGTCACGCTGGGAGTGACACTGCCTCACTACGACATCTCGCTCGACGGCGGGTTGCCGGCCACGCCCGCCGATGTGGCGGCCGCCGCCGCCGCGGCAGAACGCCTCGGCTTTGCCACTGGCTGGGTCAGTGACCACTTCTTCCTCGACACATCCCGCTACGGGATGTCCACTGCACGATCGCAGGCACTGGAGGCATGGACGTCGCTGACCGTCGCGGCTACCGCCACCTCCCGACTGCGGATCGGCTCACTCGTCCTCTGCGAGGCTTTCCGGCCGCCGGGGCTGGTGGCCAAGATGGCAGCGACGCTCGACGTCATCTCCGGCGGGCGGCTCGAGCTCGGCCTAGGAGCGGGCTGGTTCGAACCCGAATACGCCGAGAACGGGCTCTACTTCCCCACTCCGGGCGAGCGCGTGGGGCGACTGGAGGACTACACCAGGATCGTCGCGGGGATGCTCAGCGCTTCCCCTTTCAGCCATCAGGGCACGCACTATTCGTGCCGCGAGGCGTATTGCGTCCCCTCGCCGGCACAGCTGCCGCGGCCGCCGATCTGGCTCGGCGGGAAACAGAACCGGATGCTCGGCGTCGTCTCCAGGGTCGCCGACGGCTGGAACACGGTGTGGTGGAACCCTGCGGTGCGCACGACGGACGCCGAATACCGCGAGCGTTGCGATGTCCTCGCGCGCGCCTGTGAAGCAATCGGCCGGGACCCGGACTCCGTACGCCGCTCGCTCGGCCTGGTCGCGATTGTCGGCACTGACGACGCCGACGTCCGCAGGCAGTTCGCGTTCCTGGAGGCATCGCTGCCGCCCGGCAGCTTCCCCGACTTCGCGACCTACGCCGCGAGCGGGCTCGTGGGGACGACCGAAAAGGTGCTCGACCGCCTCGGCGAGCTGGTTGCGATGGGCATCGAGCACGTGATCGTCACGCCTGGTCCGATGCCGTTCCGCTGGTCCGACTCGTGGGCGGAGTCGATCGGCTCCCTTCTCATCCCAGAACTGGCCGCCCTGTAGGGGCTGGCGCGGGAGGTCTGTGACGACCGTCGGTCCCTGGGTGGACGTATGTCACTCACCTGCGCCGCGCGGTGGTGCCGCGGGTCCGTGGGTCCGCGAGTCCGGTCAGGTCTTGGCGGCGCCTGGTTCGGTGGGCCCGGCCGCGGTCGGGCCGATCTCCTCGAGCAGATCGCGCAGTTCGGAGCGGATGAAGTCGCGGGTGGCGACGTCTCCGAGAGCTATGCGGACGGAGGCGAGTTCGCGGGCGAGGAACTCGGCCTCGGCCAGCGCCCGCGAATACTGACCGCGGTCCTCCTCGAGCGAGATGCGGTCGCGGTCGGCCTGGCGGTTCTGTGCGAGCAGGATCAGCGGCGCGGCGTACGCGGCCTGCAGCGACAGCGCCAGCGTCAGGAACAGGAACGGGTAGTCGTCGAACCGGAGCACTTCAAAGGGCAGCCGGTTTATCAGCACCCAGACGATGATCACGCCGGTCTGGATGACGAGGAACCGCGCGGTCCCGATGAACCGCGCTATCCCTTCCGAGAACCGTCCGAAAGCTTCCGGGTCGTAATGCGGCCTGGGCACCAGGGTGCGGTCCGCCTTCGGCTGGTCGAGCCGCGCGTCACCCCGTGCCATGGTGCACCTCGTCCTCGCGCCAGTTTTCCGGGAGCAGATGGTCCAGAACGTCGTCGACGGTGACCGCGCCGATGAGCCGGCCGGCCTCGTCGACCACCGGGGCAGCGACCAGGTTGTACGTCGCCAGGTGCTGAGTGACCTGGCGCAGCGTCGCAGTCGGCTTTATCGGGTCGAGGTCGGAATCGATGACACCGCCGACTATGGCGCTCGGCGGCTCGCGCAGCAGCCGCTGGATGTGGCAGACCCCGAGGTAGCGGCCGGTCGGCGTCTCGGCCGGCGGCCGGCACACGTAGACCTGGCTGGCGACGGCAGGGGAGAGTTCGGGAACGCGAACGCGGGCGAGAGCCTCTGCGACCGTCGCGTTGGGCGGCAGCACGATGGGCTCGGTCGTCATCAGACCACCCGCCGTGTTCTCGGCGTACAGCAGCAGGCGGCGTACCGGCTCCGCTTCGTCCGGTTCCATCAGCTCGAGCAGCCGCGCCGCGCCGGCGCCGCCCATCTCGGACAGCAGGTCGGCTGCGTCGTCCGGGGACATGGCCTCGAGCACGTCTGCAGCACGCTGATCCGCGAGCGTCTCGAGGATCTCGACCTGCTCGTCCTCTTCCATTTCCTCGAGTACGTCGGCGAGGCGCTCGTCGTCGAGGGCGGCGGCCACCTCGTTGCGACGCTTCTCGGACAGGTCGTGCAGAACGTTGGCGAGGTCGGCGGGCCGCATGCCCTCGTAGAGTGCGAGCAGGTGCTCGGCGCCCTGGCCGTGTTCCATCAACGCGAAACCGCTGACCGCGTCCCACGGGACCACCTGCGACGGCCCACGGCGGCGACCGGTGCGGACCGCGACCCGGGTCAGCTGCCATTCGCCCAGACGCGTCGACTCCATCGCGCAGTCGAAGACCGTCACCTCCTGCCCGGTCTCGAGCAGCGTCACCTTGCGGTCCAGGAGTTCCTCGAGGATCTGGGTCTCGCCCGGGCGCCGTTCGAAGCGTCGCACGGAGACCTTGCCCGTGCCGAGCAGGACCGAGCCGGCCTCCATCGTCTTGACGCGGCTGATGCCGACGAAGATCCGGCGTCGCTGCACCTCGACGACCAGTCCGATGACGCGCGGTGCCTTTCCCCCGAGCCGTAGTGTGGCGACGACATCGCGAACACGCCCGACCTGGTCACCGTTGGGATCGAAGACGGTGATGCCAGCGAGTCGGGCGACGAAAATGCGCGTCGTCGTCGTGTTCACGGCGCAAGGCTACCGCCGGGCTACGCGATCACCTGGGAGCGTGGCGCGCTACGTTTATCGGCGACCTATAGGGGATTGTCTTGTTGCTTTCTCGACTGGCCACGCCGTTGCGGCGCGGGGCGGCGGCCGTCACCGTCGCGCTCGTCGTCGAATACCTGGTCCTGCCGCAGTTCGTCGGCGCGCGCAAATCGCTGTCGACACTATCGAGCGTCAACCTCGCATACCTGGGAATCGCTGTAGGTCTCGAGATCGCGGCGCTCGTCGCGTACGCGCTGTTGACCCGTTCGGTGTTGCCGCGCACGTCGACCACGCCCGGTTTGTGGACGCTGTTCCGCATCGACATGTCCACGCTGTCGCTGAGTCATGTGCTCCCCGGCGGCGGCGCCGCCGGTGCGAGTCTGGGTTTCCGGTTGATGACCGACAACGGCATCCGCGGCACGGATGCGGCGTTCACGATGGCGACGCAGGGGATCGGCTCCGCCGTCGTACTCAATGCCCTTCTCTGGCTGGGCCTCATCGCGACGATTCCGGCGCGCGGGTTCAGTGCCATGACCGCGTACGCCGCCGTGACCGGCATCCTGCTCATCACGATTCTCGCGGTGCTCGTGGTCGGTCTCACCCAGGGCGAGGCGCGCGCGATCCGGGTGGTGCGGTGGGTCTCCCGGCGCGCGCCCTTCCTCGACGAACTCAAGACCGGCCGCATCGTCGAACGGCTCGCGCTGCGGCTGCGAGAACTGGGCGGCGATCGCTCCCTGCTCGTCCGCGCTTCCGGCTGGGCCGCGGCCAACTGGCTGCTGGACGCAGCGTCGTTGTGGGTCTTCATCAGGGCGTTCGGTCACACGATGGACATTGCCGGACTGCTGGTGGCGTTCGGCCTGGCCAACGTGCTCGCGGTGCTGCCGATCACGCCGGGCGGCCTCGGCATCGTCGAAGGTGTGCTGACACCGACGCTCGTTGGTTTCGGTGCACCGGGCGCCGTCGCCCTGCTCGGCGTCATCAGCTGGCGGCTCATCAACTTCTGGCTGCCCATCCCGGCGGGTGGGGCGGCGTACCTCTCACTCAAACTCAGCGGCAACGGTCAGAGCCACATCCCCATGGAAGAGGCGGCGGAGCAGCCGGCGCCAGGGATCGACTCCCACTAGCCGAACCTCAGGCCTTCGAGTCCTCGGGCTTGACGTCCTTGCTGCGCGAGCCGAACCTGCGGCCGGAGAAGCCCCGGTGGCTGTTGTTGAAGTTGATAGGGATCCGCGTCGTGGTCGCGGCTTCGGTCGGTGCCGGCGGCGCACTCTGTGACGACGTCGAGGGATTGGCAGGGTCGTCGACGAGTTCGCCGGTGGGGGACAACCGGGCCACCTTGCACTCGCGCGCCCAGCGGGCGGACGCGGCGTCGCCGTCCTTGCTGTTGAGCCGCTTGCCGACGAGCAGGGGTACGACGTCGTCCCAGATCGCGGTGCCAGGCGCGACCTCGTCGACGGCGGCCCGCCAGGACACCAGCCGCCCACCCTTGTCCTTGGACCGCACGGTGACGACGGCCGAATCGGCCTCCGCCAGGCCGGGAACGAGCTGCTCGGAACCGTCGTAGACGAGGTAGAGCGCACCGTTGTGCCAGACGTGCCACACCGGCCGGTGAGATTGCCCGGGCAGGCCGGCAACGGCGAGCCAGACGAGCTCGGACTTCTTCGTCGCTTCGTCGATGATCGAGGGAACCACGGCCGGTGGGCCGCCGACCGCGCCGGGGCCGGGGGCGACGAACACCGGCACGCTGGGGATGACTTCGCCGTCGACGGTGAAGAGCAGCTCGTATTCACCGGCCGCGAGCTTGATGTCCGCGACGCGATTCTCGAAGTCGTCGGAGTAGTACTCACCCGAGAGTTCGAGCACCCGCTTGTCCGATCGGTAGCGGGTGACGCGGGTTTGGGTCTCGACGATGCGGAACTGCTCGACGTACGAGCCCTGCGGCCCGGTCCAGCCGCGCCGCACGAGGAACGGGCGCGCCGCGCCGCCCGAAGTGCCGAACACGAAGATCACCGGGTCCTGCGATCCGGCGGCGTATTCGGCGGCATCGATCGCGATGGCGTAGCGCAGACGGGCCTTGGGCACAGCAGCTCCGGCTCTGAGTCAGTCATCAGGTCACCGGACGGAAACCGGCGGCTGCCCAAATATAGTGGCCGGATGGCCGCCGACCGAACACGTGACGTTGCGGCACCGCCGGTGACGATCGCGCTGCGCGCCCTCGACCGGCCGCCGCGTGGGGACCTGATCCTCATTGCCGTTGCCGTGGTCATGCTGTCGACATCGGGGCCGCTGATCAGGGGTGCCGCGGGCGGCGCTCCCGCGATGTCGATCGCCATGTGGCGCAACGCACTGGCGTCATTGGTCATCGTGCCGTTCGCACTGGTCACGCACCAGGCCGAACTGCGGGCACTGCCGCGCCGCGACTGGCTGCTGTGCGTGGGTGCCGGACTGGTGCTCGCCGCGCACTTCGCGACCTGGGTGCCGAGCATCAGCTTCACGACGGTCGCGTCGGCCGCGGCGCTGGTGGCCACGCAACCGGTGTGGGCGACGTTGATCGCGCGATTCCGCGGGGAGCATGTGGGCCGGGCCGGCTGGACCGGGATCGTCGTCGCGGTGGTCGGGGCCGGCGTACTCAGCGGTGTCGATTTCGGCGTCTCGGGGCGAGCGGTCTGGGGCGACGTGCTCGCCATCGCCGGTGGCATCCTGGCCGGGGCCTACGTCGCGATCGGCGGCACGATCAGGCAGCGCGTGAGTACGACGGTCTACACCGGTATCTGCTACTCGACTGCTGCGCTCACACTGCTGGTCATCTGTGCCGTCGGCAGGCAGCCGATGAGTGGCTACCGCAACAACACCTGGCTTGCGATCATCGCACTGACGGTGGGGGCGCAGCTGTTCGGGCACACCGTGTTCAACCACGTGCTCAAAACGACCAGCCCGACGTTCGTGTCGCTGTCGATCCTGTTCGAGGTCGCCGGGTCCGCCCTGCTGGCCGGTATCTTCTTCGACGAATGGCCTTCGGTTGCTGCCTTCCCCGCTGCGGCCCTGATAGTCGGCGGCATCGTGCTGGTGGTCCGCGCGGGCAACCGGCCGGACGTTTCCGGCGTACCGGTGCTGGAGTAGTAGCCGTGCGCGACGCGGGTCTCGACACCGTGCTTGATATCCAGGAACTGCTCGATCGCGTGCTGTCGATCCACGCCGTGATCCGCGATGCGGTCGTTGCTGCGAGCGAGGCGCAGTCGATCGAAGACCTTGCCGCCGCGGACGATTCGCACGAAGGCGACACCATCTTCGCGGTCGACCGCATCAGCGAGGAGTTGTTGCTCACCCTGGTCGGCGAGCACCTGGGTGACCGCTGGCCGCTGGTGCTGATCGCGGAGGGTCTGCACGACACCGGCCTGGGTCCGGGCATCGTGACGGTGCCGGCGGGCCTCGACCCCGCGGATGCCGTCATCCGGGTGATCGTCGACCCGATCGACGGGACGCGCGGGTTGATGTACCAGAAGCGCAGTGCGTGGATCCTCACCGGGGTGGCGCCGGACCGCGGTGCAGCGACAGCGCTCAGTGACGTCGTACTCGCCGTCCAGACCGAGATCCCCCTGGTCAAGCAGACACAGTCCGACGTCCTCTGGGCAATCCGCGGCGGCGGCATGCAGGCGCAGCGCTACGACCGGCGTACCGGTGAGTCGGTTCCGTTGACACTGCGGCGGAGCGGGGCAAGGACGCTGCGTTACGGCTTCGCCCAGATCTCGCGCTTCGTGCCGGGCGGCCGGGCCGATCTGGCCGCCATCGACGACGAGGTCATGGAGGAACTGCTCGGCCCGGTCGTCGCCGGAAAGGCGATGGTCTTCGAGGACCAGTACATCTGCACCGGCGGGCAGCTCTACGAACTCATCGCCGGGCACGACCGCTTCAGCGCCGACATCAGGCCCCTGTTGGACCGGCTTCTCGCCAGTCGTGGCGAGCGCCTAGGGCTGGCTGTGCATCCGTATGACATCTGCACCGTGCTGATCGCGCAGGAAGCCGGAGTCGTGGTCACTGACGGCCGTGGCGCGCCGTTCGACGCGCGGCTCGACGTCGCCGGCGCGTGCGATTGGGTCGGCTACGGAAGTGAAGAACTCCGGGCGCACGTCGAGCCTGCACTGCACAATGCCTTACGCCGCAGGGGTTTGCTCCAGCGCTGAGGGATACGCAAACTGCGCCAAAGCCGTTGGTTACGTATCCCTCGCGCCTGGACTAGCTTGCGCGGTAGCGGTAGCCGACGCTGCGCACGGTTTCGATGCGCTCGCCGTAGGCGCCGAGTTTGCGGCGGATGCGCGACACGTGGTGTCGCACGGCGGTCGAGTCGTCGGGCATCGCGTGCCCGAACGCTTCCAGCGCCAGCGTGCCGGGCTTGCAGACGACACCCGGGCGGCGTACCAGGGCTGCGAGTACGTCGAACTGCTGCGGTCCGAGTACGACTACGCGCGGGCCGACGCGCACGGCGCGGTCCCAGGGCAGCAACTCCAACGGCCCGGTCGACGGGTCTGGTCGCTCCGCCCACGCCGCGAGTGCGCGCACGAAGTCGCCGCTGCGAGCGCGGGTCGGCATCACCGCGACCGGAACTCCTTCGAGCTCGAACGCCCGCGCGGTGATCGAACCGATGGCGGCGGCCGCGACCCGGTCGCGCAGCGCGTCGCGCATCTCGTCGGCGCGGCCCATCTGCTCCCCGAGGAGGAACAGGTGGCGGACGGCGGGAGCGCTGGTGCAGGCGAGCATGTCGATCCGCGACTCCGCGATCTCCTCGACCAACGTCCTGGCCGGTCCCAGATCCTCCGGCAGCGCCCAGCGATAAGGAGCCACGGTGTGAATGCTCATGCCGGATCGGCGCAACGCGTCGAGGCTGCCGACGGTTTCACCACCGTGCACCTGCATGCCGACGACGGACTTCGCCGGCACCTTGGCCAGCAGCCAGTCGGCGACGTCGTCCATGGTTTCCCGCGGCGAGACGAACGTTGCGCTCATGCCATTGGCGCGTACGCCGCCTGCCGCCTTCGCGCCGCGGGCCACCAACGTCGTGTGCCGCAGCATCCGCAGCGCCGCTGCTCGCCGTTCCTCGTCGAGAGTGCGCAGCCAGGCTGCAAGTCCGGTGGCGGTGGACACGACGACGTACGCCGGCCTGGCCGCGAGCAGCTCGTCGGTCTCGGCTGCGATCAATTCGTCATGTTCCGGCGGCACGATCCGCAGCGTCGGACCCCAGGTCACGAGCGCGCCGCGGCGGACGAGGGCGTCCTGAAGCTCGGCCCCCTTGCGGTCGGCTGTAATACCGATACGCAGCCCGCGCACGTCGCCCCCTTCCGCCGGTCGAAAGCCGAGCGTGACACGCGGGCGTTCCGCAAGCGCTACGCCCTCGTTTCCGGGAGATGAACGCCGTGTCCGATCAGGCAGCGGCGGAATCGTCGCGTTCGAGTAGGTCCGCGAGCGCCCGCTGAGCTGCGCGGAACGCCGGATCGTCGACCAGGACCCGCCGATCGCGCGGACGGGGAATCGGCACGGCGAGGACTTCCATCAGCGACGGACCCGGCGGCGGAGCGAGTACCGCGACCCGGTCCGCGAGCAGCACCGCCTCGTCCATGCCGTGGGTCACCATCAACACGACCTCGGTCTCCGACTCGCCGCTCCACAGCTCGACGAGTTGCTCCTGCAGCTTTGCCCGGGTCAGGGCGTCGAGCGCACCGAAGGGTTCGTCGAGCAGCAGCACGCGTGGCTCGACCGCGAAGGCGCGGGCGACGGCACACCGTTGTGCCATGCCGCCCGACACCTGCGCCGGCCGCTTGCCGCGGTGTTCCCACAGGCCTACGGCAGTCAGGTAGCGCTCGGAGATCTCGTCCGTCAGCTCGCGCGAGCGGCCCGGACGGGCTGCGCGCGCGGCGTACCTGACGTTGTCGAGGATGCTCAGGCGCGGTAGCAGCGAATAGGTCTGGAACACCATCGCGCGGTCGGGGCCGGGTTCCTTGACGACAACGCCGTCAACGGTGATGGATCCGCTGTCCGGTTGCAGTAGGCCGCCGACCAGGTTGAGCAACGTCGACTTGCCGCAACCGGAATGCCCGATCAGCGCGACGAATTCACCGGGCTCGACTGTCAGGTCCAGGTCGCGCAGGACCGGCTGCCAGCCGGCCCGCTCGACCTGAAAGCCTTTGTTGAGACCGCGAATCTGCAGGCTCATGAGTGCACCTCCGCAACAGTGACGGCCCGCTGCAATCGCAGAAAGGCGAAATCGAGCAGGAGTCCGACGATGCCGATCACCAGGATCCCGGCCGCGACCTGCGCCAGATCGCCGGCGTTGTAGGCGATCCAGACGAACGAGCCGATCCCGGTGCCGTTGGACAGCATCTCGACCGCGACGATCACCACCCAGGCCAGGCCCATGGACAGCCGCAGCCCGGTGACGATGTCGGGCATCGCATGGGGCAACAGGACATGTCGCAGGTAGGCCAGCCGGCCGAACGTGTAGACCCGTGCGACGTTGCGTTGGTCACGCGGCACGGACTGGGCGCCCGACGCGGTGTTGAGCAACGTCGGCCAGAGCGCTGTGATGAAGATGACGAAAACCGCGGCCTGCGGTGCGTTGCGGAAGGCAACCAGCCAGATGGGGAACCACGCGAGCGGCGAGACCGGCCGCAGCAACTGCACGATCGGGTTGAGGGCCTGCTGCGCGCGCCGGCTCGAACCGAAGACGAAGCCCGCCGGTACGCCGACCAGTGCGGCCAGCGCGAAGCCGGAGAACACCCGCTGCAGCGAATAGCGCAGCTGCAAGGCAATTCCCTTGTCGTTCGGACCGTTGTCGTAGAACGGTTTGGCGAGTAGGTGCCGCAGCGCGGTCAGGGACTCGACCGGCGTCGGTACGTCATGAGCCTTCATCGCCACGAGCTGCCACAGAATGCCGAGCGCCAGGGCGCCGGACATCCCAAGACCTACCGCTTCGGCGAAGGCGCGGAGTCTGCGCCGAGCACCCCGGGAAGGGGAGGTCACTGGCGAGACCCGCACGGTTTCGCGGCTGCCGGCTAACGCCTCGGCCGTTGTCGTCATGCCCGTTTCACCTCGTCCTGCGGCTTTGCCGGGTCGAAAGTCGCGCCGTCCAGCTTGATCTGGAACGGCTTCATGTCGTCATCGGGAATGGTCACCTTTTCGGCGGTCGCAACTTCGCTGTAGAGATCTGTGAGCAGCAACGAGTCGGCAATCTCCTTGTACGGCGGCACTTCCTTGATCAGGCCGAGTCGCTGGTACTGCGCGAGGAACCAGATCGCCTGCGATTTGCGCGGCGGCGGGACCGCACCATTGCGGAAGAAGCGCATCCGGTCCTCGGTGAACGTCTTCTTCGTACCGTCGCCGATGTCGTAGTTCCCGGCGATGCGGCCCTCGATCGCCAGCGGGTCGGCCTTGATGTAGGCATCCGTGCCGATGGTCTGCGCCGTCTTCGGCGTATTCGCCGGATCATCGAGCCACCTCTGGGCCTCGAGCACCGCGGCCATGATGTCCTTGAGCACGTCAAGCTTCTCGGCAGCGAATTTCTCGTTCACCACCAGGGCCTTTTCGGGGTGGTGCGCCCAGATGTCCTGTGTGGTGATGTGCGTGAATCCGACTCCTTCCCTGACCGCGACGGCGTTCCACGGTTCGCCGACGCAATAGCCCTGCATGGCGCCGACCTTGATGTTCTGCACCATCTGCGGCGGCGGGATCGGGATGATCTTGACCTTGCTGGCGTCCGCCTTCGTCGCCTTCAGCCAGTAGCGCAGCCAGATGTCGTGCGTGCCGCCGGGGAAGGTCATCGCCAGCGTCGGAGGCTTGGCGTCGAGCGCCGTCTTGGCCGCTGCCAGATCGCCGTACGGAACGCCTTTGAACGTCGTACCGCTCAGGGTGATCGCCTGGCCGTTGTTGCTCAGCATCATCGCGACCTTGAGGTCCCGGGCGCCCTTGCCGCCGATTCCCGCTGCGACGGATAGCGGCATCGAGAACAGGCAGTGTGCGCCGTCGATCTGGCCGGTCTGAAGGTTGTCGCGGGTCGCAGGCCAGCTCGCCTGCTTGACGAGCTGCACGTCGAGCCCGCGCCGGGTGAAGAAGCCGAGCTCCTTCGCCATGACCAGCGGCGCGCAGTCGGTCAGCGCAATGAATCCGAGCTTCACCGGCCGCAGCGCACCGGGTGTCGTCGATGTGGCCGCGGCACTCGAGGACCTCGACTTCACCTCCGCGGCGGCGAACTTCGTCTTCGTCTTGTCGTTCGCGCAGGAGGCCAGGACGGGCACGATCGCCGCCGCACCGAGCGCCTTGAGCGCGGTGCGCCGGTCCATATCGGGTTGCATGTGTTCTCCGTCCGGTGGGTTGTGGAGAGCACCTTCACGCGCCCGAGTTTCGCCTGAGCTATCAGGTGAGTTGCCGGAGTGTGCCTTCCGCGTCGCCTCGCGGCGCGACCGCGTGTTCACCTGAGCGAAACAGTCGTGGCAGGCTGCGGGAAACCGCCTGTTCCTACCGTTACCGCCTATGCGAGCAGATGTACGACGCGTCCAGCGTCCCGTCGACGGCCTGCCCGCGGTGCACCTCGAGGCGGCCGTCCCCGACCTTCCGGTAGGTGGCTGGACGGTCACGATCGACGGCTGCGTTGGCATCCCGCAGGTGTTCTCACTCGAGACGCTGCTTGCCTTGGGAACTGTCGATCTGACTCGGGACTTCCATTGCGTGTGGGGGTGGTCGCGTCCCGACTGTGTTTGGAGCGGCGTGAGCGGCGCGGCCGTCGCGGACGCTGCCGGCATGACCGAGGACTTCGTCGTCGTCAGCGCGACCGGCGGTGTCTACGCGAGCGCGCTGACCCTGGCCGAGTTCCGGGTCGGTTTCTTCGCGACGTATCTGGATGGTTCGCCGTTGCCTGCGGACAACGGCGGCCCGCTGCGCTTCGTGCAACCGCCAGGAAAGTGGGCCTACAAGGGCATCAAGTGGGTGGCCCGGGTGACCGGAACGCCCGTCTTCACTCCCGGTTTCTGGGAAAACGCGGTCGGCAACCCGATCGGGGACATACCGAGCGATCGCGAGGATCTGTTCTACGAGTGCTGAGTGTCGGCTACGTCAAGCACGTGGAGGCCGTCACAAGGACCCCAGGTTCTCTGCCGCCGGTTCACCCGGCCACGGCACGATCCGCTGAACGAGCCCGCCGGCCGTCCACATGAACTCTCGCTCCTCCGGGGTGAGCCCTCCCCACACGCCGTACACCTCCCGTGTGGAAAGCGCGAACTCCGCGCACGTCGAGAGGACGGGGCACCGGCGGCAGATGGCCTTGGCGGCCAGTTCGAGGTCCCGCTTACGTGGTCCCCGGGCGGCGTCCGGGAGGAAGAACACCGCGGCTTCCACCCCGCGACACGCTCCGCGCAGTTGCCACTCGTAAGCGACAGTCAGAGGCGGGGGCAGGCGGCTCAGATCAGTCATGGATTTCCAAAGGCCTAGAGCCGGTTGGGCCCGTGCTCGGCGAACACCTACCCCGTTCATCCTCATGGTCACCACCGCGGACCAATTCGTTTTCGGCGGCGGGCGTGCCGCTTGTCGGGGCCTGGTATGCCCTTCATGCAATGTCAGGGCTCGGTCGTTTATGGGTCAGTCGAGCGGCTACCGCGTGGCGGGGGACCGGCGGATCCTTGTCATCGGTGTGAGCGCTCTGGCGGCGGTTGTGTAGGTCGCGGCGTTGCTGCGTGGCCGCTCGCAACATTCCAGGAGTGCTGAACCCGAGGGTTAGGTCGACACCACTGGTGTCACGATCCTGGGCCGTGCGGCGTACCACGTGTCGAAGGCGGAGACCGGCATCGGCCGCGAAAGGTGGTAGCCCTGGGCGACGTCGCAGCCGTACGACGCCAGGGCGTTCAGTTGCTGAGCGGTCTCGACGCCCTCCGCGATGATCGTCAGACCCAGGTTGTGGCCGAGGTCGATGACGCTCTGCACGATCAGGGCGTTGCTTTTGTCCTCGGTCATCGTCATGACGAAGGACCGGTCGATCTTGAGTTCGCTGATGGGAAGGTCCTTGAGCTGGCCGAGGCTGGTGAAGCCGGCACCGAAGTCATCGACCGCGATGCGCAGTCCCAGTCGGGTGAGTTGCTCCAGCAGCCGCTTCGCCGTTCCTGGCTCAGTCATCAATGCGGATTCGGTGACTTCGAGTTCGAGCAGGTGAGCCGGCACACCGTGCGTTTGTAGTAACCCGGCGACAAGTCCGGGCAGCCGCTCGTCCAGCAGATTCCGCGCGGACAAGTTGACGGCGATCGGGAGTGGTCGCCCGGTATCCAGCCAGAGCGCCGCCTGGCAGAGCGCGTGATCGAGGACGTATTGGGTCAGCGGGCCAATGAGGCCGGTCCGTTCGGCGAGGGGAATGAAGTCGTCCGGCGGGATCATGCCGCGGTCAGGATGCTGCCAGCGCACGAGCGCCTCGGCACCGAGTACGTCGCCGGTACTGATGCTGATCTTCGGCTGGTAGTACAACTCCAGCTCTTCCCGCTCGAGAGCGCGCCGGAGTTCCCCGAGCAGCGCCAGTTTGCCGGGCGAATGGCCGTCCAGCGCGGGGTCGTAGGCGAACACGCCGAGGTTCTGCGCCTTCGCGACGTACATCGCGATGTCCGCGTGCTGCAGCAGGGTGGGCGCATCCCAGGCGTGGACTCCGGACAGGACCACGCCGATGCTCGCCTCGATGTCGAGCTGCACCCCGGACACCAGGAACGGCCGTTCCAGCGCAGACAGCAGCTTTCTCGCCACCTCCGTCGCCGCCTGTACGTCGGTGATCTGCGGCAGCAGCACCCCGAACTCGTCGCCGCCGAGGCGCGCCACGGTGTCGTCGTCGCGCACCGCCTCCGTGAGCCGTGGGCCGATCTGCTGGAGCAGCTGATCCCCGTACTCGTGCCCGAAGGTGTCGTTGATCTCCTTGAAGCGGTCCAGGTCGATCAGGAGCAGAGCCGCCGTGTTGCTGCTGTCGCGGGCTGTCGACAATGCCTGCGTGAATCGCTCCGACAGGAGCATCCGGTTGGGCAGACCCGTGAGCGAGTCATGCCGGGAATCATGGATGGCCTGCGTGCGAGCGACGTCGAGGATCCGGTTGAAGCCGCGATTGATCGAGGCCAGGACCGCTGCGAGCAGGATTCCCAACAGGAACACCAACGGCGTCAGCTGGTTTGTCACCTCTTCCAGCCGTTGCAGCCGGGCCAGCTTTACGAGCGAGCTGTTGCGTTGGTCGGCTGCGGCTCGGTCGACCTTCAGGACGATCCCGTCGAAGAGCAGGTCGGCTACCTGCGTATCGATCTGTGCGGCACCTACCAAGTCGCCACGATCCGTCGCCGCGAGGACCCGGTCGATCTGCGTCAGGTACTGGTCGTGCGTGCCCAGCAGTCCGGCGACAAGAGCGCGGTCCGTGGGGTCTCCATGCCGGCGGACGAACCCCACCGATTCGACGAACCGGGATCGCGCGGCGGCCAACTGCCGGCGTCCCGCCGGCTCGGGGCGGAGCTGGTATTCGTAGGCGTTCGAGTCTTCCTTGCCGATGGCCGTCGCAGCCGAGGTGTAGTCGTCGGACAGCACGCTTTCGCGCGCCGCAGCGCTCGAGGCACTCGACGTCGCGAACGACGACCATACCGCGAAGCCGCTGAGCAGGAGCAAGATCAGCAACAGACCAAGACTGGCGACGCGCCGGCGCTTCGGACTGGCCGCGGCCTCGATGGAAGCCACGGCGATCCTGCTCGTGCCGCCCTTGGTCAAGGAGGCGGACATCTGGTTCCTTCAGCGTGCAGCGATGGGAGGACAACGGGTTCGTCCGCCCTCACATCTATCGGCGGTCAAGCGCAACTGTGAGTTCTTACTCTGCGTGATTGGTCTATCACAGAAAATCACCGCGCGCGTAGCAATCCGGACAAAGCGCTCCAGCGAAGACCACTAGTAACACCCGGTTCGCACCGGTTTCGAGTGGCGGGCTGAGCGCGAGGCCCGCAAGGTTGTTCTGAGGTCTGCCGCATCCGAGCGTCAGCCGAGTCAGGGAGTGGAGTTGACCACCTTGTCCACACGGATCAGGAGGCTCGGCACAGCGGCGATTGCCGCCGGGCTGAGCATCACAGCAGCGGGGGTGCCCGCCGTCCTCGCGCCGTCGGTCAGCCACGCGTCGAGCCACCGGGAGGCGCCAGCGATCTCGGGCACCCCGAAGGTCGACGCGACCGACCTCTACGCGTTCGTCAGTCCCGACGCGCCGAGTTCGGTCACGCTCATCGCCAACTACTACCCGAACCAGGGCCCCGCGGGCGGACCGAACTTCTACCGGTTCGACTCGAAGGCGCTCTACGACATCAACATCGACAACAACGGCGACGCGGTCCCGGACACGATCTACCGCTTCTCGTTCCGCGACCACTACCGCACGCCGGGCACGTTCCTCTACAACACCGGCGCCGTGAACAACCTCACCGATTCGACGCTGAACTTCTACCAGACCTACACGCTGGAGTTGCGTCACCGGTTGTCGACCGGCGCGTACAACCGCGCGATCATCGTCGATAGCGCGATCGTGGCTCCGTCGCACGTCGGCGACGCCTCGATGCCGAACTACGCGACGCTCCGCCAGCAGGCAACGAAGACGATCCCCAACGGCCGCGGCCGGGTCTTCGTCGGCCAGGCCGCCGACCCGTTCTTCCTCGACCTGCGGGTGTTCGACCTGCTGTACGGCACCAACCTGAAGGAAGTCGGCAACAACTCCCTCAAGGGCATGAACGTCAACACGCTCGCCCTGCAGGTGCCCAAGCAAGCCCTCGCAGCGGGTGCGAACTCCACCGCCAACCCGATCATCGGCGTCACCACAGTGGTGTGGAAGCCGCGGATCGAGACGACCGGCAACGACGGCTCGCGCAGCAACACCGGCTCCTACACCCAGGTGTCGCGTCTCGGCATGCCGCTCGTCAACGAAGTCGTGGTCCCGGCCACCAAGAAGGACTACTTCAACGGTTCGAAGCCGTTCTTCGACGCGCAGTTCGCCCCGGCAGTCCTCGACCCTGAACTGCCGAAGCTGATCGAGGCCATCTACAAGATCAAGGCGCCGGCCGCGCCGCGCAACGACCTGGTGCAGG
>JBDTYE010000029.1:0-22264 GCA_040005895.1 Actinomycetota bacterium | reverse complement strand
GGTTGCGTCACGCGACGCACCTGTAGATCGTGCGGTCGCGGTGACGGCGGACACGTCGAACAGGGCGGTCACGCCAGTCCCCGCTCGGCCAGGACTACCAGGATCTGCGCGACCGATTCATCAAGTGTCTGGTGCTGAGTGGCCACTGTGATCTCGGCCGCAGCCGGTGCCTCGTACGGATCGTCAACGCCGGTCAGGCCTGTGAGTTCGCCGGCCCGCTGCTTGGCGTAGAGTCCTTTGACATCCCGCTGGCTGCAGACCTCGACCGGCGTGGCCACGTGCACTTCGACGAAGTCGGCGCCCCGCTCGCCGTGCAGCGCGCGCACCTTGTCACGCGACGCGGCGTACGGGGAGATGACGCTGGCCAGGACCGTCACGCCGTTCGACGCCAGCAGCGCTGCGACATAGCCGATGCGCGTGACGTTGGTCTCGCGGTCCTCGCGGCTGAACCCGAGCCCCTTGGAGAGGAATTCGCGGACCTCGTCGCCGTCGAGCAGCTCGACGGCGCGACCGGCGGCACGCAGCTGCTCGGCCACCGCGGTCGCGAGGGTCGTCTTCCCCGAACTCGGCAAGCCGGTGAACCAGATGGTGGCTCCGCTCATGAAGCGCACTCGCCGCGGCCCAGGATGACCTCGAACGGTCGGGTCTCGCCCCAGTCGGTGAAGTCCTCGGGCGACTGCTCGCGGGTCGCCTTGATGTCGAACTGCGCGCTCAGCGCCTCGCCAATCGCCTCGGCGCCGACGCGGTCGACCCACTCGCCGAACCGTTCGGTGCCGGTGCGCTCCTTGGCAAACCGGCCGACGACGGTGACCACGGCCTCGGGTGTACGCCGAGCCGGCGCCTTCGCGACGTACTGGCCGAACCGCGCGCCGCCTTCCGTGACCCGCCCGCCCAGCAGAATGCGGTAGCCGGGCGCCTCGTCCGATCCCACGCGGCGTACCTGACCCGACAGGCCGATGTCGGCCATCTGCTGTTGGCCGCAGGAGTTAGGGCAGCCCGAGACATTGATGGACAGCGGTACGTCGCCGAGGCCGGCCGCGACGAGGGCGTCGATCGTGGCGCTCGCTACGCCGCGGCTGGCGACCAGCGCCAGGTTGCAGGTCTCGGCGCCCGGGCAGGCGACGATGTTGGAGGCGCGCTCGGCGCCCGTCGTGTTGAGACCGGCTTCGGCGAGCACGTCGTAGAGGTAGGCGACGTCCCCTTCGCGCAGGTCGCGGACGACCAGGTTCTGCCGGACGGTGGTGCGGTATTCGAGGCCGAGCTCGCGGGCGGCCCGGGCGAGCGTGCGGAATTGCCCGGTCGTCACGTCTCCCATGCGGACGGTGATGTAGGCCGAGAACTTGCCCTGCTGGCGCTGCTCGATGACGTTGGTCTCGCGCCACGCGGCGTACCCGAACAGATCGGTGCTGGTGTAGCCGGCGTGCTCGTCGATTTCGGCAACGGGCGCGGGGACCCGCTTGGGCAGGAACAGCTCGGGGTCCTGCTTGCGGTACTGGGAGCTGTTGCGCAGCTTCTCGCGCTCGGCGAGCACCTTCTCGCGGAACAGTTCGATGCCGATCTTCTTGACGAAGAACTTCATCCTTGTCTTGGCCCGCTTCTCGCGGGGCATCTCGCGTTCCCAGACTCGCAGGATCGCCTCGGCGGTCACGATCAGCTCGCTCGGGTCGGTGAGCGGCTCGAGCTCCTGGGCCTCGTGCGGCTCGGTGCCCAGGCCGCCGCCGACAAGCAGCCGGAAGCCCTTCCTGCCGTCGACCTCGCTGGCCAGGATGCCGATGTCGTGGATGCCGGTCAGCGCGCAGTCGACGGCGCAGCCGGACGCGGCGATCTTGAACTTGCGCGGCAGGTTCTGCGTCAGCGGGTTGCGCAGGAAGTGCCGCGCGACCGCCTCCGCAGCCGCGTTGACGTCAAGGACCTCGAGCGGGCAGACGCCGGCCAGGTGGCAGGCCGTGACGTTGCGAACCGTGTCGCCGCAGGCCTCGCGGGTGGTGACGCCCGCCTCGTCCAGCCGGCGCAGGACCGCGGGCACGTCGGCGATGTCGACGAAGTGGAACTGCACGTTCTGCCGGGTGGTGATGTGACCCCAGCCCCGGCTCCACGTCTCGGAGACATCGGCCATCGCTTCGAGCCCCGCTGCAGTGAGTACGCCGCCGGGCAGCTTCGTGCGGACCATATGGACGTCGGTGAGGTGGCGCTGACCATAGATGCCATTCCAGAGCCGTACCCGGCGGAACGCCTCCGGGTCGAGGTCACCGGCGAGGTAGCTCTGGATCTCGACCTCGAACCGGTCGATCTCTTCGGGGTTGCTGAACGCGGGTGCGTCGCGCAGGCTGGGTGCCAGCTCGCTGGCGTCGAGCGCCCGGGCGGTGGTCGGTACCGCAGGCTGCGCGCCGCCGAACGATGCGAAGGTGCGGACCCCGGCCTGTTCGGCATCAAGGTCCGGGGTGGGAACGGGCGCAGCGGGCGACGCGGAGCTGGCGACCGGGGCCGAGGTGGTTGGCGCCATGGTCATGGGAGTTGCCTTCCGGAGCGAGGTGCGTGCGCGGAACCGGAGCGCTCGGCCGGCGTACCGCTGTCGTCAGGTCATGACGAAGCCGGGGCGCCTAGCGGGCGGCCCGAACGGTGCGGGTTTCTGACGGTAGAGCGGCGGCGAAGGCGCCGCGGGCTCTACGGGACGTCTACCGGCCCGATCGGGACGGTCGACACATCGCGCTCATCACGCGCTGCAGATCAACGTGCAGCCGGGAGGTGAGGAACGCGGAGAACATGCAGGTATTAGAACACGACGCCGTGCCGTTAGTCGACCGAATCCCGCTCGGCCCCCCGACCTGGACGAGGTCTGTGACGAACGTCGACCTATAGGCCGACGTTGTTCACGGACCTTCCCAGCCGGGGGAGTACGTCGGCCGCGACAGACTCGAGGACCGACTCGCTGCCGGCGTACCAACTGCTTTCACGCGGCCAGTGCGTGACGACGTCCGTGAAACCGAGAGCAGCAGCTCGTCCGACTGCGTCTTCGAAGGCGCCGACACTCGACAGTGAATAGATCGGAGCCGAATCGAGATTGAGAGTGCGCCGGACGTCGACCTGCCGGCGGCCGGCGGTGTCGACGGCATCCCTAAACAGCTCCGACAACGAGCCGACCTCGCGCCACCACGTCTCGAAGTCGTCCGTTTTCGGCCCAGTCGTCACCCAGCTCTGGCCGTACTGCGCTGCGATCCGCATGGCGCGCGGCCCGGTCGCGGCGACCAGGAACGGGACCCGGGGCGACTGAACGCAGCCCGGCGTGCTGCGTGCGTCGACAGCGGAGAAATACTCTCCGTGCCACGTCGTTCGTTCCTGCGTGAGCACCAGGTCCAGCAACTCGACGAACTCGGCGAACCGGTCGACGCGAGCGCGCGGCGTGAAAGGTTCGCCACCGAGTACCCGCGCGTCGAAGTCGATGCCACCGGCGCCGAGTCCGATGGTCGCGCGCCCACCACTGATGTCGTCGAGTGCGGCGATCTCGCGGGCGAAGTGCACGGGATGCCGGAAGTTGGGTGACGCGACGAAGGTGCCGAGCCGCAGTCTCGTCGTCACGGTCGCGGCCGCGGTCAGTGTCGCGACGGAGTCGAACCACGGGCCGTCTACCAGATCGCGCCACCCGAGATGGTCGTAGGTCCAGCCGTTGTCGAAGCCGTACTCTTCTGCGCGCCGCCAGCGTTCGCGCGCGTGCGACCAGCGCTGATCGGGCAGGATCACGATTCCGACGCGCATGCGGGACAAGTTACCAACGCGTCGTACGCCGCCGCAGACCGCTGCTCCGACCCAGCCGCTGGTCGACCGCTAGCCAAGATGTAACGGCGTGAACGTCAACGCGATTCCGAAGGCAACGGCGGCATTGAGCAAGGCGAAGCTCGCGAGCCGTGCGGGGGCGACGTAGTCGAGGACCCAGCGCCGGGTCGGGGAATGTGCAGGCTCCGGCTTCGGATGCCCGCTTGCGATCCTCCGACGGATCTGGAAGACCGAAGCCGCCGTGAAGGCGGCGGCGAGCGCGATCGAGACGAAGAACAACTTTGGCGGTGCCGAACGCACGCTGGAGAGCCGCGCCCCCCACCAGGCACCGCCGGCCAAACCCGCGGCTGCGCAGATGAGCCACTTGATCACCAGGCGCGTACCGCGGTCGGAGAGATCCACCGAGACATCACTGAACGCTGATTCTCCGGTCACCTTGGCGGACAACAGCTCGACCAGGAACTCGAGCACCAGGTCGAACAGGATCTCGATCATGGCGCGCAGCGTAGTGACCGACGCCGGCAACAGCGCCCGCGACGCGGACGCCGTGCACGGTTCGATCGGGCAGGATCAGCTTTGCGACGCAGTGGTCGCCGAACCGCGAAGAGTCGTACGCCGAGGAGTTGCTCATGTGGGACGCCGCCGACTATCTGCGGTTTGCTGACGACCGGGCCAGGCCGTTCGTCGATTTGCTGGCGAGAGTGCCTGCAGAGGCGCCGAAAACGGTCGTTGACCTGGGCTGTGGGCCGGGCAACATGACGGTGACGTTGGCGCAGCGCTGGCCGACGGCAACGGTCGAAGGTATCGACTCCTCGGCCGAGATGATCGATCG
This sequence comes from Actinomycetota bacterium, assembly GCA_040005895.1. Taxonomy (GTDB): domain Bacteria; phylum Actinomycetota; class Actinomycetes; order BP-191; family BP-191; genus JBDTYE01. The sequence goes on along the minus strand of JBDTYE010000029.1, from coordinate 17,661 downwards.
AGCCAATACCGACTTCGGCAAAACCGAACGGGTCAGCTTCGCGCTCGGCGATATTCGCAGCTGGGCACCTGCTCACCCGGTCGACGTACTCGTATCGAACGCCACGCTGCAATGGGTGCCTGGTCATCTGGAACTGTTGCCGGCGCTGCTTGCCGCCGTCCGCCCCGGCGGCTGGTTCGGTTTCCAGGTGCCGGGCAACTTCAATGAGCCGACCCACACCGAGCTCGCGGCGGTACTGCAGCTACCGAGGTGGAGTGCGCGTTTCGCCGGCGTCGAACTCGCGGCCCCATGGGTGCCCGGGCCCGCTGCTTACCTCGAGACGTTGTTGGCCCTCGGCGCGAGAGCCGACGTCTGGGAGACGACGTACCTGCACATGCTGTTCGGAGACGACGCCGTTCTGCGCTGGATCGAAGGCACCGCGTTGCGGCCGGTGCTCAACGTTCTCTCCGAGGAAGAGGCAGGAGCATTCAAGGCGGAGTACGGCGAGCGATTGCGGGCGGCGTACCCGAAGAACGAACACGGAACCCTGCTGCCGTACCGCAGGATCTTCGCCGTCGCGCACCTGCCGGAAGGAGTTGAGCTCAAAGGCTTCTAGAAGACCGGAATGATGTCTTCCGGTCCGATGTCCCCGACGTCGACCCCGTCGAGATCGAGTTCAGGGATCGCGGGAAACTCAACGCCCCAGCGCTCCACGATCACGCGGACCTTGGCCATAGCCGTCTTCCAGTTTTCCATCTGCTCGTCGAACGACAGGACGCCGAGACCGGCACTGCGCGCGTGGTCGATGAGCACCCGGTGGTTGGGCAGGAAGTAGTCCGGAATGTCCCAGAACTGCGCCGGTGGCTCCCACAGGACCATCGAGAGGAAGACGAATCCGGCCCGCAACTGCCGGGTGATCGTCACCTTGTCGGTGTCGGTGAGCTTCGGGTAGTCCTCTTCGAGCAACGTCATGCAGATCTGCAGGTGCCGTGACTCGTCGCGCCCGATCCGGGTGAAAACCTCTTTGAATACAGGGTGTTGCGCGCCCGTCGCCATCATCCGGAACAGCGTCGACGACGCGACCTCGCCCATCATGAACGACGTGAACAGCACGGCCATCGGGTACTTGCCGAGCGAGCTGTTGTAGCCCGTCCAGTAGCGGCCGCCGTTGTGATACAGCCAGCCGATGTTGTTGTGCGCCGCCTTTTCCAGATCGGTCTTCGGCTCCCAGTCGAGCGGACCGCCGGGCCACAGTTTGGTGATCGCCCGCTGGCAGCACTCCTCGTGATTCATCTCGTCGCGCGTGATCGAGAAGAAGCACTTGCGGATCGGGTCTTCCTGGTGCATCTCGAAGGCGTGGATCGTTGCGCGGGCGAAAACCGCCGGCCCGCTCGCGTCGAAGTTGGCGAGCAGCGCCCACCAATACATCATTCCGAGCCGCTGCTCCGAGGTGTACGCCGACGGGTCGAGTTGGTCCCACGGCAGGTCGGAGGGGTTCCAGAGGGAGACCTTCGACTTCTCGTAAAGGTCGGCGAGGCGCTGCGTATCGACCCGCCATTCGATGGGGTAGATGTTGGGCTGGGGGACGACTGGGGCGGGCATGAAGCCGTCTTCCGGTACGACGAGCTCAGCCACCGGGCGACCTCCGTTGGGACGACATCGTTTCAGCCACGATACGCCGCCGGGTTCGCAGCCGCGGTCGCCCTCTTCGCCCTTGGCTACGAGGCCTCCTCAAGGCCGGGCGGCAGTGCCCCCGTCGCCTTCTGCCAGCCCGCTGCCGCACCGCGCAGCGCGATCAACCGGGCGACGCCCAACGCGACTCCGGTGGCAATGGCCCACAACACGGCATCCGGCCAGGAGGTGCTCGGGGCAGCCGGGTTGGCCGGCGGATCGTCGTGCTTGCCTGCCCGCCAGGCCCGGGTCAGTGCCTGCCGGGTCACCGCCGCGGCCGCGATACCGCTCGCCGCGCCCACGACCCGCCACAGCAGCCTGTCTTTCGTGCGTGTCATGTCGTCAGCCTTCCGCGCCGGGTACGCCGCTCGGTCGTCGGGCGGCTCAGCTGCCCAATACCCGCTCGGCGCGCGAGCTCACACCTTCCGAGCCACCGGCTGCAACAACGCGTCCAGCCAGTCGAACATGCCGACGTCCGGATCGTCGGGAAGCCGACTGAGTTTCACCGGGCCGGTGAGCGGGCGGCGTACCGCAAATGCGTGGGCGCGGCGCCAGGCGGGAGCCCCGAGCGACACGTAGACGACGACGGTTTCGTCGGCGCCGGGAAGCGCGGGCAACGCGCCGAGCCGCAGTTGCGCGATGAATACCAGGCCGGCCGGGTCGTGTTGCGCCGCAGTCGGGCGGATCTCGGCGACGAGCGCCGGACCGCGTTCGGCCAGGTTGCCGCGCAGCCCGTCGAGGCGGATCGGGACCTCGTCCGCATCGGCGTCGCGGGGGAGCAGCACCACGATCGGCGAGTTGGCGGTGCCCTCGGCAACCAGGAGCTCGGTCTCCCGGTCCCAGCGCGCACAGAGCTGGTCGAAAAGGTCGCTCGGGCCGCCGCCTTCCGCCCGTTCGCTTGTCTGTGGGGTAGGTGTGTTGCCTGACACATGGCTGGTCGCTGCACTGTCCGTCATTGTGCGCAGTCTGCCGCAAGTGCGACCTCGTTGGCGTAGCGTCTACGCGTCCGCTCGCCCATCAGGGGGGTAGCTGTGCCGTCGCCGCTCGATCAGCTGATTGCCGATTTCATGACGCGCGAATTCGCGCTGTCCCCGACGCTTGCCACGGCAGTTGGCGTCGACGGTTTCGACGACCAGCTCCCCGACCTGTCCGAGACCGCGATCCTCTCCGCCGAACGCGCCGACGACGAGTGGGCCGCTCGCTTCGCCGGTTTCGCCGACGACGACCTGAGTCTCGACGAGCAGATCGACCGCGACCTGGTGCTGTCGACCCTGCGCGGGCGCTCGGTGATGCGCGATTGGGCGGTTTGGCGGCGCAACCCGGACACCTACCTCAACCCCGGTCTGGGCGGCGTCTTCTACCTGTTCCTGCATCGCACCCGGCCCGAGGCGGAGATTGCGGTCGACGCGGCCGCGCGACTACGCGGTGTGCCGGAACTCCTGGAGGCGGGCCGCGCCAACCTCTCGGCCGAACTCGCCAGCCCGATCTTCGTGCAGCGTGCCCTGGGCCAGGCGCGGGCCGGCGTCACCTACGCGCGCCAGCTGGTTCCCGCTGAAGTGTCCGAAGATTCCTCCCGGCGCCTGCTGGTCGAGGCCGGCGAGGTGGCGGCGGCTGCGTACGAATCCTTCGCTTCGTGGCTCGAGACCTTCGCGACGCAAGCCCGTGGGTCCTACGCGATCGGCGAGGACCGATACTCCGCCCTGCTGCAGCAGAAGGAAGGTCTGACGTACGGCGCCCGGGCCTTGCGCGATCGCGGCCAGGCGGCGTACGACGAGTTGGCGGCTGACATGAGCCGGCGCACCTTCGACATCGCTGGGCATCGCGACTGGCGCGCCTTGCTCGACGAGCTCAACGGCAACCACCCCCTAACGCCCGAAGAGATGCGCGAGGGCTACGCGACGTGGACCGCACGAGCCCGCGAATTCTGCATCTCCCACTCATTGGTCACCCTTCCTGCAGGCGAGGAATGCCGAGTGGTGCCGTCGCCGGCCTTCCAGCGGCCCATTCTTGCGGTCGCGTCGTACAACAGCCCGCCGGCGTTCAAGCCCTCGATGACCGGCCACTTCTTCGTGCCGTATCCACCTGACGGCGTCTCGGCAGAAGAGGTGCAGCAGCGGCTCGCGACCAACGGCTACCACTCGATGCCGACCATCTCGGTGCACGAGGCGTATCCGGGTCACCACTGGCATCTGACGCACCTGCAAGCCGGCACCCGGGTCATCCGCAAGATCATCGGCACCTCGTACTTCGCAGAGGGATGGGGCCTCTACAGCGAGGAGATGATGCGGCAGGAGGGCTTTTTCACCGATCCGCGCGACGAGTTGTGTCAGGTCGATGCGCGGCTGTTCCGGGCCGCGCGGATCGTCGTCGACACATCGCTGCACCTGGGCGAGATGTCATTCGAGGAGGCCGTCACCTTCATGTCGACGAAGGCTTCGCTGTCGGAGCCGACCGCGCGCGCCGAGGTCGGCCGCTACTGCTCGTGGCCGACGCAGGCGTCGTCCTACCTCACCGGAGCACTGGAGATCGAGCGGATTCGGGCCCGCTGGTTTGCCGAGTCGCGTGGCACCCTCCGCGAGTTCCACGACACTATCGCCGGGTCCGGCGTACTCCCGATTGCACTAGCCGAACGCGCCGTCCTCACGACCTAGCGCCCGAGCCACCGAGCGCCGGCACCGCGCCACACAGAGCGTCCGCGCCCAGCGCGCCACTCGCCCCGATCGCGTGCGCCGACGTTGGACCCTCAAAGGTCACGGCGGACGTGACGTTTGAGGGTCCAACGTCCGCCAGTTCGTGGCTGACTTGGGTGGGCATTCCGGAGTGCCCGCAGACCTCTACTCCCGCAGCGTTGCGAGCAGTAAACGGCCGGCGGCGGTGGTCGGTCGACCTTGCCAACCGCGCTGCAAGAGCTCCGAGAGGACCGCAGCGGCAACGCGCTCCGGTTCGTCTACCACGTTCTCGTACTGGCACCTGATCACAGTCCACCGGAGTCGTTTGAGATCAAGATCGCGCCGGACGTCCCAGCGACGCTGCTCCGGATCGGTGTGATAGCGGCTTCCATCTGTTTCGAGATTCAGCCGGAACGCGACAACCGCAAAGTCCATCGGTGCATGCTGACTCGGCAGCGCGTCGGCGTACTGCTGCTGAAACAACTCTGCGATCCCGTATCGGGCTAGAACGCGCGACAAGGCCTTGATCTCCAACTCGCTGTGACTGCCTGCGCGAGTGAGTGCGATGAGTTCGAGGAACTCCTTTCGATGACGCGTCGCCGCGGTCGTTGCTGCGACTGCAAGGTCCGCCGAAACGAGTCCTCTCTGGACGCTTCGGATGACGAGCTGGCGACGGTCGTCGGTTTCCAGAACGGTGAAGGCCTGCACGAGTGCGCAGTGTCGATTGACCAGACGAACTCCATTCCTGATCGCCACCTGGTCTTCCTGAATGTCGTGCCGGTGGACGTGGAGGCCGGGCTGCTTCGCGACGACTCTTGTTCGCGGAACTCCGACGAACACGTCGGGCAACGAGGGCACTGGGAGGTCCCATTCCGCAGCAGCGCTGGCACAGCACAGGTAGGCGGGCAGCTCTGTCGATGAATGGGGAATGTCGGCATACGCGAGGCCGGCGCGACGCAGCAACATCGGATCTGCCCGACCTCCTGAAGTTGGAGAGCTGATGAGTACGCCGCGGAAAGCGGGAAGCAATGCTCCGGTCCTGATCAATCGATTCAATGCCGTTGGACTCAGGTCGATCAGCGCCGTACGCCTGGTCAGAACTCCGTCGTACATGGCACGACTGTGACGCGCGAGCTAGGCCCATGCGGTTACTCCTTCCGAAATGTGGACAACCCTTCGCGACTGCGCCTCGGACGTTGGACCCTCAAAGGTGTCGGCGCGCCGAACGCTTGGGGGTCCAAGGTTGGGCTTTTGGGGCGGGGCGGGGCGGGGCGGGACGGGCGGGGGCGGGCTGGGCGGGGGCGGGCTAGAACCAGGGGCGGCGGCGCAAGCCGGCCGCCCGGGATTTCGCGTAGTCGGCGACGATCGTCGGCGCGAGAGCGTGCAGGGCAGTGCCGACCATTGCGTCCGTGCCCACGAGGTATCTCGCCAGCGGCACCGGACTGGCCAGCGCCAACCGCACCGCGCGGGCCACCCAAACCGGATCCGGCAGCTCCGGACCGCGGTGAGAAGCGACGGCAAAGGCCCTTTCGTACGCCGCCCGGTACGCCTCGTTGATCTCCGGCAGCCGGGACCCCGCGGTCGACCAGAGGTCGCTGCTGAAGCTGCCCGGCTCGATCAGCACGACCTTCACGCCGAACCCGGCGACCTCGGCGCGTAGCGAATCGGAAAGGGCCTCCAGCGCGTGCTTCGACGCCGAGTACCAGCCGAGCATCGGTATCGCGACCCGCCCTGCGATCGACGACATCATCACGATCCGCCCGTCGCCGCGAGCCCGCATCGACGGCAGCACCAGCCGGGTGATGCGGGCGGGCGCGAGCAGGTTGACCTCGAGTTGATAGCGCGCGTCCTCGTCACTGACGTCCTCGACGGCTCCCGGCTGCGAGATGCCCGCGTTGTTGACTACCGCCCACGGGCCGCCGTCGGTCAGTTCGGCGATCTCAGCGAACGCGCTTTCAGTCTCGACAGCCGACGTGACGTCGCAGACGACGACCCGCAGAACGAGGTCGCGCGAGGAGGCGGCGGCCGTCACCACTGATGCCTTCTCCGCCGAGCGGGCCGTGCCGATCACGTCGTACCCGTGTTCGGCGAGGTGCAATGCCGTCGCCAGGCCTATACCGCTGTTGGCGCCCGTCACGACAACACTCTTGGCCACGACGCAGGGTACGACGCTTCTGCATCGGGCCGGCTCCCACCTACGTCGTGCTTCAAGTGGGGGATGCAGCAGGTGCGCCCGACCTCGGTAGGGTCACAGGCGTGACGCCGCCGATCGCAACTGAGCCGCCCGAGGGCATCACGCCGCCGGTGCCGCACCCGATGGCTCCCAAGCCGGGCACCGTCCTGCCGCCGCACTATCGGGACTGTTTCGGCTGCGGCGACCGGCATCCGACCGGCCTGCACCTGACCGTCACGGTCGACGAGGGTGTCGCGGTCCAGGCCGAGTTCACCGTCAGCGGCGATCACCAGGGCGCCCCCGGACTCGCGCACGGCGGCGTACTCGCCACCGCTTTCGACGAGGCGCTGGGCTACCTGCTCGCGGTGTTGCACCAGCCCGCGGTGACGGGCCGCCTCGAGGTCGACTACCTGCGGCCGGTTCCGGTCGGGAGCACGCTGGTGATCGGCGCCGAGTGCATCGGCGTGGTCGGACGCAAGATCTATACCAGGGCGGTCGGGCGAATCGACGGCCGCGATGTCATCCGTGCGCAGGGTGTGTTCATCGCCGTGCCGATGGAGCACTTCACGACGTTCGGCTGGGCGGATCCCGAGCTGCCTGAAGACGCGGATCGGTACAACCCGTGAGCGACCTCGAAGTGCTGGTCCAACGGCTCGATCCGGACCTGCCGCTCCCGCGCTACGAGCACGACGGCGACGCCGGCGCCGACCTTCTCACGACGATCGACGTGGACCTGGCACCCGGGGAGCGAGCGATCGTGCCCACCGGCATCGCGATCGCGCTACCCGAGGGGTACGCAGCGTTCGTCCACCCGCGCTCGGGCCTGGCCGCCAGGTACGGCGTGAGTCTGGTCAACGCGCCCGGAACGATCGACGCGGGTTACCGCGGTGAGATCAAGGCGACGTTGATCAATCTGGACCCGAAGGAGCCGGTTCACTTCCGGCGGGGCGACCGGATTGCGCAGCTCGTTGTGCAAAAAGTCGAACGCGCTTCGTTCACCGAGGTGAGTGATCTCCCCACGACGCGGCGCGGCACCGGCGGTTTCGGCTCTACCGGCGGCGTGACGATGATGGAGCCGGGACCAGTCGATCAGGGAGCGGGTAGCGGTGTTCAAGCGTAAGAAGTCCGGCGCGCCGGAAGTGTCCGTCGACGCGGTCGGCGATGACAGTGAGAACGCAGAACAGACCGCGCCGGCCCCAGCGGCCGATTCCGGGCCCACGACAGGTCCTTGGGATGTCGCCGACGTCCCCGACGACGAAACCGCGCTGCCGCGGCTCGACCTCGGGGCGATCCGGGTGCCGATCCCCGAGGACCTGGAAGTGCGACTCGAAGTCGATGACAACGGCAACGTCGGTGCTGCGGTTGTCGCCGACGAGCACAGCACCCTGCAACTCAACGTTTTTGCGGCGCCGCGTCGCAACGGGCTCTGGGACGACGTACGCACCGAGATCGCACAGGCACTCACTGAGCAAGGTGTTCTCGCCGAGGAAGCCGACGGCGTGCTCGGCCGCGAGTTGCGCGCCCGGATCCCGACCGGCGACCCGAAGGGCAAGACAACTCCCGCCCGTTTCGTCGGATCCGACGGACCGCGTTGGTTCCTGCGCGGCTTACTCACCGGGCCCGCCGCGACCGATCCGGTTCAGGCAAAGCGGTTCGAAGAGGTTTTCCGCGGCATCGTCGTCGTACGCGGCGGCGAGGCGATGGCGCCGCGCGATCCGCTGACTCTGCGGGTCCCCACCGAGGCGCAGCAGGCCAACGAGGCGCACGCCGACGGCGATCCGGCGTACGCAGATCTGGACCCGTTCGAGCGCGGACCCGAGATCACCGAGATCCACTAGGCCTGCGGGGATGCGGCCGCGTACGCCCGTGTCCGGCGGCTGACCGGTGCTGCTCGCACTGTCGATCGCCTTCGGCAACGGGGTGCTGTCCTTCGCCGCGCCCTGCACGGTCCCATTGCTGCCGGCGTACCTCGGGTTGCTGACGGGTGTGACCGCCGGGCTGCCGCCGGGGCGCCGAGCCGGGCGGATTGTCCTGGCATCCCTGCTGTACGTCGCTGGGTTCGCTCTCGTGTTCGCCCTGTTCGGCATCCGGGCCGGATCGACGGGCGGGACCATCCGCCTGGACGGGGCCGGCGCGCAGCGCGTCGGCGGCGTAGTCGTCGTGCTCGTGCTCGTGTTGCTGCTGTCGCAGGCGCGCTTCGGTTGGCTGACGCGTGTCGGAGTGGGTTCCTGGCAGGCGCGCAGCCTCTGGGTGCCGGTCGCCGTCGGAGTCGCCTTCGGGGCCGCGTTCACGCCGTGCGTCGGGCCGTTCCTGGCGACCGCGCTGGCACTGGCGGCCAACAGGGGTGACGGGTCCGGTGGCGGCGTTGTGCTCCTCGCCTACGCCCTGGGGGTCGGCGTTCCATTCGTGCTGGCAGCGCTGGGTGTCGCCGGATCCGAGCGGCTCGCCCGCCTGCTAGCGGGCCGTAGCGCCAGCCTGTGTTACTTCGCGGCCGGAGCTCTCGGCGTACTCGGCCTGCTGCTCCTGGCCGGGCGGTACGACGTGCTGTCCGGCTGGATGAACCGGCTGGTCATCGTCTCCTCCAGCTGACGGCCCCGGCCGAATGGCGGTTCAGACCGACAGCGCCCGCGTCGAGACCTCCATCTGACGCGCCGCGGGCAGGCGCTGATCCGTTGGCATCGGGGGACTTCGTGACACAGCAGAATCCGTACGGCCCTCCGGCGCTCCATCCGGCCGGGCTCGTCAGCTCGGTCGCCGTCGGCTACCAGGCGCCGTCGGCGTTCGCGCCCAAGTACCAGCCGTGGGAAAGCCAATGGCAGGGCGCTCCGGTGCGGCCCGCTGCAGAGGGCATGGCGCCGAGTCGCCGCGGGGGGCGCGCGCCCGCCATCGTGCTGGCGACCGTCATCGCCCTGCTGGCGTCGGCCGTTTTCGCGGTCGGGGTGCTCTCGCATCACACCGGTCCCGCGACCACCTCCGCTCCGCACCGGGTTGCTGCCGCCAAGCCGGCAGTCGTCACGGTGCCCAAGACGCCTGCGGCCACGCCCGTCCCGGCGCAGCCGAAAGCGGCTAAGCCCCCCGCAAAGCCGGCAGCGCCACGGAGCCGGACCACCTGGGTCGACGTGACGCCGAAGAACGGCGGAACCCTGGCTGCGCCGTACCACATAGCGCTGCCAACCGGCTACAGCGTCAACCGTGGGGGGAACAGCGGGTCGAAGAACGTCCACGTCGACGTCGTTCTTGAGTCCGGCGCGTTCGAAGGCGGCCTGATCATCGAATCGATCAAGGCGCCGGCGCTTCCGGACGGCGCGCTGAGCGATGAAGCTCTTGACGGCATGCGCGCCAGAATCCCCCGGGCCTTCAAGGGTGCGAAGGCCCTCGCTGGAACCAGTGTGGCAACGGTTGCGGGCGTCCACGCGACCGGATTCGACTTCACCATGAGGCTGCCCGACGGGTCATTGGGGCGCGTCCGTTTCATCCTGTTCGCCCACGACGGGGCGCTGCTCCTGGTCGGGTGGGAAGCGCCGATCGCGACATTCGCCTCGACGCTGCCGCAATTCCAGCACCTCGTCGCGACGCTGACTTTCGGGCGGTCGTCGACTGCGCCGGGCGCCGAATCGACGTAGCCCGCCCTTCGGCCGTCAAGTTGGCGCCGAACGGCGTCGAGATCTTGCTGGAGCAGGCCGGGAGCCGGTCGGCGTCGCCAAGCGATCGGGGCACGCAGTGACGCAGGTCAATCCGTACGGCGGCGCTCCACAGGCGCCGCCCGGCTGGCGCCAGCAGCCGGCGCAGCCGCCGCAGCCGCCGTACGGATACGCGCAGCAGCAGCCGGTGCACGGCCAGTACGGGGGTGCTTCGGGCGGCTACGGCGCAACACAGCCGAACGCATTCTTCGGCGCCTCCGCGACACCGAATTGGCTACGCCCTCCGCCCGACAAGAGAAGTGGTCTCGCCGGCCGTACGCCGCTCATCGCGGTGGCCGCCATTGCTGTACTCCTGGTGGGCGGCGGGTTCATCTGGTCGGCCAGGTCGAGCAAGGCCAGCCCGGCTCCGGCTGCGCTGCCGCACAAAAAGCGGGTCGCCGCTCCGGGGGCCGGCACGGGCGCCAAGCCGCCGGCTGCGCCGACCGCCAAGAAGCCCGCGATCAAGCCTGCAGCCAAGCCTGCGGCCAAGCCCGCAACGAAGCCCGCAGCCAAGCCTGCAGCCAAGCCCGCGGCGGCGCCGGTCTCCTGGATCGAGATCACCGCCGCCAACAGCGGAACGGCCGGGGCGGCGTACCGGATCGCACAGCCGACGGGATTCACGTTCCGGCGCGGTACCGGGAAGGCCACATCGAAGGAGGACCACCTCGACCTCTACATGTCCGACGAAAGCGTCGAGCTGGGCTTGCTGAGCTACGCCTGGGAAGGCCTGCCGAACGGGACATTGCCGGCGGACCTGGTCGCAGAGCTGCGCAAGGGCTGGCTGACGACGAAGGGCCGGACCGCATTGCCAGGTAACACCGCCGTCACGATCGCCGGCGCACGCGCGACTGGCTTCGACTTCACCTTCAAGGAGAAGGATTTTTCGAAGACGCGCGCACGGCTGGTCTTCTTCGGCCACGGGGGAACCCTGCACACGGCTGTCTGGTTTGCGCCGGCCGCCAAGTTCGCCGCGAGCCTGCCCACCTTTCAGCACATCGTCGCGACGCTGAACTTCACGGGCACCAGCACCCGGCACCGCGCGACGCCGACCACCACGTAGCCGACTGGCCGGTGTCAAGGTCGCGGTCGTTCCTGCCGACATTTGCCGCGACGGTGTTGGCACACCGCCGGGAGCCGCCCAAGCCTAGGAGACGTCAATGTCGGAGCAGAACCCGTACGCGCCGGTCGGCAACCCGGTCATGGCCCCACCGCCAGGCGTCATGACGGCGCCGCCTTCGGGTTTCGCGCCGCCGCCTCCCGCCAGTTTCGCTCCCGTGCCGGGAGCGCCTTACCAGACCCCTGGGATGGCCCTTTCGGAGCTGTCGTTCGCGCCGATTCCGGTCGACGACCCGCTCGCGCCCGTCGAAGTCGCAGCACCGCCGGCTCCCTCGCTGGTCAGCGACGTCCTCCCGTCGGGGGGTGTCGCGCGCAGGCTCTCACTCGGCGGTGGTCGTACGCCGCTCGTAGGTCTTCTCGTCGTATTGCTGCTCCTTGCGGGCGCCGCCGTCTACGGCAGCGGCATCCTCAACAAGAAGAAGGACTCCCCGGTCCTCGTACCGAAGGGCAAGGCACCCGTTGCCTCGGCATCGGCATCGGCCGCGCCGGCGCCGGTCGTCGTCGCGCCGGTTACGCCGTCCGCCGTAGTCAAGCCGAAGCCGGTGGTCAAACCCCTCGTCGGCAAGCCGCTTGCGGTCACAAAGGCCAACAGCCGCACCTACAGCACTGGCTACACGATCACAATTCCCACTGGCTGGACGAGCAAGCTCAAGAACAGCCATACGGCTATCAACAACGGCGACCTGATCATGCTGAACGAGAAAACCGGTCAGGTGTTGACGATCAACTCATTGCCGCAGGTCGTCTCTGGTCCGGTCACGGCTGACGATCTCTCAGAAGCGCAAGCAAGCGTGCGCAAGGTAAATCCAACGGCCAAGTTCCTTCCCGGCACGGTCAACGCCACAATCGCGGGCGTTCCGGCGCTCGGCTGGGATATGACCGCGACGATCTCCGGACAGCCTTACAAAGTCCGGACGATGGTCCTTCGCCGAGGGACTGTCGGGTACGTCGTCGTGTGGGCCTCTCCGCCCGCTGCGTTCTCGACTTCACTCACGACGTTCAACCAGTTGGTCGCCTCGGTGAAGTTCGCCAAGTAGGGCCGCACTCGCGCCACGATCGCGATTGACCGGCGCTGCTTGCGCGATGAGCCCGAGCAGCGTCGGTATGGTTTGCGCGTGTCCCAAGATGACCCGTTCGGCGTACCGCTGAACCCTCCTGGCTTCGAGCCGCGCCCACCCGGTTTCGAGCCGCTGGCATCCGGCGACGAGTCGGTGCTGGCATCAAGCGGCCTGGTCGCAGACCCGGCCGCTCCGCGCAACAAGACTGCGCTCATCGCCCTGGGCTTGGCTGTTGTCATCGGCGCGGCGGGTGTCGCGGTCGCGACGGGTGTGTTCAAGGGCAAGGCCAAACCGAAGAAGCCGGCTGTCACTGCCAAGCCGAGTTCCAGCTCGAGTGCAGCCGCGACGCCATCGCCTTCGACTTCTACTGTGGCGCCGACCCCCAAGCCGACACCCGTGGCGATCAAGGCGATCGCCGGCAAGGTGCAACCGATCAGCAAGGCCAACAGTGGCACCTTGGGCCTGCCCTACACGGTCACCCTGCCGGCGAAGTGGACCATCGCGCGGGCAGTGCGCAACGACGCGATCGCCAACGGCGACCTGCGGATGCGCAATGCCGAGAAGACCCACAGCCTCACGATCTCGACGATCAAGCCTGCAACGGCCGCCGGCCAGCTCACGGCCCCGAAGATCGCGGCGATCAGGACCGCGCTCCTCAAGGGTGACGCGGCCGCCAAACCGCTGGCCGGTACGCCGCGGGCGAGCGTTGCGGGCGGCACCGCGACGGGCTACGACGTGAGCACCATCTCAGCCGGGAAGCCGATCACCGCCAGGACCATCGTCTGGCAACACGGCGGGACCACTTACGTCGCGGTCTGGCGAGCTCCTGCCGCGGCGTTCCGCGCCTCGCTGAAGACGTTCGCCCAGCTACTGGCCGCGATCAAGTTCGCTGGGTAGCGTATGGACCATGGGTGAAGGCTTACTACGCCGGACCTTGCACCGGCTCACTGCGGATGAGAGCGACCTCGCTGCCGAGGACCTGCACGCCGTCTGTAACTCCGTCGGAGCAACCCAGATAGCTGACGCCCCGCTGCGGCAGAAGACCCGCATCGCCGGTGTGATCAGAGGCGTGACGCTGCGGCCGGTCGGCGGCGTACCTGCGCTGGAAGCCGACCTGTTCGACGGCACCGGCAGCGTCGACGTCGTGTGGCTCGGTCGCCGCAGGATCGCCGGCATCGATCCCGGGACGCAACTCGTCGCCGAAGGGCGGATCGGGGAGCAGCGCGGTCGGCTGATGATGTTCAACCCGGCATACACGTTGCTTCCGCGCAAGGGCGACTGACCGGCTCGGTCAGTCGCCTGTCTTGTGGCCGAGCAGGGCACCGAGCTCGGCGTCGCGGTCGGCGGTCGCCACCACGAGCAGCTCGTCCCCAGCCTCCAGCGGCAACTGCGGACTCGGAAGCAGCACGTGCCCCTCGCGCAGCACGGCAACCAACGCGGTGTCGGGCGGCCAGACGACTTCGCCAACGGTCTTGCCACACACCGGCGAGTCGGCGGTCATCGTCAATTCGGACAAGCTGGCCCGGCCCTGCTCGAGGGTCATCAGCCGGACCAGGTCACCGACAGTCACGGCCTCCTCGACGAGCGCCGTGAGCATCCGCGGAGTGGACACCGCTACGTCGACGCCCCAGGCCTCGTTGAACAGCCACTCGTTCTTGGGGTGGTTGACCCGGGCGACGACTCGCGGCACCGCGAACTCGGTCTTCGCCAGCAGCGAGGTGACCAGGTTGACCTTGTCGTCACCGGTCGCGGCGACGATGACCTGGCAGTCCTCGAGGCCGGCCAGTTCGAGCTGACTGAGCTCGCACGCGTCGGCGAGCAGCCACTTCGCTCCGGGGACCGATTCCTCCTTGAGCGCCCGCATGTCCTTCTCTATCAGCAGGACCGAGCGGCCGTTCTCGATGAGTTCGCGCGCGATGGAGCGCCCTACATTGCCGGCTCCGGCAACAACGATCTCCATCAGTGCGTTTCTCCTTCTGGGCCTTCGGCGAGGATCCGCTCGACTCGGTCGAGGTGACGCTTCTCCAAGACGAAGTGGAAGAGATCGCCTTGCTGCACGACGGACTTGGGGTTCGGCAGCTGCCCCTCGCCGAGGCGGGTGAGGACCGCAACTCGTGCGCCCGCAGCCTCCTCCAGCTCAGTTAGCTTGTGTCCGACCCAGGTGGTGGTGACTGCGATCTCGGCGAGCACGATGTTGCCGGTCGGGTCCGCCCACTGGCTACGCAGGCCGACCGGCAACAGCTGCCTGAGCATCTGGTCGGCGGTCCACCTGACGGTCGCGACGGTGGGGATGCCAAGCCGTTCGTAGACCTCGGCCCGCCGAGGGTCATAGATCCGGGCCACCACGTGCTCGACCGCGAACGTTTCGCGCGCGACCCGCGCGCTGATGATGTTGGAGTTGTCGCCGTTGCTGACGGCCGCGAACGCTCCGGCCTTTTCGATGCCGGCTTCGCGCAGGGTGTCGCGGTCGAAGCCGAAGCCGAGAACCGCCTGACCCTGGAAGTCGGGGGAAAGGCGCTCGAACGCATTCTTGTCACGGTCGATGACCGCAACTGTGTGGTTGAGCCTTTCCAGGGTCGCGGCGAGGGTTGATCCGACTCGGCCGCAGCCCATGATGACGACGTGCACCTGGTGGTACCTCCGTACCTCTGATGTCGCGCCACGGTATACCGAAAGGCTGTTTTCTTTGCTGTCGGCATAGACTCGCTGGCCGTGGCCAACCTTCTCAAACGCGCGCTCGTCGGACGACCCATCGACACGGCGGACGCGGGTCACACCCTGTTGCCCAAGGCGATAGCGCTGCCCGTTTTCGCCAGCGACCCGCTTTCATCCGTCGCCTACGCGACGCAGGAAATCCTCCTCACGCTGGGCCTCGGCGGCCTAGCGCTCATGTGGCTCACTCCCTACCTCGCCGCCGCCGTCGCGCTGTTGTTGATCATCGTGACGATCTCCTACCGGCAGACAGTCCGCGCCTACCCGAACGGAGGTGGCGCCTACGTCGTGGCGGGCACCAACCTCGGCCAGACCGCCGGCCTGACAGCCGCGAGTGCGCTGCTCATCGACTACGTGCTGACTGTCGCGGTGTCGGTGTCAGCCGGCGTCGACGCCATCACCTCGGCGGCGAGTGGGCTGGTCGATCACAAGGTCGTCATCGCTCTCGGCTTCGTCGCATTCGTCACGCTGCTGAATCTTCGGGGCGTCAAGGAGTCCGGCACCCTGTTTGCAATCCCGACCTATCTCTTCATCGCCGGCATCTACATCATGCTCGCCGTCGCTCTTTTCCGGCTCGGTCGCGGGGACGTCATGCGCGCCGAGACGGCCAGCATGGTCCTGCCCAAGACAGCCAAGACGCTCGGCCTTGCCGCGCTGCTGCTGGGACTACGCGCGTTTTCATCAGGATGTACGGCGCTGACAGGCGTCGAGGCGATTAGCAATGGTGTGCCCGCATTCCGAAAGCCGAAGATCGAAAACGCAAACAAGACGCTCGCCGCGATGGCGACGATCGGCGTGACGATGTTCGTCGGCATCACCGCACTGGCGATCAACTACAAGGTGCGGGTGACCGAGGAGTTCATTCGCCAGGGTGGCAAGACGGCCCTGGCGCAGATCGCGGCGACGACCTTCAACAGCGACCGCACCTTCATGTTCTTCTTCATCCAGGCGACGACTGCCGGCATCCTGATCCTGGCCGCCAATACGGCATACAACGGCTTCCCGGCTCTCGCCTCGATCCTGGCGAAGGACAACTACATGCCGCGGCAGCTGGCCAGTCGCGGTGACCGCCTCGTTTTCAGCAACGGGGTCGTGCTGCTGGCGCTGTTCGCGGGCGCTCTCATCTACGCCTTCCAGGCGAACGTCACGCACCTCGTTCAGCTCTACATCGTCGGCGTGTTCGTTTCGTTCACCCTCAGCCAGGCCGGCATGGTGCAGCACTGGCGCAAGGTGCTGCGCGACGATCCGACGGCTGACCGCTCCAAGGTCATGCGGTCAATGACGATCAACATCGTGGGTTCGTCGACCACGGCGCTGGTGCTGGTCATCGTTCTCTACAGCAAGTTCATCCGCGGCGCGTGGATCCCGGTCTGCGGCGGCATCGTCCTCTTCTTCGTGATGAAGGCGATTCACCGGCACTACGAGCGGGTCGCGCGCCAGATCCGGCTCGACCACCCGCGCCAGGTGCTGCCGGCGCGCAACCACGCCGTCGTGCTCGTCTCGTCGCTTTCGGTACCGACCATGCGGGCGCTCAACTACGCGCGTTCCATCAACCCGCACACTCTCCAGGCGATTTCGATCGCGGTCGACCCCGAAGCGGCCCGAGCACTCGAGGAGGCTTGGGAGCGAAATGGCATCGACATTCCGTTGGTGCGCGTCGCGTCCCCGTACCGCGACCTGACGAAGCCGCTGGTCGAGTTCGTAAAGAACATCAGGCGGCAGGGAGCGAACGACGTCGTCACGGTGGTCCTGCCGGAGTTCGTGGTCACCAGGTGGTGGGAACAGCTGCTGCACGGCCAGAGCGCGTTCCTCATCAAGCTGGCGCTGCTGCGAACCCCGGGTGTCGTCCTGACGAACGTCCCCTGGCACCTCTCGGACGAAGACGAAGGCGGCGACGGTGCATCCGGCGAGTCATCCGACGAGCCGCCATTGACGGCGATGGCGGCCGAGCCCGGCGACGGGCAATAAGCCGAGGAAGGCCTATTCGTCCGCCGGTTCGACGCCTATCAGCCGGTAGCCGGCGCCCGGCTCGGTCAACAGGTGTCGCGGGTTTGCCGGCATATCCTCAAACACCCTGCGCAGGTTCGACACGTAGATGCGCAGGGAGCTTGCTTCGCTGCCGTACTCACCGCCCCACACTGCTTGGATCAGGTGCTTGTGCGTCAGCAGTCGGCCGGGCTGCGAAGCGAACTCGGCAAGCAGCGCCCACTGCGTCGGAGTGAGCCGCACCGGTTCGCCATTCACCTCCACCGAGCGGACCGACAGATCTACGACGGCGCGGCCGATCCGGATTCGCGACGTGCCGCCGGTCGCCGCCGGCTCGGCGCGCCGCATCGCCGCCCGCACCCGGGCCAGCAGCTCCTCGAACGAGAACGGTTTGGTGACGTAGTCGTCCGCCCCGGCATCCAATGCGCGAATCTTGTCGGTGTCCCGGTCCAACGCAGACAGCACGATGATCGGCACGTCGCTGAAGGCGCGCACGCGGCGTACGACCTCGACGCCGTCGAAGCCGGGCAGCCCGATGTCCAGTACGACGATCGAGGGGGCCGCAGTCGCAACGACATCCACAGCAGTCGGTCCGTCGACAGCCTCGACGACTCGAT
>JBDTYE010000028.1:0-22395 GCA_040005895.1 Actinomycetota bacterium | reverse complement strand
ACATGTACTCGTATCGACCGTTGATGCCGACCTGAATGCCGTCACCGGTTCCTGAGATATCCAGGTGATGGGCGTAAGTGTCCTTGACCGGGTAGAGGCCCCAGCCGTATCCGTTGTCATTGCTCAGGGTGCCGTAACTGATGACGTGGCGCGCAAAGCCGGGATAGACGCGCAGCAGGTTGCCCGTGCCCTGGTATCCACCGGTGTTGGTGATGGCGAAGTCGGTCAGGGTGACGTCGTTCGCACGGATCTCGATGTTGCCGTTGGTGACGTGGATACCTGTGTACGTGCCGGGCGCACTGATGATGTAGAGGCCAGTCTTCTGGATTGGCATCTTGACCGGATCGGTGATCGATCCGGTGATGGCCGGGAAGCTCGCGTACGCCGGCCGCGTGGCAGGTGCCGGGGTGCTATTTGTCGGCGTCGGTGCCGGCGTGGCTGCTTGTCGGCGTCGGTGCCGGCGTGCTGCTGGTGGTCGGTGACGGAGCCGGGGTACTGGTTGTCGGTGACGGAGCCGGGGTACTGCTCGTCGGTGAGGGTGCCGGCGACAAGCTGGTTGCGCCGCCCCAGATCGCAGTGCCGTCGTCCCAGGTATTGCCGACCTTGCTGACGATTCCCGAGTTGGCCAGCGCCGGGGCGGTGACAAGGGTGGCCAGCTGCGAGTACAGGGCGCTACCGCGGACGAAGACGTTGTTGTCCATCTTCACAGCCGTGGTGCGGAAGGACCCGGCGTCGTACACGTAGGCCGTGTAGGCACCGCCGGACAAGTAGTTCTGATGCACGTCGATCCGCGTGATGTTGTTGGTGTCGCTCTTGATGAGGACGCCGAGGTCTGGCCGCGGAAACGGCCGTCGATCCGGTTCAGGCGGATCTCGACGTCCTGCTCGGTGCCCTGCAGCTGGATGCCGTCGTTGTGGGACGCCGTTCCCATGTACAGGCCGTGGACCCAGTTTGCCTCGATCACGGTGTTGTGGCCGGCACGGAATCCGTCCTCGCAATTGGACAGGTCCAGGTTGTGTGCCCAACCGAAGGGCTGAAGCATGTTGACGCAGGTGGACCCGACGTTTCCGGCACCAATGATTCTGCCGTAGCGCACTTCGACCGGCGACGTGAAGCCCCCGCGTGTCCAGATCGGCCCGCCCGCTGTCGTGCCGCGAGAGTCGACGACGAAGTCCTGCAGGATGACCGCGCCGCCGTTCGACTGGATGTCGATGTTGCCGGCGGTGATGTTCCAGCCGGAGTAGGTACCGGGCTGGCTGATGATGACGCGACCGGTTTTGTTGACGGTCGGCGCCACCCGCGGACCGGTTGTCGCCGGGAAGTTGGCGTACGGCTGCATGCCCGCGTTGGCTACGGGCGTGACCACCGTCGTCGTGACTGAGGCCAGCGTCGTCGCGCGGCTGGCGCTGCGGCTCGTCCCAAAGGCTGTCTCGGCGGTCACCAACAACAAAAGCGCCGGCGAGTGGGGCGATCAGCAGACGAGCGGCAGAGACGGGGCGCGAGCGCAGTCCGCGGTCGGCGTGACGTCCGACGTAACGGTGAGTAAGCATGTGAGAAACCGGCTTCTGTAGGCAGCAATGCTTGCCTCAGGTGTTTCGGGGCATTTCGCCGGTACTTAAAAGCATGCCAGTGCGGATCGACGCCGATAAACTAGGGCATACCAGTACAAACCGGCGCGCATTCGGAGTAAGCGAGATTCACCCGTTCGGCTGAAAAGCTGTGGGCCGTTCACGCCGACAGTCACCGTGCGTGATCAAGGTGTGGGAGGCTGGCACTGAAAACTTCTAGAACTCGCCGGTCCTTGCACAGTGCCAGGCTTGCGGTCCTTCGTGGCGCTGAGCGGAGTGGTCTCAGATACCCGGCAGCGCCTGGCGCACCGTGATGAGCATCGGCTCGCCGTCGCAACGAAGGGTCAGCTGAGCCAGCAGATCGGTGCCCGGCGCCCAGATCGAGTAGTCCGATCCTTCCGCGACCGAAGGAATCGAAAGGTTGGAAGGAGCAGGCAGCAGGGACTTGATGTTGCCGCCGACCATGTTGGTCAGCTCGCCGAGCGAGTCGGCGACATCGCGCTCGGTGACCTCGTCAGCCGGGATGCCGAGCATCTGGCCGCCGAAGCGGTGTGCGAGTTCGTCGCCGACCTCGAGGAGCACCGTGCCTGACCAGGCGCCGCCGATGTTGACGAACCCGGTGAACGTGCGCTTCGAATCGGCGAACGGGTTGCCGGCTTCCTCACTGAGATCGAGGTCCATGCCGAGCAGTGACTCCCAGATCTCCTGGCAGATCTCGTGGATCTCGTGCTTCGAGAGCATGGCTACACTCCCCCGTTCTTCAGTCGGTAGCAGGTGGCCTTGTCGAACATCACACGTTCGTACGAGTCGTCGAGATTCAGCGTGGTCTCGGCTGCCCCCAGAAACAGGAAGCCGTCGGGCTTGAGCACCCGGCGGAGCCGCTCGAGGATCGCGCGCTTGGTCTCGGCATCGAAGTAGATCATCACGTTGCGCATGAACACCACGTCCATGGGTGGCAATGGGGGCCATGGCGCCGCGAGATTCATCTGGCGAAACTCCACCATACGCCGCACGGTGTCCTTGATCTCCCAGTCGACGCTGCGCCGCTCGAAGTACTTCACCAGCAGTGGTGCAGGCAGCCCGCGGTTGACTTCGAGGTGGCTGTAGCGCCCCTCGGCGGCGCGCGACAACATCGATGTCGAGATGTCACTCGCGTAGCAGCGCAGCCGTCCGGAGAGCAGATTCGGGAACTTCTCGTGGATCAGCATGCCGAGACTGTAAGGCTCCTGACCGCTCGAGCAGGCTGCACTCCAGATTGTCAGCGGCGCACCGCCGCGCATGACCGAGAGCGCAGGAAGCACGTGCTGCGACATCGCTTCGAACGGGAAGCGGTCACGGAAGAACGACGTCTCGTTGGTCGTCATCGCCTCGACGACTTCGTTGTGTATTGCGTTCAGCGACTCGACGCGCAGGCGTTCGACGAGCTTCGGTATCGAACCGGCGGCCAGCCGCCGGGCCAACGGCTGCAGGCGCGACTCGACCAGGTATTCCTTGCCTTCGTCCAGGACGATCGAGGCTCGCTTGTAGACCAGGTCACGGATGTAGTCGAACTCGAGTGCCGTGACGGTCATCGGACGGCCACTCCGGCTTTCGCCGGTCGGGCCGGCGCGCCCGAGCGGCCGGCCGCCACGCGCCCGGTGATCTCTGCCGCCACACCGGAGAGCGGGACGATCTGATCTGCTAGGCCCGCGGTCGCAATCGCGCCCGGCATGCCCCAGACGATGGAGCTCTCCTCGTCCTGTACGACGATCTGGGCGCCCTTGGCGTAGAGCATCTCGACACCGCGCAAGCCGTCCTGACCCATGCCGGTGAGGACGACGGCGAGCGTGCCGCCGGCGTACACCGATGCGACCGAGCGGAACAGCACGTTGACTGCGGGACGGCACCAGGCCTCGGGTTCGTCCTGGTTGATGGCGATGCGCACATCGGGGCCCTGACGAACGACAGTCATGTGGAAGTCGCCCGGCGCCACGTAGACGCAACCCGGCCGGACCAGGTCGCCGTGCCTGGCCTCGGAGACAGTCAGTGCGCACTTGGCCGACAGTCGCTCCGCGAACAGCCGGGTGAAGACCGGCGGCATGTGCTGTACGACGAAGATGGGCACCCGCAGGTCCGCCGGCAGCCGTGGCAACACTACTGACAGCGCGTCCGGACCGCCGGTCGAGACCCCGATGGCGACCGCGTCGATCGGGGCGTGAACTGCCAGCCTGGCGATCGGGGCGACCGGCGTCCTGGGGGCGACGGCCTTGGCGGCCCGCGCCGTGGGCGCCGCCGTCGGCGCACCACCGGTGGCCGGCCTGGTGCGCGCCCGCCCGCCCGCAGCAGCCCATTCGGCAAGCGCCTTGATCTTGGGGATGAGCTGACGCCGTACGTTGGCCATG
This sequence comes from Actinomycetota bacterium, assembly GCA_040005895.1. Taxonomy (GTDB): domain Bacteria; phylum Actinomycetota; class Actinomycetes; order BP-191; family BP-191; genus JBDTYE01. Next base: position 18,446 of record JBDTYE010000028.1, on the reverse strand, counting down.
GCCTCGTCGGCGCTGCCGGCGGCGGACGGCTTCGTCACGTAGTCGTTGGCGCCTTTGGTGAGAGCGTCCAGCGTCGCCGAGGCGCCGCGCTCGGTGACGGCGCTGAACATGATGACCGGCAACCGCTGATGAGTCTTGCGCAACTCGACTAGTGCCTCGAGGCCATTCATGTCCGGCATCTCGACGTCGAGGGTCACGACGTCCGGCTTGAGCTGCGCGATCTTCTGCAGTGCCAAGCGACCGCTCGACGCGGTGCCGACGACTTCGATGTCCGGGTCGATGCTCAGGGCATTCGTAACCAGTCGCCTGATGACGACCGAGTCGTCCACGACGAGGACAGTGATCTTGCTTTTGGTCATGTGTCTTGGCCCACTCGGTCCGTCTCCGTCAGACCTGTGCGAGTCCGAGCAGGCCCAGCTTCTCGACGATCGCTTCCTTGGTGAACGGCTTGATGACGTACTCGTGCGCGCCCGCAGCGAGCGCCTTGACGATCTGCGACGCCTCGCTCTCCGTCGTCACCATCATCAACGTCATGTCGCGCCACGCCTGCTCGGCCCGGACGGCGTTGACGAACTCGAGACCGTTCATCTCGGGCATGTTCCAGTCGATGAGGGCGATTTCCGGGAGCGGACCCTCGCGCAGCACGGCGAGTCCTTCCCGGCCGTCGGCCGCGTCCACTACGTCGTACCCGATCTCACGCAGGATCCTTCCCAGGATCATCCGCATGGCTCGTGAGTCGTCCAATACGAGTGCGCGTGGCATATCGGTTCCTTTACTTGGTAGCGCTGTCGGGCAGTGCATCAACGGAGGTCGAACGGCCCCCGACGTCGACGGTGCGCGCCGCGTCGAGAGCGAGCAGGAGTTGGCCGTCAGGCATGGTGTAGGCGCCGACCACGAGGTCGCGGGCGGCACCCTGAATGGATTCCGGCACCTGATCGAACTGGTCGGGGCTGGTGTCGATGACGTCGCCGATGGAGTCGACCAGGAGGCTGACCAGCCCGTCATCGGACTTGACGACAACATTCATAGGCGTTGAGTCGGCTTCGCGGGCCGGTAACTCAAGGCGCACTCGCATGTCGATGGCCGTGGTGACCTGACCCCGCATGTTGATCAAGCCGGCCACCGAGGGCGGAGCGAGCGGGACCTCGGTCAGCGGCTGGAATTTCCTGACGCTGTGAACGCTGTCCACCTCGATCCCATACAGCTGACCGGCCAAGAGGAACGTCGAGAACTGGATGACGGCCATCACGCTGCCCCGGCAATGTCGTCCGCGAAGAACTCGGGGTCAGCGGCGACGATTGCGGCGTGCACATCGAGCAGCTCGGTGATCTGCTCTCCGATGACGAGGGTCCGCTCGACACCGACGCCCGAGATGGCGACGCTGATGTCGGCCTCCTCGACGATGTCGATGATCTCGTTTACCACCAGACCCACCGTACGCCGGCCGCGCCGGTACACGACGACCTGGAGCGGCGCGTCGGCATCGACCGTCATCGGCTGCGAGTCATTCACGACGTCGGAGATCCGGGCCATCGGAATGATCGTCCCGTGGTACTGCAGCATTTCCCGGTCGCCGACACGCTCGAGCGCAGCCGGCGGCAACTGCTCGAGGCGGGTCACACCGCCGATCGGAACCGCGAGCCTGCGGTGCGGGCCGATGTTGGTGATGAGCACCCGGTTGCTCGCGCCGGCCGTGGCCGTAGCCGTAGCCGTCTGTTCGACGGCTGCCCGCCTTCGGGCCTGGTGGGCCATCTCGGCAACGTCGATGATCAGGCTGACACTGCCGTCGCCGAAGACCGTTGCGCCCGCGAACAGACCGATGCCGCTGAGCTGCTTCTGCAGGGGCTTGACCACGATCTCCTGCGTGTCCTCGACCGCGTCGACTACCAGACCGAATTCGCGATCTTCGGCCTGCAGCACCGCGATGAAGAGCGGATCCTTCGCAGCGCGCAGTGACGACAGACCCAGGCGCTCGTGCAGGTAGACCAGCGGCAGCAGATCGTCGCGCAGCCGGAACACCGGCGCGTCGTGGATCGTCTGGATGGCGGTCGATGCGTCATCGGCTTCGAGCCGGATCAGCTCCAGAAGGTTGATCTGCGGGATCGCATACCGGTGGCCGCCGCTGGTGACTGAAAGCGCGGGCATGATGGCCAGCGTCAGCGGGATCTTGATGATCACCGTGGTGCCGCGCGTCCGCTCGGTGCGCAGCTCGATCGCCCCGCCGATCTTCTCGATGTTGTTGCGTACGACGTCCATCCCGACACCGCGGCCGGACACGTTGGTGACCTTCTCGGCGGTGCTGAAGCCGGGCAGGAAGACCAGCGCGACGATCTCGTCCTCGGTCATGGCGGCGAGCTCAGGCCCGGAGGCCAGGCCCTTCTTCTGAGCAGTGGCGCGGACCCTGTCGAGGTCGATGCCGGCGCCGTCGTCGGAGATCTCGATGGTGACCGAGCCGCTCTCGTGCCTCGCACTCAGTTTGATCCGGCCCTCGACAGCCTTGCCGGCAGCCAGGCGGACGTCGGCCGTCTCGATACCGTGGTCGACCGCGTTGCGCACGATGTGGGTGAGCGGGGCGTTGATCGCTTCGATGATCGTCTTGTCCAGCTCGGTGTCCTGCCCCTCCATCTCGACCGCAACTGTCTTGCCGACGGACACGCAGATGTCGCGTACGACGCGTGGGATCTTCTGCCAAACGATGTTGATCTGCTGCATGCGGGCCCGCATCACACCCGATTGCAGGTCGCTGGCGATCGTGTTGAGCCGTTGCGACGCGCGCAGCAGCACGGGGTCGCCCGCGCCGCCGATCGTCGAGACGATCTGGTTGCGGGTGAGGACGAGTTCGCCGACGAGGTTCATCAGCTCGTCGAGCAGAGCTACATCGACACGCAGGGTGCTCTCGTAGATGCTGCGCTGCGGCAGTTGGTCGCCCTGCTGGCCGAGCATCTCCGCGACTTCACCGGGCTCCAGGACGCCCTGTTCCACGAGGATCTCGCCGATGTGGCGCCGGTCGCCGATCTCCTGCTCGCGGATCGCGAAGTGGATGTCTTCCTCAGTGGCGCGGCCAGTCTTGATCAACAGGTCGCCGAGCCGCGGCGGCGGCGGCGCTACTTCGGCGGCGGTCTTCGCGGCCGATTCCTGCAGTGCCGTGAGTTCGCTGATCAGTTCGGTGTGGTCGTGCTCTCCCTCGACGCCGGTCTGTTCGATCTCGGCGAGCAGGCGGCGTACCGCATCGACCATGGCGAGCAGGCCGGTGGTGACCTCGGCATTGAAGTGCAGCTTGCCGTCGCGCAACCGGCTGAGCAACGACTCGCCGGCGTGCGTGACTTTCTCCAGCTCGGAGAACGCCAGAAAGCCGCTGGTGCCCTTGATCGTGTGGATCGTCCGGAAGATGCTGCTGAGCCGTTCCCGCGATTCAGGGTCGCGTTCCAGCGCAACCAGATCTCGGTCCAGCTGATCGAGGTTTTCGTGACTCTCGAGCAGAAACTCCTGGACGATCTCGTCCATGTCGTTCACGGAGCTGGCTCCTTCGGGTTCCCACAAACGGTAGTTGCCGCCTGGCGGACCATCGGCGTCTGAGCGCGAAACCTTAGGCATCCAGCCGGATCAGGACGACGTTTCATCACCTGATCGGCCCAGCCGCGCCCAACTGGCCAATCGCGGTTCACCCTCTTGGACCCTCATGGCTTGGTTGTCCGCTCCGATAGGCCATGCGAACCCGAGGGAGTGGTGATGGAGGAGCTTGCGTGCCTGCTCGGCCGCGAACGGCTGCTGCTGGAGCGGTTGCTGTTCAAGCTGATAGAGCTGCGCGCCCTGCTACAGGCCGGCGAGGCTCGCTTCCTGCCATGGGCCGCAGGTGAAGTTGACCACGCGACGGCGCGTCTGCGGGAGGCCGAGCTGCACCGCGCCCTGATGATCAACAAGCTCGCCGTAGAAGCCGGTATGGACGGCTCGGCGCTGTCGCTGCAGATGCTGGCGCGCACCACGCCCGAGCCCTACGCCGGCATCTTCTCGGACCAGCGCCGCGCGTTCAGGGCGCTGACGAAGGAACTGCACGACTGTGTTGCCACGTGTACGACGATCGCCGGCGACGGGGAGTCGTACGTAACCGACATCCTGGATCGCGTGGTTGTCGACGCGGACGGCGCGTTGGCACGTACGAGTTCGAACGCTCCCGGACGGAACCCGCTGGTAGTGAAGTTCTGATGCCGGACAAGCGGAGGCCGGTACGCAGCGGGCTGCGCCTGATCCTCGCCGCAGAGGCCGCAGACGAGGCGAACGGAGCTGACGAGGCGGCCACCACCGCCGGTCTTGCCGCGCAGGAACCCGGGGCCGGGCCGGACCCGGATCAGAAGCCGGAAGACCTGGAGGACCTGCTTCGGGCGAAGCACGGCTACCAGGCGGCCGCTGACGCTGCCGACGCCGCGAAGCTCCCGTCGTTGGACGACTTCGTCAACTGACCGCAGCTACCGTCTTCAGCTGTGAATTCCGACTGTGGACCTCACGCGACAGCGTGCACTCGCGACGTTCTGACGGGTGCCTTGGCTGGTGCCGCGACGGGCAATGCCTGCGGACGCCGCGATCCTCGGAGCCGGAGAAGTGGTGTCGAAGCCGCCGCGATCGCCTCGGCGTAGTCCTCACGGCGGCGTACCGCGCGGCGGGAGACATCGGCCTCGTCGCTCTGCTGGCCGTACTGCGCCTCGATGCCGGCACGCAGCATTGACAGGGCCTCGCTGCGAAGCTGCGACACACGGGACTCGGTGACGCCGAATTCCTCGGCGAGGTCCGCCGACGTCCTGCCGTCGATGAAGTAGCCGGTGACAACCGCGCGCAACCGCTCCGGCAGCAGCCGTAGCGCGTCGCCGAGGTAGGCGAGCAGCTCCCGCGACTCGAGCACGTCGCACGCGTCTGCGTCGTTGCTCGTGACGATGTCCGCGATGCACATGCTCGTGCCGTCCTCCTCCGGGCCGGACGGTGCGTCCAGGCTCAGAACGAGAGCGCGATGCACCCGGCCGGTGAGGGTGCCGAGCTCGTTCGCGGTCATGCCGAGCCGGTGCGCAGTCTCGAGGTCTGTCGGGGTACGCGCGAGTTCGGTGCTGAGAGTGGTGCGAGCGTCCTCGAGTTGGCGCGACGCGGCGCGCAGCGACCGGGGCGCAAAGTCGAGGGAACGGACGGAGTCGAGAATCGCGCCGCGGATTCGGACGGCGGCCCACCGGTCGAACGGCACTCCTCGTGCGGGGTCGAAGCGGTGCGCAGCCTCAACCAGGCCGAGCGTGGCGGCCTGCGCGAGCTCGTCGCGGTCGGCGTGCCTCGGGAAGTGCGACGCGATCTGGTAGAGCACGTGGTTGACGAGCGGCAGGTTCGCCTCGATGAGCGTTGCGCGCTCCTCGCGGGTCAGCCGCGACGAGACCATCGGGTCGACGTCGAGCATCGCGGCGCTCATGCGGCCGAGTTCGAACGCGTGGCGCGGGTGCGGCGCTCGCGAAGATGGGGCAGGCGTTCGACGGCATTGGCTCCGGTCCGCGCGATCCAGACCTCCTCGCGATGCACTTCGACGTCGCGTGGGGCGGTGATGCCGATGCGGATCTGGTCGCCGCGGACCTCGAGAACCGTGATGACGATGTCGTCACCGATCACGATGCTCTGGTTGGACTTCCGTGTGAGAACGAGCATGCCGTCCACCTTTGGCCGTCCGGCTGACCGCGGGGCAGGGTCAGTGCCGGTGCGAGCCGTCGGGCCCGGGAGGCCCTCCGTGGCGTCGCAGTAATGGCTTCGGCGGGCCAACGGGGACTCTCTATGGCAAACGGTGGCCATCTTCGCCGCCGGTAAAGGGCCACCCGCCGATGTCGCCATTGGCACCGATTGGCGTTATCACGGCACTAAACGCACTGATTTGCCCCGAATATGACCCGAATGGCGCAGTACGGCTAGACGAGCCGCACGCGGTACGCCGCGTGAATGACTAGGCATCCGAGCGCCATGACCACCACAGTCCCGCTTGACCTGACCAGTCGACGCAGCGTCACCGTGCGACGCAGCGTCACCGGTGGCGTCGCGTTGACCTGGCCTACCTAAACCGCAGCGCGGGACCGTACGCCGGCGGCAAGATCGACGGCGAGCCGGCCGACCGCGGCCACACCTTGCTCGGGCGTTTTGGCGTCGAGCAGGCAGTGAACGAAGGCTGCCCCGACTATGACTCCGTCGGCGTACTGCGCGACCTCGGCCGCCTGGGCGCCGGTGGAAACTCCCAGCCCGACCGCGATCGGCAGATCGGTGACGGCGCGGAGCCGCCCGACGAGTTCGGCTGCAGTGCTGCTGACGGTCGCGCGGGCGCCGGTCACCCCCATCCTCGAGGCTGCGTAGACGAATCCGCTGGCGTGCTGGGCGACCAGGCGCAGCCGGGCGTCGGTCGACGACGGCGCGGCCAGGAACACCGTGTCGATCCCGTGCTTACCGGTTGCGGCGGTCCAGTCGCCGGCCTCCTCCGGTGTCAGGTCGGGCGCGATGACCCCACTGCCGCCGGCGGCTGCTAATTCGGCGGCGAAACGGTCGACTCCGTAGCGCTCGATGGGGTTCCAGTAGCTCATGACCAACGTAGGTACGCCGGTGCCTGCAGTCACGCGACGCACCGTCTCGATCACGTCAGCGGTCGTCGTACCGGTGCGCAGCGCCGCTTCGACCGCGGCCTGGATGACGGGTCCGTCCATCAACGGGTCGGAGTACGGCAGGCCGATCTCGACGAGGTCGACGCCGCCGCGCACCATTGCTTCAATGGCGGCAACCGCACCGTCGACGCTCGGAAATCCGGCCGGGAGATACCCCACGAGGGCCGCGCGGTGCTCGCTGCGTGCAGCCGAGAAGGCAACCTCTATTGCGGTCACCGGTCGGCTTTGCCGGACACGTCGAACCACTTCGCCGCGGTCTCGACGTCCTTGTCGCCGCGGCCGGACAAATTGACGAGGATGACCGCGCCATCGCCGAGTTCCTTGCCGAGCCGGATCGCGCCGGCGAGTGCGTGCGCGCTTTCGATCGCCGGGATGATGCCCTCGCTGCGGCAGAGCAGAGCGAAGGCGTCCATAGCCTCGGCGTCAGTCACCGGTTCGTACGTCGCCCGGCCCGTGTCGTGCAGCCACGCGTGCTGCGGCCCGACTCCCGGGTAGTCGAGTCCGGCTGAGATCGAGTGGCTCTCGACGGTCTGGCCGTCGGCGTCCTGCAGGACGTAGGACCGCGAACCGTGCAGTACGCCGGGCACGCCGCCGGTGATCGACGCCGCGTGCCGCCCCGTCTCGACCCCGTCTCCGCCTGCCTCGTAGCCGCACAGCCGGACACACGCGTCATCGAGGAACGCCGCAAAGATCCCCATGGCGTTCGAGCCCCCGCCGACGCAGGCAGCGACAGCGTCTGGTAGCCGGCCGGTGCGCTCCATCACTTGTGCGCGCGCCTCGTCGCCGATCACCCGCTGCAGCTCGCGCACGATCAACGGGAACGGGTGCGGTCCCGCGACCGTGCCGATCAGATAGTGCGTGTGGTCGACGTTGGTCACCCAGTCGCGCATCGCCTCGTTCATCGCGTCTTTGAGCGTCTTGCTCCCAGAGTTGACCGAGACGACGTCGGCGCCGAGCAACTTCATCCTGGCGACGTTGAGCGCCTGCCGCCGGGTGTCCTCCTCGCCCATGTAGACGAGGCACTCGAGGCCCATCAGCGCGGCAGCCGTCGCGGTTGCGACACCGTGCTGCCCGGCCCCGGTCTCCGCGATGACCCGGGTCTTGCCCATCCGCTTCGTGAGGAGCGCCTGTCCCAGCACGTTGTTGATCTTGTGCGAACCGGTGTGGTTGAGGTCTTCCCGCTTGAGCAGTACGCGCGCTCCGCCGGCCTGCTCGGAAAACCGGCGGGCGTCGGTGAGCGGGCTCGGGCGTCCGGTGTAGTCGCGGAGCAGTCGGTCCAGTTCGGTCTTGAACTCGGGATCGGCCTGCGCCGTAACCCATGCCTGAGTCAGCTCATCGAGCGCCGCGACGAGAGCCTCGGGTACGAATCTGCCGCCGTAGCGCCCGAAGTGCCCGGATGCGTCGGGTAGGACAGCGGTCATCGCTGCGGAGTGGCGGGGTGTGAGCCGATGGCAACCATTTCGGCGACAGCCTGCCGCGGATCGCCGCCCGTGACGAGGCATTTGCCGACGAGTACGGCGTCGGCGCCGGTGCGCGCGTAGTCGGCGATGTCGTGCGGCCCGCGCACGCCGGACTCGGCGACCTTGACGATGCCGGGCGGGATGGAAGGCGCGAGCGTGCGGAAGACGGACCGGTCGATCTCCAGCGTCTTGAGGTTGCGCGCGTTGATCCCGACGACCGTCGCGCCGGCATCGACGGCCCGCTGCAGCTCCTCCTCGTCATGTACTTCGACGAGCGCGGTCATGCCCAGGGATTCGACTCGCTCGATGAGGCTGATCAGAGCCGTCTGCGGCAGCGCCGCAACGATGAGCAGCACGAGGTCGGCGCCGTGGGCGCGGGCCTCCCAGACCTGGTACGCCGTGACCACGAAGTCCTTGCGCAGCACCGGTATCTCGACCGCGCGCCGTACGGCCGTCAGGTCGGCGAGGCTGCCGCCGAAGCGGCGCTCCTCGGTGAGGACGCTGATGACGGCGGCTCCACCGTCGGCGTACGCCGCGGCCAGTGCGGCCGGGTCGGGGATCGGGGCCAGGTCCCCGCGGCTCGGGGACTTGCGCTTGACCTCCGCGATGATCGCGACCCCCGGCTGGCGCAGGGCCGTGACGGCGTCCATCGCCGGATCGACCCGTTGGGCGAGCCGTTTCAGCTCGTCGAGAGGCACCTGCGCCTCGCGGCGGGCCAGGTCCTCACGGACGCCGGTGACGATCTCGTCCAGCACGCTCACACGCAACGACACCTCGAGGAGAGCGAGCGGCACCGAGCGCGCCGCTGCGGTTGAAGGGCCGAATCGTACCGGTAGCCGAGGTGCACTCTCCAAAGCGAGCCGACGTCTCAGGTCGGGTCGTCACCTCTGGAGAGGGCATCCCAAAGGCCGGCGTCGGTGATGTCCGGGGTGCTGCTCGCTGCCGCGCCGGCGTACCGCTGCGACATGGCGCTCCATTCACGGCCGCGCGCAGCGACGATCGTGCCGGCCGCTGCCAGCAGCAGTCCGGCGACCGCCGCTACCCAGGGCCATCCGGTTGATGTCGCAGCCGCCCGCGCAACCTGTACGCCGCCCGAGCGAGCCGGCGCGGAGGGGTCAACGCCGGCGCGCACAGAGATGCCGAAAGCCGCAAAACCCAGCAGCGCCAGGACTATCCCGACCGCGATCCGGCCGCGGCCACGCGCGGCCGCGATGCCGACCACGCCGGCCAGCGCCGCTAGTGCCAATGCCTGCAGCAGGTCGGCCGAGCCGCCCTTCGCGTACGCGGCTGTGGCCGACAAAGCGTCGGCGGGCAGGCGGACCCAGTCCCGGCCGGCCGCGAGCAACAACACCGCGGCGCCGGCCAGGCACAGCGAGACGGCGACGCCGATCTCGCGTCGGTGTGTCACCCGATCGGCCGCAGCGTCTCGGCCTTCGCGATCGCCTGCAGGACGGCGCCCGCTTTGGCCCGGCACTCGGCGTCCTCGGTGGCGGGGTCGCTGTCGGCGACGATGCCGGCTCCGGCCTGCACGTACGCCGTCCCGTCACGCAGCACCGCCGTGCGGATCGCGATGGCGGTGTCGAGTGAGCCGGCGAAGTCCAGGTAGCCGACCACGCCGCCATACAGACCGCGGCGCGTCGGTTCGAGTTCTTCGATGATCTCCATTGCGCGCGGCTTCGGCGCCCCGGACAGCGTGCCCGCCGGGAAGCACGCGACCAGTACATCGAAGGCACTCTGGCCGGCGGCGAGCGAACCGACAACAGTCGAGACGATGTGCATGATGTGCGAATAGCGCTCGACCGAGAAGAAGTCGACGACGTCGACCGTGCCCGGCACGCAGACCCGGCCGAGGTCGTTGCGGCCGAGGTCGACGAGCATGACGTGCTCGCTGCGTTCCTTCGGGTCGGCGAGGAGTTCCGCGGCCAGTGCAGCGTCCTCCTCCGGCGTCCCACCGCGTGGCCGGCTGCCGGCGATCGGGTGCATCATCGCGTGCCCATCGGTGACTTTGACCAGGGCCTCCGGGCTCGACCCGACGATGTCGAAACCGTCGAACCGCAGCAGATACATGTACGGCGACGGGTTGCTCCGACGTAGCACCCGGTAGATGTTGAGCGCCTCAGCGTCCGTGGTCATTTCGTAGCGCTGCGACAACACGACCTGGAAGGCCTCGCCCGCGTGTATCTGCTCCTTCGCCGCTGCGACCGCACTCTGGAAGCCGTCGAATCGGGAGCGGTAGTCGGGCTGCGCGAACTCGTCGTATTCGGCGACGGTCGAGGGCGATGGCGCTGCCAGGTCACCGACCATCCGGTCGAGCCTGGCGACCGCGTCGGCGTACGCCTCGTCGACCCGCTCGTCGCTGTTGTCCCAGTTGACCGCGTTGGCGATCAGCCAGATCGAGCCATCGACGTGATCGAGGACCGCGAGGTCGGTCGCAAGCATCATGGCCAGCTCGGGCAGCTGCAGGTCGTCAGTGGCCAGCGACGGGAGCTTTTCCAGGCGGCGTACGACGTCGTAGCCGAGGAAGCCGACCATGCCGCCCGTCAGCGGGGGCAGGTCGGGCAGCGGCTCTGTCTGCAGCCAGGCGACGGTGTGGCGCAACGCATCGAGGGGATCCCCGCCGGACGGTACGCCGGCGGGTGGGGTCCCGAGCCAGGTCGCCATCCCCTCCCGCTCTGTGAGCACCGCTGCGGACCGCGCGCCCACGAACGAGTAGCGCGACCAGACACCGCCGTGCTCCGCGGACTCGAGCAGGAACGTCCCTGGCCGCTCCCCCGCGAGTTTGCGGTAGACGCCTACCGGCGTCTCCGCGTCGCCGAGCAGGTGCCGGACGACGGGGACGACGCGGTGATCCTTCGCGAGTTCGCGGAACCGGTTGAGGTCGGGTGCCGGCCCGGCGCTCATGGAGCGCCCACAACGGCGTTCAGCCGGTCGGCGTCCCAGCAGGTGCGCTCGCCCGTGTGGCACGCGGCACCGACCTGGTCGAGTTTCACCAGGACGGCGTCACCGTCGCAGTCGAGCGCCACCGACTTGACCCACTGCAGGTGGCCGGACGTCTGACCCTTGACCCAGTACTCCTGCCGCGACCGGCTCCAGTAGGTGCACCGGCCGGTCGTCAAGGTGCGGTGCAACGCCTCGTCGTCCATCCAGCCGAGCATCAGCACTTCACCGGTGTCGTGCTGCTGCGCGATCGCCGGGATCAGGCCGTGATCGTCGCGCTTGAGGCGCGCGGCGATTCCCGGATCGAGCGCGGAGGCGGTACGAGGTTCGTTGGCCATGCCGCACATTGTGCCGTGTCGCGGCCAGCCAATTAACCGGCCGGAGTCTCCGGCGGAACCCGGCTGGCGAGGTCGGCGGCGGCCAGCAGCCCCGGCACATCGCGCGCGTCGAACGGGAACACGCCGAGCCCGACGAGGGGAACCAGCCGCAACTCGTTGCCCTCGACGGTGAAGGGACTCTCGGTCGCGCGCTCGACCTTCTTCCGCACGACCTGGCCACTGGCACGCGACCACTCGTCCAGCCCGTAACCGGATCCGGCTCGCAGCTCGGGCAGCACCAGCAGGAAGTCGTCACCGAGCCGTCCCAACAGGTCACCGGCGCGCAGTGCCCCGCGGATCCGATGCGCGGCGTCGGAGAGCAGCCGATCGGCGGCGGCGTCACCATGGGAGGCGCGGACACCCTCGTAGCCGTCGAACCTGATCAGCATCGCCGCCATCGCCACATCGGGCTGCGCCGCGGCGCGGTCGAGGGCGAACCGCAGCTGCTCTTCGAGCGCGGAGCGATTGAGCAGGCCGGTGGCCGGGTCCTGCGTCGCGCGGCTCTCGACCTCTCGCCGGTGCCTGCGGTGTTCGGCCGCGTCCAATGCCCACGCCGCCCAGCCGACGACCTGGCCTTGCTCGTCAAGAACCGGTGAGCGATCCAAGACGACGGTTACCCGCTCGCCGTCGGGCCGGACGATGGAGATATCGGTGTGCACATGCTCGCCGCGTTGGATCGCGGCCAGCTCGGTGGCGAATTGTTCGCGGCCGTCCCGGTGGACGACCATCGTGGCGAATTCATGACCGGCGACGTCGGCGTACTCCCGCCCGAAGAGCGCGGCGGCCCCGAGGTTCCAGAAGATGACTCGATCGCGGTCGTCGGCCGCGACGACCGCGGCCCCGAGCGAGTCGAGTACCAAATTGAGCACGTGTAGCGGCGTGCCGGGCGGGACCGGTCGCGCCCCCGCGTGCTGCTCGTCCGTCGTCACGAGGCCATCCTGCCCGCAGAAGATCGTGCGTCGCGCCACTCTACGACCTTGACTCAAGGCGGGCCGTTCAGACGTCGAACTTCTACCCATGCGCCCGTCCCGCCCACGGCTGCGCCCGGCCCGAAACCCGGCGCGGCGACACCACATGCACGCCGTCACCGCGGTCCTGTGCGCGTTGATGATGTCGGGCGCGCTGGTGATGTCGGGCGCGCTGGCGGCGCCGGCCGGGGCCGAGACCCCGATCGAGACGGCGCAGCGGCGGGCCGCGGCACTGCAGCGGGCAGTGGCGGCGGCCGAGCTGAAGGCCGAGATCGCCTCGGAGGACTTCGACCAGGCCAGCGCAGAACTCGCCCAGGCCGTCAACGACCAGCTGGCCGCCGAAGAGGCGCTTGCCACCGCCGGCGACTCCGCAACGGATGCCGCGGCTGCCTACGAGCAACGCGTCCGGGCTGTTTACAAGTCCGGCGGGCGGCTCGCTCTGATGTCATCAGTGCTGACCGCACGCACGCTCGACGACGCAATCGAGCGCTATTCGAGCGTGAGCTCGATGGTGCAGGGCGACCTGTCGAAGTCGACCAGATCCGACGCCAGGCTGGCCAAATCAGCTGCCGCCGCTGCCAAACTGACGAAGATCACCGACCGGCAGGTCATGCTGCGCAGGCGCGCCGACGCGGCCAAGACGCGGGTCGAGGACGCCCTGGCCCAGCAGAACGAGCTTCTCGGCGCGGCCAACGAGCAGGTCAGGACCATCGCCGCTGCGAACGCCGAGGCGGAACGGGTCGCGCAGGAACTGGCCTTCGCCGCCGCGCTGAAGAAGGCGCAGCTGGATGCGGCCGCCAGCCTCGCCCAGGACAACGTGCCTGCACCCACCGAGCAGGCTGCCGTCGCGATCGAGGCGGCCCGCTCCCAGATCGGCAAGCCCTACCGGTGGGGAGCTACCGGGCCCGAATCGTTCGACTGCTCCGGCTTGACCGGGTGGGCCTACGAGCAGGCGGGAGTGATGCTGCCGCGGGTATCGATGGACCAGTGGAACTCGGGTATGCACCCAGGCCTGGCCGCCCTGTTGCCGGGCGACCTGGTGTTCTGGGCGACGGACACCTCCAACCCGCGGACGATCCACCACGTTGCCTTGTACACCGGCCAGGGCATGATGATCGCCGCGCCGCACTCGGGCGCACCGGTACGCGCGCAGCCGATGTACGCCAACGGCTATATCGGCGCGACCAGACCGACCTAGTTCTCCGCCCCGTAGCACCTCCGGCGGCGACTGGGTTCACCCGTTCGATACCTCCCCGCCACCCCTCGTGGTCGATGAACTAGGTGACGAATCTGCTGTGCAGAGAGGTAGCCCATGTCGAACGTCGTGCCCCCGGCAACCGCCGTAGCGAGTGATGTCTCCACCACCAACGTGCCCGACCTCGGGCCTGGATCAGCTGCTCAGGAGGCCGCGGTAGCGGCCGCCGAGGCGATCGCCGCCGAGGCTGCTGCGGATATTGCCGCCGAAGCTCTCGTCACTGCCGGCGAAATGGTCAAGGTTGCGTCGACCGCCGCTGCCGCGGCCGCGAACCGGGCGCTGCGCACGGCAGAGGCCGCCGAGGACGTAGCCGCGGTAGCTGCAGCGGATGTCGTGCACGAAGCTGATGTGGTAGCAGAGGCGATGGTGAAAGCAGCACTCGCCGCCGCCAAGGCCGCAGACCGAGCGCGCCGCACCGTCGCCGGCGCGATCACCGCTGAGGCTGCCGCCGAAATAGCCGCCGAGGCCGCCGCGACCGCGAACGCGATGGTGACTGCGGCCACCGCTGCTGCCGACAAGGCTGCGGTCCGCGCCCGGCAGACCGCAGAAGCCGCGGCCAACACAGCCGCTCGCGCGGCCGCCGCCGTTGCCGCGGAAGCAGCCGCAGTAGCAGCCGCGATGGTCATCGCGGCGTCGACCGCCGCGGCGAAGGCAGCCGTCCGGGCCGGACACACCGCCGCCGAAGCGGTGTCCGCTGCTGCCGCCGCCGCAATAGCGCAGGACGCGCCGACGTCGGGGCTGAACACCGACGGGTCACGCCGTGGTTCGGTGGGAAAGCAGGAGCGCCACTCCACCGCGGGCTGGGCAGCGGTTCTGCACGAATACGTCATGCCCAAACTTGCGAACGTGGGCCTGGACCCGATGGTCTCCGGCTTTGGCAGCGACGCACCCGCTGAAATGAGACTGTTCCGCGACATTGCCATGACCACCGGGCACGCCGCGACGGCAGAGGCGTTGCTGTCCCAGATCCCGGCACCCGAGCAGAAGGACCTGTTCGCCGCCGCACAGGGACACGCACTACTCGCCATCGCCCAGGAACTCGTGTGGCTCAACACGCTGCTGTCAGCAGCGGGCCAGGACGGGGCTGCGAAGACGTAGTAGGCGTTTCATCCGGCCGGTTCTGCAGCCTTGAAACTGCGGTCCTGATGCCGATCTACCAGGTAGGGCGCCATGCGGCGGCCTTCAACGCACGGGGCCGATTTTGGACGCAGGACTTATGAAGATTCATCGAATTCTCGCCCTTGCCGCGGTCGGCATGCTCGTCGTCGCGGTCGCCACTCCGGCCAGCGCCGACACCGGCGTCACCACCGCGACGGTGACCGTGACCGGCGGAGCCCTCTCGATCACAGTCCCCACATCGGTCGCACTCGGGACTCGACAGAACAGCGTCAGCGGCGGTGTGATCAGCGGCGCGCTGGGCTCTGTTGTCGTCAGCGACGCACGCAGTGCCGCGGCAGGTTCCGGCTGGGTAACGACCGTCATCGCAGCGGCGTTCACCCCGCCCGCCGGCCCGACCATCGCAGCGAGCGCCATTGCCTACACCGCCGGAACGATCGTGAAAGTCGGCACCGCGACGTATACAGCGAATGATCCGCCCAACCTGACTGGCACAGTCGCCGCGGTGACGGCAACCGGGATAACAGGCGACAACTCCGCGACCTGGAACCCGACAATCGTCGTGACGGTTCCCGGCGGCATGGCGGCCGCCGTCTACACATCCACCATTACCCACTCGGTCACCTAGCCGGGGCGATTCACCGTGATTCGACACCTCGTAGTCGCCGTTGTCGCTCTCGCTGTCCTCGGCGCCGCGCCGGCCGCCGCAGCCGTCCCGTCGACCGAGGCCGACACTCCGACGGCAGGCAGTATCGGGGTGCGACTGCTCGACGTCCCGTCGGCCTCCACTGACGATCCACGCGCGCGGCTGTACATCGTGGATCACCTCGCGCCGGGAACGACGATCGTCCGCCGGATTGAGATCACGAACACCACAACCGCGATCGCGCACGTCGCCGCCTACGCTTCCGCCGCCACGATTGAACGGGCAACGTTTCTCGGATCGGCGGGACACCGCGCCAACGACCTGTCGAATTGGACATCCGTCACCCCGGCTGCACCCGACATTCCGGCCGGTGGCCACGCGGTGGCGACCGTGACCATTCGCGTTCCGCACGATGCCGCACCGGGCGAGCAGTACGCCGTCGTCTGGGCTGAAGCCCGCTCGCCGATCGACACCGGCGGTGTCATCCAAGTCAACCGGGTCGGCATCCGGCTCTATGTGTCCGTCGGCCCCGGCGGCCCACCCGCTGCGGATTTCGTCATTGATTCGCTGACGGCCAGGCGCGCGGCTGACAGCACGCCTTCCGTCCTGGCAACGGTCCGCAACCTCGGGGGACGCGCGCTCGACATGAACGGGACGCTGCAACTGCTGGCGGGCCCGGGGGGCCTGAGAGCAGGACCGTTCCCGGCGGCACTGGGATCGACACTCGGGATCGGCGCGACGGAGCAGGTCGCGATATCGCTCGACCCGCGGCTCCCCGACGGCCCTTGGGATGCCCGTGTCGTCCTCCGCAGCGGACTGGTCGAACGAACCGCTCGAGCAACCCTGACCTTCCCGTCAAGCGGCGCCGCACCCGCAGTTGCGGTGCTGCCGACTGATGCTGGGAACCGGCCGCCTGCAGCCGTCTTCGGTCTAGCTCTGCTCCTCCTGCTGGCCGCTGCTGTCCTCGCGGTGTTGTGGGGGCGGCGGCGCTACCGACTCCGGCTCGCCCAGCTCGCGTAGAGGTCTGCGTAGACACCCGGGACACCGACCAGCTCGCCATGCGAGCCGCGCGCCACGATTCGCCCGCGGTCGAATACGAGCACCTCGTCGGCCTGTTCCGCGGTCGAGAGGCGGTGGGCGACGGTTACCTCGGTACGCCCTTCGGCCAGCCGCTCCAGCGCGCGCTGCAGTCGAACTTCTGTCGCGGGGTCGACCGCTGACGTGGCCTCGTCAAGCACCAGCAGGTCGGGATCCGCGACGTAGGCGCGGACCAGTGCGACGAGCTGCCGCTCCCCCACAGACAGCGCCTCGCCGCGTTCGCCGACGCGGGTCTCGACACCGGCGGGCAGCGTATCCAGCCAATCGCCGAGGCCGAGTTCGCCGAAAGCCTCGGTGACTTCGGAGTCGGTGAGCGACTCGTTGCCGTGCCTGACGTTGTCCGCAACGGACAGGTCGAAGAGCATGCCGTCCTGCGGCACCATCACCACCCGGTGCCGCAGATCCGCGAAGGCGACCTCGTCGAGAGGTACGCCGCCGAGCAGGACCCGCCCCCCGACGGGGTCCATCAGGCGGGTGAGCAGCTTGGCGAATGTCGTCTTGCCGGAACCGGTCTCGCCGACCACGGCCACCTTGCGGCGAGGTGCGATCGCCACGTCGACGTCGTGCAGGACCACCGGGCCGGTGGGGTACTGGAAGCTCACGGATTCGAACGTGACGCCGAGCGGACCGGGCGGCAGCGGCGTACAGACGCGGTGCAGTGCGGGGTCGGCGACGTCGGGAACCACGTCGAGGATGTCGAGCACCCGCCGCCAGCCGGCGACGGCGTTCTGCGCCTCGTTGAGCACCTCGGTCGCGGTCTGCACGGGCGTGACGAACAGCGTGACCAGAAAGAGGAAGGCGATGAGCTTGCCCTCACTGAGGCCGCCGCCGACACCGAGGAGCACTCCCGCCACCACGACGACGGCAACTGCGAACGCGGCGAACATCTCGCCGAGGGAGAACATCACCGAGGAGACGCGGACGGACCGGAGGTAGGCGTCGGCGTGCGCCTCGATAGCGGCGTCGACCCGCTCGGCGGT
Source organism: Actinomycetota bacterium (assembly GCA_040005895.1). GTDB lineage: Bacteria > Actinomycetota > Actinomycetes > BP-191 > BP-191 > JBDTYE01. The sequence goes on along the minus strand of JBDTYE010000028.1, from coordinate 947 downwards.
ACGCCGCTCGATCCCGTAGGCGCGGATCACCGGTGCGCCCACCACGCTCTCCGCAATGGCGCCGAGCATCTCCCCGATGCGCTTGCGCACGAGGCCGTAGCGGGCCGCGAGCGTGCCCTGGATGCGGTGCAGCATCCAGGCGAGCGGGACGAACACGACGATCACGAGCAGGGTCAACTGCCAGCTGTAGAACAGCATCAGCCCGGTCGCCAGGATGAGTTGCGCGACGCTCACGATGAGGTGAATTCCGCCGTGGGACATGAACTCGCTGACCGTGTCGACGTCGCCGGTCACGCGGGACACCAGGGTGCCGCGCCGCTCGGTCGCCTGATGCAGCATCGACAGGTCGTGGATGTGCCGGAACGCCCGAACTCGCAGTGATGACAGCCCCGTCTCCGCGGAGCGCGCGAGCCTGGCGTTGGTGAGGTAGCCGGCGGCCGCGGTCGCGACCAGCGCGAGCGCGGCGAAGGCGATGGCGCGGCGTACGAGGGCAAGGTCTGGGCCGCCCCGCGCGCGTAGCCCGTGGTCGATGGTCTGCTGAACCGCGATGGGTACGACGATCCGGCCGGCCGTCGCGACGATGGCGAGGAACAGCGTCATCGGCAGCCCGATGCGGAACTCGGGCGTCAGCTTGAGCCCCCGGCGCAGCGTCTGCCACGGGCTTTCGTCGAGACTGGTCGCTGCGGACAGCTGCGGCTGATCGAGCTCCGTGACCACGGCGGTCATCCGACCGGCTCGCTCTCGAGCGCGGCGGCCTCGTCGTCGTAGCCGTCGTCCTCGTCCGGTTTGTCGTAGGCGGAGATCAGGTCGGCGTAGCCCGGCTGTCGTCGCATGAGTTGGTCGTGGGTGCCGCGGTCGCGGACCTGACCGCTTTCGACGTAGACGATCTCGTCGGCGAGCGCGATGGTCGCGCGGCGGTAGGCGACGACGATCAGGGTCATCGGCGC
>JBDTYE010000027.1:0-22406 GCA_040005895.1 Actinomycetota bacterium | reverse complement strand
CCGCGGCGGCCGCATCGATTGGACGGCCGCCAAGATTCGGGCCCGCGAACTTCTCTCGCGGGTCGGCCTGCGTGCGGATCCGGACGCACTGATCAAGGACATCGGTGTCGGCAAGCAGCAGTTGGTCGAGATCGCCAAGGCGCTCAACAAGTCAGTGAAGCTGCTCATCCTCGATGAGCCGACCGCCGCGCTGAACAAAGCCGACTCCGATCACCTGCTCGGGTTGATCGTCGGCCTGCGGGACAAGGGCATCACCTCGATCATGATTTCGCACAAGCTCAACGAGATCGAACAGATCGCCGACGCGATAACCATCCTGCGCGACGGGCGCACGATCGAGACTCTCGACGTCAGGGCGGACGGCGTCAACGAGGACCGCATCATCCGCGGCATGGTCGGCCGTTCCATGGAGAGCCGCTTTCCGGAGCACCAGCCGAACATCGGTGAGGTGTTCTTCGAGGTGCGTGACTTCGTGGTCCAGGACCCGTACTCCAGCGAGCGCCTGGTCTGCAAGCAGTCCAACTTGTACGTGCGCCGCGGCGAGATCGTCGGAATCGCCGGCCTGATGGGCGCCGGCCGCACGGAGCTCGCGATGAGTATTTTCGGCCGTTCCTACGGGACGTTCGTCTCGGGACAGATCTTCAAGGACGGCAAGGAGATTCATATCCGGAGCGTCATGGACGCCATTGCCCACGGGCTGGCGTACGTCAGCGAGGACCGGAAGGTGCTAGGCCTCAATCTCCTCGATGACATCAAACGTTCCATCGTCTCGGCGAAGCTGTCCAAGATCTCAAACGGCCCGGTGGTCGACTTCGCCAAGGAACACGACCATGCCGAGCGATACCGCAAGAGCCTGCGCATCAAGACGCCCTCGGTGGACGAGGGCGTGAGCAAACTGTCCGGTGGCAACCAGCAAAAGGTCGTCTTGGCGAAGTGGATGTTCACCGACCCCGACCTGCTGATCCTCGACGAGCCGACCCGCGGCATCGACGTGGGCGGGAAGTTCGAGATCTACGGCATCATCCAGCAACTCGCGCAGCAAGGAAAAGGCGTCATCCTTATCTCGTCGGAGCTGCCGGAACTCATCGGCCTGACCGACCGGATTTACACAATCTTCGAGGGCACGGTCACGGATGACATCCCGACGTCCGAGGCGGAGCCGGAGATGCTGTTGAAGAGCATGACCTCGACGAAGAAGAGGGTAGCCAGATGAGCTCGATGAAGGATCTGCGCAAGATGTTCGGTGGCGGCACGTCATTGGGCCGCCAGTTCGGCATGATCTTCACGCTCATCGGAATCCTGTTGTACTTCCAGTGGCGGACGCACGGCCTGGCCCTGAGTTCCGGCAACGTGATCAATATCGTCCAGCAGCAGTCCTACATTCTCGTGCTCGCGGTCGGCATGGTCCTGGTGATCATCGCGGGCAACATCGACCTGTCGGTAGGTTCGGTCGCGGCTTTCGCCGGTATCGCCGTCGCGTTGCTCATGAAGGACCACCACCTGGCTTGGCCGCTGGCGGTCCTTGTCGGCCTGCTCATCGGAGTCCTGGTCGGTGCCTGGCAGGGCTTCTGGGTGGCGTATGTCGGCGTACCGGCCTTCATCGTGACTCTCGCGGGCATGATCATCTTCCGCGGCGCCAACCAGTACATCGGCAACTCCACCAGCACGGTCGTGCCGGCCAGCTTCCAGAAGTACGTCGGCTCAGGCTACCTGGGCGCGGTAGGACCCGACACGGGCTACAACAACTTGACGCTGCTGATGGGGGCCGTGCTCTTCGTCGCCGTCGCGATCCGCGAGATCCGGCTGCGTCGCGTTCAGGCCGCCTTGAAGTCCGAGATGGCGCCGCTGTGGGTGAGTGTCACGAAGCTCGTCATGCTCGGCGCGATCATCGCCTACGCCACGGTGCTGTTTGCCAACGGCCGCCCTGGCACGAGCTTCCCGATCGCCGGGTTGATTCTGGCGTTCCTCGTCGTTGTCTACTCCTACATCGCGCGCAACACGATCATCGGCCGCAACGTCTACGCCGTCGGCGGCAACATCAACGCCGCCAGGCTTTCCGGGGTCAACACCAAGCGGACGAACTTCCTCGTGATGATGAACATGAGCATGCTCGCCGCGCTGGCCGGCATGATCTTTGTTGCCCGCTCGGGGGCGTCCGGTCCGGCCGACGGCACGGGCTGGGAGCTCGACGCCATCGCCGCGGTGTTCATCGGTGGAGCGGCGATCTCTGGCGGTGTCGGCACGGTCGTCGGGTCGATCGTCGGTGGCTTGATCATGGCCGTGCTCAACAACGGCATGAGCTTGCTCGGTGTCAAATCGGACCGGGTGCAGATCATCAGGGGACTCGTGCTCCTGCTGGCCGTCGCCCTCGACGTCTACAACAAGAACCAGGGCAGGCCGTCACTGATCGGGTTGATGCAGAGCAAGTTCCGGCAGCAGGTGGCACCCGAGGCGACGTCTGCGCAGGTCGGCCGAGCCGAGGAACTGACCGCCGATTCCGAGCGTACGGGCTAACCGCTAGGCCACAACAACGCAACGATTTGGTCTCAGTGCAACCGGTTGTCTAGTCCGGCGGGTTGGCGCCGCTACGCTGCGAACTGCTCGTTGCGCCCCGCCTCGAGCGTCTCTCCCTCTCCTCGCGGAGAAAGGCAATCTCCATGCGCAAAATCGTAAGGAACTCCATCGTGCTCGGCACCGTGGCGCTCGTCGCGCTCACGGGCTGCGGCAAGAAGGACAAGAAGACGGACACGGCCAAGAGCACGTCGGCCACCAGCGCCGCCGCCAGCAGCACCGCCGCCGGAACCAGTGCGCCCGCTGCCGGCAAGGGCTTCGCTGCAGACGCCAGCATCGGCGTAGCCCTCCCGGACAAGACGTCGGAGAACTGGGTCCTCGCCGGCAAGCTCTTCGAGGACGGCCTCAAGGCTGCCGGCTTCAAGGGTGACGTCCAGTACGCCGCCGCGACCAACACCGTCGCTGACCAGCAGAGCCAGATCTCGGCCATGATCACCAAGGGCGCGAAGGTCATCATCATCGGTGCCAAGGACGGCAGCCAGTTGGGCGACCAGCTGAAGGCAGCCAAGGCTGCCGGCGCGGCCGTCATCGCCTACGACCGGCTGATCCTCAAAACAGCCGACCTCGACTACTACGTCGCGTTCGACAACTTCAAGGTCGGCGTGCTGCAGGGCACGGCGCTGCTCGACGGGATGAAGGCCAAGAAGCCGGCCGGCCCGTACACGATCGAACTCTTCGCCGGTTCCCCGGACGACAACAACGCGAAGGTCTTCTTCGACGGCGCAATGAGCGTTCTTCAGCCGGAAATCGACAAGAAGAACGTCGTCGTCGGCTCCGGCCAGGTTGACTTCAAGCAGGTCACCACGCAGGGCTGGCTCGCGGAGAACTCCCAGAAGAGGATGGACGCGCTCGTCACCAGCACGTACGGCTCGAAGACGCTCGATGGCGTCCTTGCTCCGAACGACAACCTGGCGCGCTCGATCATCCAGTCCGTCAAGGGTGCGGGTAAGCCGATCCCGATCGTCACCGGTCAGGACTCCGAAGGCGCGTCGGTCACGTCGATCAAGAACGGCGAGCAGTACATGACCATCAACAAGGACACCCGCAAGCTCGTCGCGGCTTCGATCCAGATGGCCAAGGAGCTCCAGGCCGGTTCGCCGATCTCGGAGATCAACGACACCAAGTCGTACGACAACGGCACGAAGATCGTTCCGGCGTACCTGCTGGCCCCGCTGGTGGTCACCAAGGACAACCTCGTCGAGGCCTACGCGAACGACCCGAAGCTGGCCCCGCTCACGAAGTAGCTGCCAGTGATCGACGTCGCGATCTAGCTGCACCTCTCGCGGCGGCACGAACATAGTGAAGAACGCCCGCCCGATCCTCCGGGCGGGCGTTCTCATTAGGTCCTCGAGCGCCTGTTCGACCAGCCGAGGCTAGGGCAGCACCACCGGGCAGGCCGTAGATCCGCTGGTCGTACAGGCGATTCGGCCCTGGATCGCCGGGCTGATCGGCGTACTCGCAGCAATGTAGTCGGCGCTGACCTGGTCCATGAAGTCACGCGTCGTCGCCCGCCCGTTGAAGACCGGGTATCCGTCGCCGCCGCCGGTCATGAAGTCGTTCTCCGCGATCGAGTACGACGCTGCGCCGGTCAGGTCGACTGCGGCACCCGTGCAGCTGCCGTCGGGCGCCTGCCGGACGGCGCTCCCGACTCGGCTTCCGGCGGGACTGGCGATGTCGTAGCTGAAGCACAACCCCGAAACCTGCGGGAATTTGCCGTTGACCGCGGGCATCGCCGAGACACCGTTCTCGAGCATGGTCTTGAGTTCCGCTCCGGTGATCTGGACGGTGGTCACGATGTTGCCGAACGGCAGCACCGTGAGCACCTGCCCGCGTGTTATCGGATAAGGCGGAGGGGTGTAACCCGGGCAGAAGTCGCTCGGATTGTCAGTGGTCGGGCAGGTCAGATCGGCGCGCAGGCCACCGGAGTTGGTGATGGCGAAGTCGGTGGCGTACGTCGTGCGCATCGCATCGGCGACGGTGTCGCCGATGAGCGATTCGCAGGTGCGTCCTGCACCGTTTCCGCACGAGTCGGTTCGTGGTACGAACACCGTCGCGTTGCCAACGAGGGTGTTGAGCACCGGTCCGAGCTGCGCGTTGAGATCGTCGATCCGCGCCTGGATGCCGGGGTCGGCGGTGACGCCGATGTTCCACGGCTTGTGGAAGTCGGCGGTCTTGTACGTCACCGTCTTGTTGGCCGTGTCGACAACCAGGCGCACACGGGTGAAGCGGATGCCCTTGCTGCGGTTCTCTGTCAGCAACACGCCGCCTGGCCGGCTGCTCACGACCTGCTGGTCGGTGTGATCCGCGAGTACGGCATCGACGCCGACCGAGCCGTCAGCCAGGTCGACCGCCGGACCGCTGGGGCTGTTGACCGTGCCGCCGGTCGCGCCGAGGTGGCCGAGGGCCACCACGGCCATGATGCCCTTCTGCTTGCGCAGTTGGGCGGCCCGCTTGTTGACCGCGGCGAGCGGGTCCGTCACGACGAACGGTCCGAGCGATCCCGGTTTGGTCAGCTCGGGGATGTCCGGGTTGGAGAAGCCGATGACGCCGAGCTTCACCCCGTTGATGGTCACCACCGCGGACTTCGACCACTCCGCCGGCGGGTCGGACGTCGCCGGGTCGACGATGTTGGCGGAGACGTAGCCGAATTGGGCGAGTGGAATCAGTTGGGTCCGCAGGTATTGCTCGCCCCTGTCGAAGTTGTGGTTGCCGAGCCCGTCGAGCGTGAAGCCCATCCGATTCATCAGGTCGATCGTCGGCTTGTCCCCGAAGAAGCTGGAGATCGGCGGAGTCGCTCCCACGGAGTCGCCGCCGGTGACCGTGATGGATCCCGCTGCCGAGGCCCGGTAGGAGTCGAACCAGGGCTTGAGGAACGCCGACCCGCCGATGGCGAACGTGGGATTGCTGGCGCCGGTGCCGGCGACGTTGTCCGCCGCCTCGGACAGGGGGATCAGCTGGCCGTGGTAGTCGCTGATCTGGAGGATTGTCAGTTCGCGCAGCGACGCGCGGTTGGGCAGCAGACCGTAGAGGATGCCGCCGCGCGCGTTCTGCGGTCCAGGCACGCCGAGCAGGTAGGCCAGTGTCGGGGCCAGATCGATCGCCCGTACGCCGCTCAGCTGCGGGACGTGCGCGACGCCGGGGCCGGCCGCGACGAAGGTTGCGTGCATGTTCACGTTGTGCGGGATGTCGACCAGGTCAGGCAGGAAACCGTGCTGGCCGAAGAACTGGCTGAAGGCGATCCGCTGGCCCGGCGTTCCGGCATCGAACTGGTACGGCGGCCGCGAGACGACCACCACGTCGCCAGAGCGGGTCGGGTGCAGCGAGTCTGAACCGTCGACGTTGCGCAACTCCTCCTTCTTGAGAATCTTGAGCACCACCTGCTTGCCGGGATTCGCCGGGTCGGACAGGTTCTGGAACGCCGCGATGATCTGGTTGCGGACGTTCTCGTAGTTGGCCGCTGAAACGGTGCCGCCAGGATCGCGGCCGGCAAGGTTCACGTAGATCTGCACTGTGCCGCCCGCCCAGCACGCCTTCGCCTGCGTGACGCCACTGCCGGCCGCGCGGCAGTTGCTCGGCTGTTCGCTGCCCTGAAGACCCGCATCCGCGAGCACCTTGCCCGCGTTGATGGCCTCCCACTGGGCGCCGAAACCGTGGTCGGAGGCGGCGATGGTGGTCGGGTTGCCGCCGAGCAAGGAGCGGGCCAGCGCGAGCTTGGCATCCGCCTCGTGGTACGCGCTACGGATGTAACCATCGCGGATGGATATCCGGCCGTCCTTCGTCCCGTCGCCGTCGAGGTCGTCGTAGTAGGGGTTGGCAGCACCGTCCATGTCCGTCGGTGTGACCAATCCCATGAACTGGTGGGAAAACTCGTCGGTCACCGGGTAGCCGACCAGGGCGAGATCGGTGTTGGGCTGCAGCGTCCCGAGCACATACTGCAGAACGGCGTCTCCATATGCCTTTTCCAGGTCGCGGCCCTGCTGTACGTAGGTGTCCTCGTCGATGATCCGCGCCTCGATCGGCGCAAAGTCCGCGGAAGTGGGCGCGGGCAGGTTGTCCGCGATGTACTTCTCCAGCGGGTTCTCCCCGGGCCCGCCGGCGGGCAGCGCGTTACAGGCCGCTGTCGAACATGTAGCGATGGCGCGCTGCACCGAAGTGAAGTACAGCTTCATCGAGGACAGGTCGGGCGACAGCGAGATGAGCTTCACGTAGAAGCCGGCCGTCTGACCGGCACGTGCTCCGATGAGCCCGTCCGCACCCGTCAGCTTCACGCTGTTGAAATTCCCCACGCCGAGGGCGGTGGCCTGCTGGGTGCCATCCTTGCCCGCGGCGCTGGGTACCAGGATGACGTGGTCGTAGCCGACCGTGCCGTCGATCGCCGCGTCGTACACGTAGACGTCGTAAACCCGGGTCGGGTTCTGTGCTGAGAACGAAGTCGCGACGGTGAGCGTGGTCTGCATCGGCGGCGCCGCGGGGTCGCCGATCGGCACATTCGTCCAGCCGCTGGCGGGGGCAAACGTTGCGACCTGGTAGGACAACCCGAACGCCGCCGCGCCGGCCTGTTCGGTCGCGACCGGTGGCGTCGTAAGGACACCGCGGGTCGAGAAGAAGTTGGCGAAGTCGACGGTCGGCCCGGCGATACCGGCGTTGGCGCCGCCGACCCACTCGACCTGCGCGACCTTCTTGCCGGCCCGCTCGGCGGAAGCGGCGATGGTGTCAGCCTGGAGCGTTCCGGCCGCCGAGAACGAGGTGCGGTTGTTGAAGTTGCCCTCACCGACGCGGTGATAGGTGTTGTTCGTCGAGCCGTGCTCGCCCGGCCAGGTGCCGGTCGCCATGGTGTACCAGCCGACGCCGGTGTTCGGCGGGAAAGCCTGGGTCATGCCGTTGGCGCCACTGGTGCCGGCGGCCATCATCGCGGCGTACGTCGGCATCTGGCCCGCTGCGGCGTACCGCTCCATCAAGTCGGGCCGCATCCCGTCGGACGAGAACAGCAGCCCCTTGCTGGCCGGTGCCTGCGCCGAAGCTGGCGCCGTCGTTGCGACCGCACCAGGGCTGGCCGCCGGAACCGCAAAGGTTGCGGCGGCGAGGGCCAGAACGAAGAAGGAACTCCCGGTAACGGACCGCTTCATGGCAACTCCTCATGATTTGCGACAGCCGAGGCACACTGCGGCCGATCCTGCACCCTCGGTGCTCCGAGCAAAAGGGTCCAGTGGGCGAACAGCAGAGAAATAGCGACCGCGCCACAACGGTGTAACCACCGACTGATCCGAGTCAGGACTGCGCACCTCGGCGTTACGAGCGAAAGGTCGCCGTCAGGCGTCGTCGATCTCGAGCGGCGTTCCGTGCCGCAGGGCGAGCAGCACAGAGCTGAGCAAGTCCAGCGCCCCCACACCGATGATCAGCCCGATCACCAGGGACAGCGCTGAGTCGAGCCAGTAGTAGCGGCCGGTGATATAGATGATCGCGCCGCTGATGGCCACTGCGGCGGAGGCCAGAGCGTCGGAGACAGTATCGAGCAGCACGGAACGCATATGCAGGTCCTCGTTGCCGGCGCCGGCGCCGAGTACGAACACCCCGGCGACCATCACCCCGGTAGCCACTGCGCTGACGATCAGCACCGGCAGACCATGGATGGCCGGCGTGCCGTGCAGCAGCCGATCGGCAGCCGAGAGCACGACGAACGCCGTCACCACCAGGAGGGCGCTCGCGTTGATCGCCGCGACGTAGGTGGGTGCCTTTGACGTCGGCCCGACCCGTTCCCGGATGGTGACGGCGATGATCCCCAGCACGATCGCTGCGCTGTCGGCGACATAGTCACCGCCGGCCGCCAGCACTCCCAAGGAATGACTCAAGATCCCGACGAAAACAAGAGCCAGGATCATCACCGCATTCATCGCCAGGAGGATCCCCAGGCGCCGCCGCTGGCTCACTGCATCTCCGGTCTCATGCCCGAACTTCTACCCTGCCACCGCGAGGACACCCGCCTCCGACGGCGTCAGGCGATGACCGCCGCGTACCGGCGGAGCGCTTCAACCCGCTCCTCGGCATGATCGACCACGCGCGTCGGATATCCGTCAGGTACACCGCCGGGTGCCGACCAGGGCTCGTGGATCCACTCGTCAGGTACGTCGCGCAGCTCCGGCACCCAACGGCGTACGTAGGCACCTGACGGATCGTGTCGCCTACCCTGCAGCACTGGATTGAAGACGCGGAAGTACGGCGCCGGGTCGGTGCCGGTGCCCGCAACCCACTGCCAGCCAAGGAAGTTCGACGCCAGGTCGCCGTCGACGAGGCATTGCATGAACGCCCGCGCCCCGCGTTGCCAGGGCAGGTGCAGGTCTTTGACCAAGAAGCTGGCCACTATCATCCGTACCCGGTTGTGCACCCATGCCTCACCTGCCAACTGCCGCATGCCTGCGTCCACGATCGGATAGCCGGTCCGTCCCGCGAGCCAGGCGTCAAATAACGCGTCAGCCGCAGCGCCTTCGTCCGAGATCAAGCGGTTCATGGCGGGCTGTACCGCGACGCGCGCGGCCGTCGGCCGGTGGTGAAGCACGTCCGCGTAGAACTCCCGCCAGGCCAACTCGGACCGCATCTTCTCAGCAGCCTTGCCGTGCCCGAGCCGCCAGAGAATGGTGCGCGGATGCACGCAACCCCAGCGCAGGTAAGGCGAAAGCCGGCTTGTCGCGTCCGCCCCAGGATCGTCACGACGTTCGTCGTACGCCGGCAGCTCGCACTCGAGGAATTCGTCGAGCCGACGCGTGCCGGCGAGCTCCCCCGCAGGAGGCAAGTGCGCGGCGGTCGGCGGGCTGTCCGGCAGTTTCTCCGAGCTCGGACCACGCGCCCATGTCACGTCCACTCGAGGGGCTGGCTGCGGCCAGCCGTACGCGCGCCAGGCCTTGTAGAACGGCGAGAAGACGGAGTACGGCGTGCCGTTGTCCTTGCGGACCTGACCCGGCCCGACGGCGTACGCCGACCCCGTTACGCGAAGTGCGACACCGAACGTTCCGAGTGCGGAGGCAACCGCGCGATCCCGCTCGCTGCCGTAGGGACCCGTATCGCCGGTCACGTGCACCGCACCGGCGCCGCATTGACGCGCGATGTCGGGGACGACGTTCTCGGGGGGCCCGGTACGCACCACTAGCGCGCCATCGGTAGCGTCCTGCAGCTCCCGCAGACAGTCGAGCATGAATGTGACCCGAGGCGTTCCCGACCTCGACAGGAGATACGGGTCGAGCACGAACAATGGCAGGACCTCTCCGGCGGCCGCCGCCGCAGCAAGCGATGGGTGGTCGCTCAGTCGAAGATCACGCCGGAACCACATCACGTCGGCCATGCGCTCCACGCTATGGTCGCGACTCGCGCGGCGCATCTCGAAGAGTCGGCCAGGTCAGGGGTCACGTTGCCGGCCGGGACACCGATCTTGGTGGACGTCGTAACTCCACTCGAAGCACTGCCCTAGGTGACACAATCCCGTCACTCAACGGCGCAGCTACAAGGAGACTCACGTGACGAACCATCAGCAACAGATCGTTGCGGCGGCGGCAGGAAAGATCGCCGAACCCATCCTCGCGGCAGCGTTTGCAAAGCCGCGCGGCGCGACAACAACCGCCATCGGAGGCGGAGCGATCGTCGGCGCCATCGGGGGAAAGAACGTCAGCGATCAGACCAAGAAAGCGAAAGCTGCCGGGATCGTTCTCGGCAATCCTGGGGCGGTCGCCGTCACCGCCACGAGCCTCGTGACGATGCAAGTCAAAGTCAGCTTCATCGGGCAAATCAAGGAAATCACCGAGATCCTCAGCAGCGTCCCGCTGGCCGAGGTCGACTCTCTGGAAGTCAAGCGCATGGGCGCGGCCGGCGTGATGGAGATAAGTGCGCACGGCAACTCGTTCAAGCTTGAGGGCAAAGCCGGTGACATGAAGGAATTCGCCAGCGCGTTCGAGCGCGCCAAAGCGACTGCCTGAGATAGAACGCCCGACTCAGGACGACTACGTCACGCGGCTGTCGACGGCATTGTGACGCGACATTGAGCTTCATGTTCCCAGCGTCTGCGCCACATCCGGGCCACATCAACGAGCCGTAGAGGCCCTCTCCGCGACGGTCGACCGCACGCCACTTGGCGTCGCTCTGCCCCTCTGTGACCGAAGTGGCCGGCCGACGCCCGCCGGCATCTAAGACGTTGACGTATCGGTGCGGGACGCTTACGATTCGCAGCGAGACGGTAGCGTCTCACTTCGTTGGTTTCGGAAAGAAGGAGTGCACTGATGTCATCTCCCTCGGTCGCATCGCCGACGGTTCCCTTGCACGAGCGACCGGAGATTCACGCTCGCCGCTGGTTCCTGCTGGCGATCATGTGTTTGTCGCTCGTGCTCGTCGTCATGTCGGTGTCCGGACTCAACACGGCGTTGCCAACCATGCAACGGGAGCTCGGGGCTTCGGCGTCGCAGCTGCAGTGGATCGTCGACGCGTACGCGGTTGTGTTCGCCGGTCTTCTCCTGAGCGCCGGCGCGATCGGCGATCGCTTCGGCCGGCGTCCGGCGCTTGTGGGCGGGCTCGTCGTGTTCGGCGTGGGAGGCCTACTCGCCGGAGTCGCCACCGGCGCGTCGCAGGTGATCGCCAGCCGGGCGGTAATGGGCATCGGCGCTGCCTTCATCATGCCGGCCACTTTGTCGATCATCGCCGCGATCTTTCCGCCGGAAGAACGGCCGCGGGCCATCGCGTTGTGGGCCGGATTCGCAGGCGCGGGCGCGTCGATTGGCCCGATCGTCACAGGTGCGCTGCTTCAGAAGTTCTGGTGGGGCTCGACGGTGTTGGTCAACGTACCCCTCGTCTTCGGGATCATCGTTGCGGTGTGGGCGTTCGCACCGGATTCTCGCGATGACACGCAGACTCCGCTCGACCCGATCGGAGCGCTGCTGTCGCTCGTCGGCCTGAGCGCCCTGATCTTCGGGATCATTCAGGGACCCGAAAACGGGTGGACGAGTCGCTCGGTGAGCGCAGCGATTGTCGTGGCGGCGATCACGCTGCCGTTGTTCCTGATCTGGGAGCGTCGGACCGAACACCCGATGTTGCCGTTGGCCCTGTTTCGCGACCGCCGGTTCAGCCTGGGCAGCGGCGTGATAACGGTGGCGTTCTTCGTCATGTTCGGGTTCTTCTTCCTCCTCACGCAGTACCTCCAATTGGCCCGCGGCTACTCTCCGCTCGGGGCGGGCCTCGCCGGCCTGCCGGTCGCACTGATGTTCGTCGTCGTCTCGCCACGTAGCGCGGGGCTGGCGGCACGCTTCGGGCCCGCCCGCGTCATGGCCCTCGGATTTGGGGTAGTCGCGGCCGGATTCGCAGTGCTGACCACCGTGTCGGTCAGCACGCCGTACATAGTCATCGCCGTGGCACTGGCGCTTCTGGGTGCCGGGATGAGCCTCACCGCTGCGCCCGCTACCAGCGAGATCATGACTTCGGTCCCGCTCTCGAAGGCAGGGGTCGGGTCTGCCGTCAACGACACGACTCGGGAGCTCGGCGGCGCGCTGGGCATCGCGCTCCTCGGGAGCATCGCCAACACGGCGTACCGCTCGGGCATCAACCTCGACGGTCTGCAACTCCCGGCCGCGGCCCACGCCGCCGCCTCGGAGTCGATCGGTGCTGCCAGCGCAGTCGCCGCCACGATTCCCGGCGGTGCCGAGGTTTCGGCCAGAGCGGCAGCTGCATTCACTGACGCGTTCACCCTCGCAAACTCGGTGGCGCTGGGCATCGCCCTGGCAGCCGTAGCGGCGGTGTTGGCCTTCGGCCGCGGCCGGAGCGGCGCGTCAACCGTCGACGAGCCGATTGACCTGCGCGACGACTTCGACGAGTACGACGGCGGGCTGGCTCAGGTCGCAGGAGTCCAAGTGCAAGAATGAACCCCATGGCGACGGCGGGATCCTCGGCGAATACGGTCGTCGAGGATCCCCGCATCGAACGGTCGCGACGGGTCATCCTCGAGGCCGTCCTCGACGAACTCGGTGACGGCGGCTACGGCGCACTGACGATCGAGTCAGTAGCCGCCCGCGCGGGTGTCGGGAAGAGCACGATCTACCGGCATTGGTCGGGGAAGCTCGAGCTGGTCGAGGATGCGTTCCGCACACTGAAGGCCCCGCTCGAGGCTCCCGCGCAGGGAACCGTTCGCGAGAAGATCACCGCCCTGCTCATGCAGGTCGCCGTCGTGGTGAAGGAGTCGATCTACTCGGCGTGCATGCCGGCGCTGATCGAAGCCGCCGAGCGAGACCCGCACATGCGCGACTTCCACTGTCGTTTCAGCGCCGAACGACGCAACGTGATTGTCAATCTCCTGCGCGAGGGCGTGGAAATCGGGGAACTCCAAGCCGGCACTGACCCCGAGATCCTCGCCGACGCACTGGTCGGGCCGATCCTGCTGCGCCGCCTCATGCTGTATGAGTCGTTCGACCCGAGCATGGTTCCGAAACTCGTCGATCAACTGCTGCCGCCCCTGCCTCGCCCGAAGGCGCGCTCGCACACAAGCCGGACGAAGACCAGCTAGACATGGCTGTGCCCACGGCCTTTCACGCGAGGTCGTCGGCTCGCGCATTGCGTCTGTGGAAACCGCAGGTCACAGGTGGAGCGGGTGACCGGGATCGAACCGGCATGGCCAGCTTGGAAGGCTTGCGCTAGTTCGCGCAACTAGTCGAGCGGTCGGCGTATGCGCGCAGGTTACGGGCTTACGAGCTCGTGGGTGCCACTGCGGTAACTAAAGCCGGGCCACACCTGGGCCACATCTTCCGAGCACGCGGATGCCTACACGTCCCGGCGCCGTCCGGTACTCGACAACGCTGCGCCATGCGCAGTCGCGGTCCACAGCGATATATCGTGGCATGATATATCTGTGGTTACGTTGACGGATGAAGACTACCGACGGCTGTTGGAGTTCCGAACCGGGCTGCGCCGGTTCTTGCGGTGGAGCGGGTCGCTCGCGGAGTCCGCGGGTCTGACCGCGGCGCAGCACCAGTTGCTGTTGGCGATACGTGGCCACGACGACGTACTGGGTCCGACGGTGTCGGACGTCGCGGGGTACTTGCTGGTCCGTCACCACAGCGTCGTGCAGTTGGTGGACCGGGTGGAGGCCGCGGGCTTGGTGCGGCGGCGGCCGGATGCGACCGATACCCGCGCTGTTCGGCTGCGCCTGACGGCGAAGGGTGAAAGGTGCCTGGCCGGGCTGGTGAGCGCGACGACAGAGGAACTGGCGAGGGTCGGCCCGCAACTCAATCGGCTCTGGAAGGGCTTGTGATGCGCGGACTGCGCCGCACCGTTTTGCGAATTCGGCGTGCCGCACGGCGCATCAACGATGCGCCGTACCTGACGAAGTGGCTGGTCCTAGGGTCGTTGATCGGGGTCGTCGCCGGGCTCGGCGCCATCCTGTTCATTTTCTGCCTGGAGTCGGCGACGAAGCTGCTGCTCGTCGGGATCGGCGGCTACCATCCCCCGGGCCCGCTCGGCGAGGGCGGTGCCGTCGGTTCCGCTGGGTTCACCCGTCCGTGGGCGATCCCGCTGGTCGTCGGTCTCGGCGGGCTGTTGTCGGGAATATTGACGTCGCGCTTTGCACCGGAGGCCGAAGGGCACGGCACCGACGCGGCAATCGAAGCGTTTCACCACAACCCGCGCGGCGTACGTCCGCGGGTGGTGCTGGTGAAGATCCTGTCCTCGGCGGTGACAATCGGGGCCGGCGGTTCGGGCGGGCGGGAGGGTCCAACGGCCCAGATCAGCGCCGGCTTCGGTTCGCTGCTCGGCCGCGCGCTGGACCTGAGCCCCGAGGATGCGCGGATCGCGGTCGCGGCGGGGATCGGTTCGGGGATCGGTGCGATCTTCCGGGCGCCACTGGGCGGCGCGGTGCTCGGTGCGGAGATTCTCTACCGCGACGACATCGAGGGGGAGGCGATCCTGCCGTCGATGATCGCCTCGGTAGTGGGCTTCTCCGTGTTCGGTGCGGTGGAGGGCTTCACCCCGATCTTCGGCTACGTCCGCGGCTACCAGTTCGACCATCCGCTGCAACTGCTGTACTTCGCGCTGCTCGGCGCGGTCGCCGGCCTGATCGCCCTCCTGTACGCGCGGACCTTTTACGCGTCGATCGCGCTGACCCGGCGACTGCCGGGCGGCGGGATCGTGAAGCCCGCGGTCGCCGGCGTGCTCGTCGGCCTGCTCGGCCTGGCGGTGCCGGGCGCGCTCGGCACCGGCTACGGCTTCGTACAGAAGGCAATAACCAGCCCGTCCGCACTGCCGCTGTGGATCATCCTTGTGCTGCCGTTCGTCAAGATCCTGTCGACGTCACTGTCCATCGGCTCGGGCGGCTCCGGCGGCATCTTCGGCCCGGGCATGGTGATCGGCGCGTTCACCGGTGCTGCTGTCTGGCGCCTGCTGCATCCGTTCGCGCCCGGGCTGCCTGGCGGCCCAGCACCGTTCATCATCGTCGGGATGATCGCTACCTTCGGCAGCATCTCGCACGCCCAGATCGGGGTGCTGCTGATGGTCGGGGAGATGACGGGCAGTCTCGCCCTGCTCGCACCCGCGATGATCGCTCTCGGCGTTGCCGCGTTCGTCGTCCGGGACACCACGATGTACTCGGGTCAGCTCAGGGACCGCACGCACTCGAGGGCGCACCAGTTGAAGTTCGGGCTTCCGTTGCTTGCCGGCGTCCCCGCCGGGGAGGTCATGAAGCCGCCGCGACTGCTGCTGTCCGCCGACACTCCCGTCCGCGTCGCGCTGGCCGAACTGGCGGCCTGCGAGCTGTCGGGTGCCCCCGTCGTCAGCGCCGACCTTTCATTCCACGGCGGGGTTGACGCCGAGCGGCTTGCCTCGATGGTCACGTCAGGCACCGACGCGCGGATCGGAGACGTGGCCGACACCGCATGGCCCACCTTCGTCGGCACCGGAACCCTCCACGATGTCGTGGACGTGCTCGTCACCACGGGGACCACCTGGGTGGCCATCCTCGACGCGGACCGCCAGGTGACCGGCGTCGTCGGCATGACCGAGGTGATCGACGGATACCGCCACGCGCTGACGGCGGGGCTGCGCCGCGTGAGCACTGCCGGGACCGGCAGCGAACTCGTCGAGGAGACTGTCACCGCGCACGCACCTGCGGCGGGCCGGACGGTCGCGGAGGTCAGGTGGCCGGCCGGTTCCGTCGCCGTGACCATCCAGCGCAACGGGAACCTGCGGTTCCCTGACAGCGAGACGGCACTCGAGGCGGGCGACGTCGTGCACGTCCTCGCCCGCCCCGACACCACCAGCGACGTCCGCGCACTCATCAATGGCGGGGTCGACGCGATCGGTCACGTGGCGGACCACGGCCCGGCCCTGATCTGACGGTCGGTGTTCCCGTGAGCAGGAAGCACGTACGCAGCAAGGCGGCACCGCGCCCCTGAACTAAGGCGGCGAACGAGGCGCAAGGACCTGAATCAGGGAGTACTCGGATACCGGCATGTGCGAGCGTTGGCTCGCCCTGCGGGCTGTCGTTCTGGTCCGGCGGCCGTCAAGAAAGTTCGGCGGTCTGCCACCAGGCGAGGGTCAGCGCGCTGGTCACGAGAGCGGTGAGTGGGACGACGATGAGGTGCCAGGTCGGTATCGCCGTCAGTGTCGGGTTCAGCGGTGTGATGGCCCAGAGGGCTGGGGCCGACCAGGGAAACCAGGCCCCGATTCCGGCGACGATGGCCAGTTGGGGTGCGACAACGATGGCGGCGAGGCCTGCGAAGCCGGCGAGATAACCCCGGCCCAGGCTCGCGAATAGCGCCACCACGAGCGCCAACATGCCCGTGGCAGCGAGTAGGACGGCAAGGCGGCCGAGTGCCGCAAAAGTGGCGGTATCTGGGCTGCCCAGGCCGGCGAGCAGTCCGATGACGAGGGCGACAGGGGCGGCGACGACGGCGACGACCGCTGCCCAGCCGGTGACGACGACGAGTTTCGCCGCGGCGACGGTGTGTCGCGAGGTCGCCGAGGCGTAGAGGGACACCACTGTGTAGTCGGCGAACTCCCGCCCGAAGCACCAGGCGACGACGATGCCGATGCCGACGAAGCCGCCGGTTGCGGCGATCTGGGTGAGCCCGTTGAGGTAGCCGGCCCAACCAACCCCGAGAGCCATGGCTGCGGCCTTGGCGCTGAGCGGGTCGCCGCGGTTTGCTTGGGCAGCGGCGAGGAACGCCCATGCGAGCAGCGGGGGAGCCAGCAGCACAACGACACTCGCTACGGCCGGGACACGACCGCGACGTAGTTTGAGCAGCTCGACGTGGTACGCCGCGTGCATCACGCCACCTGGTTGGCGTCGGCGGCGTGGACCATCGCGAAGAAGGTGCGCTCGAGGTCGCGACCGGCCGGGTCGAGTTCGCCGATTACCCGGCCCGCGTGTACGACGCTGACCCGGTTAGCGACGCGGGCCACCTCGTCGAGGTGGTGGCTGGAGACGAGTACGGCGGTGCCCTCGGCCACGATCTCGCTGATGAGATCACGCAGCAGCACCACCCCGGAGGGGTCCAGCGCGTTGCTTGGCTCGTCCAGGACGAGCAGGGCGGGCCGGTGCAGGACAGCTGCGGCGAGCCCGAGCCGCTGCCGGTTGCCTTGAGAGAGCGTCCTGGTGCGGCGGCTCGCCCAGGGGTCGAGCGCCAACCGCTCGATCACCGCCGTCGCCGCGGCCTGCGCAGCTCGGTGTGGCAGTCCGTGCAAGCGCCCAGCGGCGTACAGGTTCTCGGTCACGGTGAGCTCGGGGTAGCCGAACCGGGGGTCGACGAGGTGACCAACCCGCGACCAGTCCGGTCTGCCGTCGGCGAGGTCGGCACCCAGAATCGTCACGTGGCCCGCGTCGGGGCGGACCATCCCGAGCGCGACGCGCATCAGGGTGGTCTTACCGGCCCCGTTGAAGCCGACGATGGCGACGACCTCTCCCGGCACGACGATCAGGTCGAGACGGTTCAAAGCCGTCAGGTCGCCGTACCGCTTCACCAGGTGTTGGCACGACAGGGCGGATGGCATGAGACTCACGCGCGCTTTCTCTTGACTGGTGCTGGGTCGAGGACATCGAGAGCGCGTCGCAGACACGCCACGAGCGTGTCCTCGTCGTCCCGAGCACCCCAGTCGAGTAGCGCGACGGTGAGCGCAGCAATGACTGCCGCGGCAGCGACCCGAGCATCGGTCTCGGGGGCGTGTTGGGCCAGTGCAGCGGCGACGACCTCTTGGGTGGCAGCAGTGTTGGCCCATACACCAGCTGCCAGGTGAGGTGACTGAGCCAAGATCCGCACCCGTTGGCGCACCTGCTGCTCCTCGGGTAGATAGAGTCCAGCCACCCCCGCACGCAGGCCGCGGCAGGCACGGGACAACGGTGTGAGATGGCCCGGCTGCGCTGCCACAGCCGCTGCGATGTGCGGGTCGAACGGGTCGTTCAGAACCACCGCTTCCTTCGTGGAGAAGTACCGGAAGAACGTCATGGGACTGACACCGGCGGCGACGCTGATCTGCTGCACGGTGGTGGCCTCGAACCCGTGCTCGGCGATGAGATCGAGCGCCACCTGCTGCAACCGGGCCCGCGTTCGATCGGACTTCGCCATTCTCGAATGTTAGTAACTAACATTCTCTGCGGCAAGAGGCCTCGTGCGAGGCTCACAGGGTTGCGCCGCTCCGAGATGCGCGCCACAACGGCTGGGGTGGGCAGCGATAACGTCTGCGTGCACACTAGAGCTCACGGCGTGCCGGGAAGTCTGGTCGGCCAACCTTCGAGGAAGGGGCTGACCCGACTTGTCAGATGATCGCGGCGAAAGCGGGCTGTCCACCCGGGACCTTGCCCGGGCTCTGCGGCTCTCCATGGCGTCAATCGCCTGGACGCTGGGGGCGAGTGCGGCCGAAGTGGCCATAGGTGTAAGTCACCACGTCCTCACCCTTGTCGTGTTCGGGCTCGCGGGCCTCCTCGATGCCGCCGGCTCGGCAACGCTCGTTCTTCATTTCCGTCATGCGCTCCGTCACGATGTCATGTCCGGACCTCACGAGCGCCGCGCGACGGTCGTCATCGGATCCGGTCTATTCGCACTCGGAGGGTTGACATGCGTGGAGAGCGTCCGCCGGCTGGTTTCTGGCCATGTCGGACAAGGCGGCCACGCTGCTCCAGCCGGAACTGCAATCGCTGTGTTCTCGATCGTGGTGCTCGCCGCATTGGCGGTGTCGAAACGCCGAGTCGGGCTGCGAGTAGGTAGCGCAGCACTCGTCGCGGACAGCTGGCTCTCGGCGTCGGGCGCGCTCCTCGCCACCATCGCCGTCGTAGGCGCCGCGCTCGGAGGCCACCCCGACCGTTGGTGGGTCGACCCGGTCGCGGCGCTGACCATCGCGGTGGTCGCAGCCGGTTACGGCGTGTACGTGCTGGCGCGAGAACGGGTCAGCGCGCGCCCCCACTCTGAGCAATCCGTGTGACGGCGTTCGTGGCAAGGCGTCATTGTTGGCGCGACAGGTCAAACCCCGGAGCGGGTGACCGGGATCGAACCGGCATGGCCAGCTTGGAAGGCTGGGGCTCTACCATTGAGCTACACCCGCGTGGCATCGGGCTAGACTCGCCCGGCACGCCTCGGGGCGTAGCGTAGTGGCTAGCGCGCCTGCTTTGGGAGCAGGAGACCGGGAGTTCGAGTCTCCCCGCCCCGACCACTATTCTCGGCGTACGGCCATTGGCTGCGCGCGATGCGGCCAGTACGCCGCGCATCGACCACCCGACGTCCGAGTAGGCGGCTTGTTCTGTGAAATCCAGCGTTGAGACCCTCGGCCCCACCCAGGTCAAGCTCACCGTCGAGGTCCCGTTTGAGGAGCTCACACCGGCGATCGACGCGGCGTACAAGAAGATCGGCCGCTCGGTCAAGGTGCAGGGCTTCCGCCCCGGGAAGGTCCCGGCCCGCATCCTGGACCAGCGGGTCGGCCGCGACGCGATCCTCGAAGAGGCGATCAACGACTCGCTCCCGCAGCTGTACTCGGACGCCGTCGAGCAGGCCGAGATCAAGGCCGTCGGCCGCCCCAACGTCGATCTCGAACCCTACGAGGACGGCGCGCCGCTGCACTTCAGCGCGACCATCGACGTCCGCCCGGAGATCGAGCTGCCGGCGTACGACGCGCTGCCGGTGATGGTCGAGGATGCCGACGTCACCGACGAGCAGCTCGCAGAGCAGCTGACCAGTTTGCAGGATCGGTTCGCGACGCTCATCGCGGTCGAGCGCAATGTTGAAACGGGCGACTTCGTCACCCTGGATGTCAGCGCGACTCTCGACGGCGAGCTGGTCGAAGGCACCCAGGCCACTGGCCTGTCCTACGAGGTCGGGTCCGACTCGCTGCTGCCCGGCATCGACGAGGTGCTGGTCGGCGCGGCGGTCGGGGAGGCGAAGACCTTCGACACCGAGCTGCAATACGGCGAGCACTCCGGCAAGACAGCTCAGGTCGCCGTCACCGTCCAGGGCGTCAAGGTGAAGCAGGTGCCTGACCTCGACGACGATTTCGCCCGCACGGCGAGCGAGTTCGACACGCTCGATGAGCTCAGGGACGACCTGCGCACCCGGCTGGCCCGGGTGCAGAAGATGCAACAGGGTCTCGCCGCGCGGGACGCGACACTCGACGCCTTGCTGGCGCTGGTCGACGTACCGCTGCCCGAGTCACTGGTCAATGCCGAGGCCGACTGGCGGCACAACCGGCTGGAGCAGGACGTCACGGGCGCGGGCATGGAAATCGACGACTACCTGGCCACGCAGGGCCAGACCCACGACGAGTGGCACGCCGAGCTGCGCGTCAGCGCCGAGCACGCCGTCAAGGCGCAGCTCATCCTCGACGCGATCGCCGACAAGGAGGAGATCGGTGTCAGCGACGGCGATCTGTCCGAGCAGGTCGTGCGCCAGGCGCAGCGCTCCGGTATCAGCCCGGACCAGCTGGCGCAGCAGATCGTTTCTGCCGGCCAGCTGCCGACGCTGTTCGGCGACGTACGCCGCGGCAAGGCGCTGGCCCTGGTGACGCAGAACGCCAAGATCACCGACGCGTCCGGCCGGCCCGTCAGCCTCGACGCGCTGCGCGATGCCATCGTCGGCGACGCGGACGACTCGGAAGCAGACGACGACGAGTACGCCGACGACGACTTCGAGGACGAGTTGGAAGAGGTCGCGGAGACCGACGCCTAGCCGGGCCGGAGCGTCACCGCACGGCCGCGGGCACTCGCAACACCCACGCTCTGCCCACAGCGAACAAGGCCGTCCTGGGGGCATATCGAGTTGTGATTGGCGTTAGGGTCCTGTGCACGCGTTAGCCCAGCGAGAACGAGAAGCAGAGGACCCCATGAGCGACATCATCACGCCGAAACTGCGCTCCAACGGTGGCGGGATGAACCTCGACGACCAGGTGTTCAACCGCCTGCTCCGCGAGCGCATCATCTTCCTCGGTTCGGTAGTCGAGGACTCGATGGCCAACACCATCTGTGCCCAATTGCTGCTGCTCAACTCCGAGGACCCGCAGCGCGACATCTCCATCTACATCAACTCTCCGGGTGGCTCGGTCACCGCGGGTATGGCGATCTACGACACGATGCAGTTCGTCGAGAACGACGTCGCGACGTTCGCGATGGGCCTGGCCGCATCGATGGGCCAGTTCCTGCTGGCGGCGGGCACCCGCGGCAAGCGCTACGCCTTGCCGAACGCGCGGATCATGATGCACCAGCCGTCCGGAGGCATCGGCGGCACCGCTTCCGACATCGCGATCCAGGCGGAGCAGATGCTCTACGTCAAGAAGACCATGGCCGAGCGCATCGCCTTCCACACCGGCCAGACGATCGAGCAGATCGAGATCGACTCGGACCGGGACCGCTGGTTCACCGCCGACGAGGCGAAGGACTATGGGCACGTCGACCACGTCGTACGCAGCGCCGTCCAGGTGCCCGCGGAGAGCCCCGCTTCCTGACCTCCGGCGACGCCGGCCCGACCCTGCATCACCCCGGAGGACACCATGACTGAACCGGCTCCCTACAGCCGCTACGTGCTGCCGCGCATCATCGAGCGCACCAGCTACGGCGTGAAGGAGATGGATCCGTACAACAAGCTGTTCGAGGAGCGCATCATCTTCCTCGGCCAGCAGATCGACGACGTCACTGCGAACGACGTGATGGCCCAGTTGCTGACGCTGGAGTCGATGGATCCCGACCGGGACATCTTCATCTACATCAACTCGCCGGGCGGCTCGTTCACCGCTCTGACGGCGATCTACGACACGATGCAGTTCGTGCGCCCGGAGATCCAGACGTTCTGCATGGGTCAGGCGGCCAGCGCGGCTGCCGTACTGCTTGCGGCCGGCAGCAAGGGCAAGCGGTTCGCCCTGGAGAACTCCCGGATCCTGATCCACCAGCCGTCCGGCGGTGGCGAGGGGCAGTCCAGCGACATCGAAATCCAGGCCCGCGAGATCCTGCGCATGCGGGCTCTGCTCGAGAGCATGCTGTCGAAGCACACCGGCAAGGCCGAGGCGGACATCCGCAAGGACATCGAGCGGGACAAGATCCTGACTGCGCACGAAGCCGTCGAGTACGGCCTGGTTGATGAAGTAATCGCTACCCGCAAGACCGCAGCGACGCTCGCGTAGGTCGACTTGTCCGATATGGGTCCACAGCCAGGTAGCCGCCAGGTACCGTGGTCGAAGACTTTCGTGGAAGGGAAGTAACCGGGTGGCGCGCATCGGTGACGGTGGGGACCTGCTGAAGTGTTCGTTCTGCGGCAAGTCGCAGAAGCAGGTCAAGAAGCTCATCGCCGGCCCAGGTGTCTACATCTGCGACGAGTGCATCGACCTCTGCAACGAGATCATCGAAGAGGAGC
>JBDTYE010000026.1:0-22461 GCA_040005895.1 Actinomycetota bacterium | reverse complement strand
AACTCCTGCCAGGTGCCAGTGACTCGCAGTAGCGCGGCAACTGCCTCGGTGGGCTGGGCCCCCACGCGCAGCCAGTACAGCGCGCGGTCGTTGTCGATGGTAATGATCGACGGGTCGGCCTTCGGGTCGTACTTGCCGATCGTCTCGATCGACCGGCCGTCGCGCTTGGTGCGGCTGTCCGCGATGACGACGCGGTAGTAGGGCGCGCGCATCTTGCCGAGGCGCATCAGCTTGATCTTCGTTGCCACGAGGGCGTACTCCTTGGGAACTGGCTTGGGTGAGCCGGCCCTGATCCGCGTGGGGATTGCGGGGGTCGGTTCGGTTCGACGCACATCCGGGCGGTAGAGGGCGCCCTGATGCCGTGCTCAACGGAACAGTGTGCCAGATGACGCGCCGGCCAGGTAACCGGGCCTGAGCGGCCCCTTCCCGCCCCCGTTATTTCCCGCCTCTACCGAGGGCTGTCAGGCGGGCGGGTGAACCGGGTGGGCAGCTCCATCCCCGGCGGCAGCTGCAGGTTCTGCAGGTCCTCAGGGCGCAGCCGCGGCAGGCCCGGAGTGCGGCCGGCGCCACCCCCGCTGGTGCCCTTGCCCTTCTTGCCCTTCTTGCCCTTGCCGGACTTGGGCCGGCGGGCCGCCATCATGCCGCCGGCCATCTGCTTCATCATTTTGCGAGCTTCGAAGAAACGGTCGACGAGCTGGTTGACATCGTTGACCTGTACGCCGGAACCCTTGGCTATCCGGAGCCGGCGCGAGCCGTTGATGATCTTCGGATCGTCTCGCTCGGCCGGGGTCATCGACCGGATGATCGCGGCGATCCGGTCGATGTCCTTGTCGTCGATCGACTTGATCGCGTCCTTCATCTGCCCCATCCCGGGCAACATTCCGAGCAGGTTGCCGATCGGACCCATCTTTTTCACCGCGAGCATCTGCTCGAGGAAGTCCTCGAGGGTGAAGTCGTCGTCCCCGGCGAACTTGCCGGCCATCTTTTCGGCCTGGGACTGGTCGAAATGCTGCTCAGCCTGCTCGATCAGGCTGAGCACGTCGCCCATGCCGAGGATCCGGCTGGCCATCCGCTCGGGGTGGAATACGTCGAAGTCGGCGAGCTTCTCGCCGGTGCTCGCGAACATGATCGGCCGCCCGCAGACCTGCGCGATCGACAGGGCCGCGCCACCACGGGCATCGCCGTCGAGCTTGGTGAGTACGACGCCGTCGAACCCGACGCCGTCCTCAAACGCGCGGGCCGTCGTCACTGCGTCCTGGCCGATCATCGCGTCGATGACGAACAGGATCTCGTCCGGGTCGATTGCGTCGCGGATCGCCGCGGCCTGCGCCATCAGTTCCGCGTCGATGCCAAGGCGGCCGGCGGTGTCGACCACGACCATGTCGTGGCCCATCCGCTTGGCGTGCGCAACTGCGGCCTTCGCGACTGCCACCGGATCGCCTACGCCGTTGCCGGGCTCAGGCGCGAAGACGTCGACACCGGCCTGGCCGCCGACGATCTGCAGCTGCTGTACGGCGTTCGGTCGCTGGAGGTCGCAGGCCACCAGCAGCGGCGCGTGCTTCTGCGACTTGAGCCAGCGGCCGAGCTTGCCGGCGAGCGTCGTCTTACCGGAACCCTGCAGTCCCGCCAGCATGATCACCGTCGGTGAGACCTTCGCGTAGCGCAGCAAACGGGTGTCACCGCCGAGGATGGTCGTGAGTTCCTCGTTGACGATCTTGATGATCTGCTGCGCCGGGTTGAGCGCCCCGCTGACGTCGGAGCCGCGCGAGCGTTCCTTGACGGCGGCGATGAACGTCTTGACCACCGGCAGCGCGACGTCGGCCTCGAGCAGCGCAATGCGGATCTCGCGTGCGGTCGCGTCGATGTCGGCGTCGGTCAGCCGGCCCTTGCCGCGCAGCCGCGAGAACGTCGCTTCGAGTCGATCAGAAAGGGTGTCGAACACCGGTCCAGCCTAATGGAGCGCGCGACGTACGGACCTCGCCTGGTTTTCATCCTGATCTGGGCAGGGGCTATGGACACCGGGGCAGCGCGGAGGGACAGTCCGTGCATGGGGAACGTGTACGCGCTGCCGGGGCACCGCGATTGGTTCATTGACGATCGCGGCGACGGCCGGCGGATGCAGGTCACCTGGCACCCGGAGCACGCGATCGTCGTACTCAGCCTCTGGCATCGAGACGTGTGCACCTCGACATTCCGGCTGCCGATCGCGGACGCACCACGACTCATCACGTTGTTCGCCGCGTCGCTCGGCGAGGCCGCGCAATCGCCAGCTGCCAAAGGCGCTGTCAGCTAGCGCTCGCCAGTGATCCGGCCGCGAGCCAAGCCGACGCACTCAGCCTTTGGCGTCCCGGAACCAAGGTCGGCCCAGCAGCGTCCAAGCACCATGATCAGGTCCCGCGCCGCGGGCGTTGCTCTCACGGCTCTCGCCCTGGCCACAGCATGCGGCCGCGGCGTCGACGGTGCTCGAACAGCAGCCTCACCCACGATTTCGGGAGCGACTTCCCGCGCCGAGCTGGGCTCGCCGCCGGCGCCCTCGGAGACCGCCATCAGCTCGCCACCTGCCACCAGCGGGACCGGCAGCACCCGCGAGTTGGACTCACTGCCGATATTGGCGCTCGAGTACGACTGCTATGGCGCGTGCGTTTATCTGTGGCCGTTGGGCCTCTCCGAGGTCGCCGTGTACGCCGACGGGTCGGTGGCGATCGCGCGGGACGGACCCCCCGAGGCGACGGCGACCAGCGGCGCGATCCGCACCTATTCACTGAAGCTGACCGACAAAGAAGTGGAGTCACTTCGCACCGCCGCGCATGACGTCGGTCTCCAAGGCGGCGGCGTACATGCCGCGGGAACGACAGCCAACACGGCCGACGGCGGTGGCTCCATTTTCTTCGGCCGGGACGGAGGCCTAGTGACAGTGATCGAGGCGCCCTTCCTGTGGGACGGGGAGGATTTCTCCCACGGAGACCGCAAGCAGCGCGCGGCTCTGCTCTCCTTCCAGAAGCAGTTGGCCTCGCTGGAGAAGCGCTCGGATGCCAAGCCGGTTGCACCCGACGGGTACGTCGCGCTGATTGGTCCAGCCGAGGATGCGGGCATCGGCCGGACCGATCCCAAGCCTTGGCCCGGCCCGAATGCGCTGGCGTCGTACCAGGACGTCGTCGGCAGCCGGCGATGTGCCGTGATCCCCGCCGCCGACGCCACTCCAGCCATGGTTGATGCGCTGACAACACTGACCTACGGCGCCACCTACACGAGCCAGGGAGCGACGTGGTCTGTCGAAGGCCGCCCACTCATGCCGCATCAGAAGACGTGCGCGGACGTCGCCAGTTGGCAGCGGCTACTCGCCGCTGACGAGCGAGCGAAGCTGGTCGGGGCCAGAAAGTAACGCTGCCTAGTCGCCGAGCAGGGCGTCGACGAAGGCCTCCGGCTCGAAGGGCGCCAGGTCGTCCGGACCTTCGCCTAACCCGATCACCTTCACCGGTATCCCGAGCTCGCGTTGCACCGCGATCACGATGCCGCCCTTGGCGGATCCGTCGAGCTTGGTGAGCGCAATGCCGGTCACGCCGACGGTCGCAGCGAACTGCTTGGCCTGTACGACGCCGTTCTGGCCGGTCGTCGCGTCGAGGACGAGCAGCACATCGTCGATCGTGCCGAGCCGCTCGGCGACTCGCTTGATCTTGCCGAGCTCGTCCATCAGACCTGTCTTGGTGTGCAGCCGCCCCGCCGTGTCGATGACCACGACATCGGCGCGCCGGTCGATGCCGGCCTGCACCGCGTCAAAAGCAACGGCAGCAGGATCAGAGCCCTCGGGCTTGCGCACGACGTATGCGCCGACGCGTTCGCCCCACGTCTGGAGTTGATCCGCCGCAGCGGCGCGGAAGGTGTCGGCCGCGCCGAGAACGACAGATCTACCGTCGGCGACGAGCAGCCGGGCGAGCTTGCCGCAGGTCGTGGTCTTCCCAGTCCCGTTGACACCGACGACGAGTACGACGGCGGGTCCGTCCTCGTGCGGAAGCGTCTGCAGCGCCCGGTCCCCCATGCCTACTGCCCGCAGCAACTCGGCACGCAGCAACGACCGCAGCTGGTCCGGCGTACGGGCGCCCGCGACAGCAACTTGCTTGCGTAGGGACGCCACGATCTCGTGCGTCGCCGCCACCCCGACGTCGGCGGCCAGCAGGGTTTCCTCGATCGACTCCCAGGTGTCCTCGTCGAGTTTGTCGCCGGACAGCAGAGTGAGCAGTCCCCGACCAAGGCCTGACTGGGACCTGGCCAACCGAGACCGCAGCCGGGTCAGACGACCGGCAGAGGGCTGCGGGATTTCCAGGCCGACCGGGGCGTCGACGATGGGATCGGCCGGCAGGTCGACGGTCGACAACGTGCGCGTCGGCGTATCCCGAGGCAGCTCCGCGTCGTCTCCGACACCCGGTACGACGTCCGGCGCCGGACGCGGCAGCGTCGGAGGAGGCAGAGCCCGGCGGCGGGAAGGCGCCAGGAACACGATCGAGGTGACGAGGATCAGCAGTAGGACGGCAATGCCGATGAACAGCTCAGGCACTGGCTTCCTCGCGGTCGCGCAACCGCTGCGAGATCACGGTCGAGATCCCGTCGCCCCGCATGCTGACGCCGTACAGCGCGTCGGCGACCTCCATCGTCCGCTTCTGGTGGGTGATGACAATCAACTGCGAGGACTCGCGCAGCTGATCCATGATCTCCAGCAGCCGGCCGAGGTTGTGATCGTCGAGGGCGGCTTCGACCTCGTCGAGAATGTAGAACGGCGACGGCCGGGCCCGGAAGATGGCCACCAGCAGCGCGATCGCCGTCAGCGAGCGCTCGCCGCCGGAGAGCAGCGACAGCCGCTTGACCTTCTTGCCCGGAGGCCTGGCCTCGACTTCGATGCCAGTGGTCAGCATGTTGTCGGGATCGGTGAGCACGAGCCTGCCTTCGCCGCCAGGGAAGAGGGCGGCGAATACCTGCTCGAACTCGCGGGCGGTGTCCTCGAAAGCACTGACAAAAACGTCGTGGATCCGCTCGTCGACCTCCTTGACGACCGTCAAGAGGTCGCGCCTGGTGTCGCGCAGATCGTCGAGCTGGGAGGACAGGAATGCGTGCCGCTCCTCCAGCGCCGCGAACTCCTCCAGGGCCAGCGGGTTGATCCGGCCCAGTAGCGCGAGCTGCCGGTCGGCCGACGCCGCACGCTTCTCAGCGACCGCCCGGTCGTAGGGAATCGTCTCTTCGCCGTCGTCGCCAGGCATCGGCGCCGACGGGCCGTACTCGGCCAGAACCGTCTCCGCAGGGATGCCGAAGTCGTCGGCGCAGCGGCCTTCCAGGGTCTCGATCCGCATCCGCTGCTCGGCCCGCGTCAACTCGTCACGATGCGCGACATCGGTGAGCGAGTCGACCTCGGCAGCGAGCTCACGTCGGCGGCTGCGTACGCCGATCAGTGCGGCGTCCTGGTCGCGGCGGGTCTGCTCGACGGACTCGCGCTCCGCGGCCGCGGCCGCGATCGAGCCCTCGACGCGCGCGAGTGCGTCGGTCGCCGCTATGGCGACGGCGGCGGCAACCACCGCGCCACGGGCCCGCCGATCACGGCGTGCCGCGAACCTTTCGCGCGCCGCCCTCTCGGCCCGGGCTTCGCTCTCCAGCGAATCCGCGCGAGCGGCAAGCGCCGCCGAACGCTCCTCGGCAGCAACCACCGCCATCCGCGCGTCGACCTCGGCCGCGCGCACCTCAGTCAGCTCGCCGGCGACCCGGTCGCGGTCGTCCGTCGACGGCTCGGTGTCGTCGGGCGTGGCCTCAGCCACCGAGAGTCTGGACTCCAGAGCGGACAGCCCTTCGAGGTCGCCGTCCCGCGCCGTTTCCGCGTCGGCCAGTGCCCGCTGCAGTCGCGCCGCTTCCTCGCTCGCCGCGCGCTGCGCGGAACCGAGCTGGCCGAGCTGCTCGGCGACGCCGGCCATTCGCGCATCAGAGTCGTGCAGGGATCCGAGTACGTCGTCCGCCTCGGTCTGCAGCCGGTCCACCTGGGTGCGCGCCGAAGCCAGCGAGAACCGGAGCCGCTCGACCCGCCGCGTCGCCTCACCGACCTTGGAACGTGCTTCCTCGGCAGCAGCATGGATCTCGATCGTGGACGGCGCGGACGCGCTGCCACCTGCCGCGTAATGCCCGGCCAGCACATCGCCGAGGACGGTGACCGCCGTCAGCGACGTGTCGGCGCGCACGACGGCTTCGGCCAAACCCAGATCCGGTACGACGACCACGCGGCCGAGCACCCGGCCGACTGCGCCGGCAATCGGGGCAGGAGCGTCGACGACATCGAGCGACCAGCGGGCGCCGTCGGGCAGCGCGACGGTCGAGCGGTCGAACTCATCCGATCCGCCTACGAGCAGCTGGGCCCGCCCCGCATCGTCAGCTTTCAACAGCGAGAGAGCGGCGACGGCGTCATGAGTGCTGGCGACGGCAACCACATCGGCCAAAGATCCAAGAGCTGCCGCGACAGCGGCCTCGAAGCCGGGCTCCACCGAGAGGAGCGATGCGACCGTTCCGAGTAGACCGGGCAGCCGGTCGCCGGCCGACAGCAAGGCGCCGCCGCCGTCCTTACGGGCCAAGCTCATCTCCAAAGCATCGCAACGAGCGGACCAGAAGGCCCGCTCCTTCTCGGCATCGCGGTCCTGCGTCAGCAGCGACTCGACCAGCGTCGTTGCCTGCGCGACGTGGTCGCAGAGCAGTTCGTAGCGCTCGTCCAGCCCGAGCTCGCCGCGTTCGACCTCGGAGATCTGCGCCTGCAGCGCATCGAACTCTGCTCGGGAAGTCTCGGCGCGGGAGGCTGCCGCTCGGATGGCGGCTTGCAGCCGGCCGATCTCCTGCTCTGCCGCGGCGGACCGGCTGCGCAGCGCACCGACCTCGCCGGTGAGACGCGCGAGTCCCTCGCGGCGGTCCGCTTGCGCGCGAACCGCGGTGACCAGCCGGCGTTCTTCTTCATGCAGCGCGATTTCGAGGCCCTGCCGCCGTTCGGTCGCGGCGCGCAGAGCTGCGATGCCCTCGATCAGCGTCGCCCTGACAGCCACTTCCTGCCCCCTGACCTCCGCCGCCTCGCGTTCGAGGTCTTCTGCGCTACGGCCTTCGCGGGTCTGGGCTTCAAGATTTTCCGACAAGTGCCGCTGGCGTTCGCCCGCAAGGCTGGCGGTCCCGCGGAATCGCTCGCGCAGCGAGGCGAGCCGGTAGTAGCACTCCTGCGCCCGCGCGAGCATCGGCGCGTTTGCGGCAACCGCTTCCTCGAGTTCCCCTTCGCGTGTTTCGGCGTCGGCCAGCGCGTGTTCGACCGCCGTGCGGCGGGTCCGCACGGCGTCCTCATCGCGGAGCTCGGCCTCCAGAACCGAGCGCAGCGCGAGCAGGTCGTCGGCCGCTATGCGCAGGCGGGAATCGCGCAGCTGCGCCTGGATGTCGGCCGCTCGCTTCGCGACCTCGGCCTGCTTGCCCAGCGGCTTGAGCTGGCGGCGCAACTCGCCGGTCAGGTCGGTGAGCCGGGTCAGGTTGGCTTGCATCGCGTCGAGCTTGCGCAGCGCCTTTTCCTTGCGCTTGCGGTGTTTGAGGATGCCGGCGGCCTCCTCGATGAACCCGCGCCGGTCCTCCGGCCGCGCCGACAGCACGGCGTCGAGCTGGCCCTGGCCGACGATCACGTGGAGTTCGCGGCCGATGCCGGAGTCGGAGAGCAATTCCTGTACGTCGACCAGCCGGCACCGGGAGCCGTTGATCGCGTACTCGCTCTCGCCCGACCGGAACATCAGCCGCGAGATGGTCACCTCGGCGTACTCGATGGGCAGTGCGCCGTCGCTGTTGTCGATCGTCAGGATGACTTCGGCTCGACCTAGCGCCGGGCGGCCGGGGGTGCCGGCAAAGATGACGTCCTCCATCTTGCCGCCGCGCAGCGACTTTGCGCCCTGCTCGCCGAGCACCCAGGCGATGGCGTCGACCACGTTGGACTTGCCGGAGCCGTTGGGTCCGACAACGCAGGTGATGCCGGGCTCGAAGCGCAGCGTCGTCGAGGTGGCGAACGACTTGAATCCGCGGAGCGTGAGGCTCTTGAGGTGCACTGTCTGGTTGCTCCCCGGTCCCGGGTCAGGCGAGGCACGCGCGGCGCCGACGCAAGATCAACTTTTCGGTGGGGAAGTCCGGCCTCGACCCTATCGCGCACGACCCGGGGCACCCCGGCCACGACACGAGGCTGACCCGGGGGCGTCTGCCCAGCCCCGGGCATGAAAAAGGGACGCCGGTCGGCGTCCCTTGATTCTGCGGCCGGTCTCTAGGTGAGCGCCGGCTGCGGTTCTGAGAGGGTCAGCAGTTCGTCATTGACAGCGGCCAGGTCGGCAGTTCGAAATTGCTCGAGCTCTGCTTCGAGTTCCTTGACCCGGCGCTGAAGGCGACGAAGCTCTGCGGCCATCCGTGCGTCGTAGGTGTGTCCTACGTAACCCAGGAGTGCCTTGGCCATCGTGAATCCTCCACTGGACTACTGCTGGGGTGTGCGCGCAGTGAGGTGGAATTCCATTCCCTCGGGGGCGCTGCTGTGCTAACGAGAGTGACACGCCGTGACCGCTCGGTCAAGGCCCAGGTTACGTTTGGGTTAAGAATTCACCCGTCCGGGCGACGTCCGATTCGGCCGAGTTTTCCCAGGTCAGCGCTCCGAGGCCGGTCACCCCGCGCATGGTGACGGCCGGATCAGCGGAAGCTGGAAGATTTCCTTGTCAGTCGATGGAGACAATCGAAACCACCAACTGCGGCGGCACGGCAATGGTGTCTACGGCGATGATCAAGCTGGCGCGAGTGCCACGGATTGTCTTGTCACTCGCGTAACTACCACCAGCAACCTGACGCAGCGCCCAGCCCGCGCTCCGTGCCTGCGCCGCGGCGTCGTCGAGCGCCTGTGAACCGGACAAAGTCCCGGAATCAAGGCTGAACAGACGCAGGACCCCTGCGTGCACAGGCATGCCAAACGTCTTGCCCTGATGTGTGAGCAGGATTTTCTTCTGCGTCGCACTGATGGCGACAGTCGCCATCGGATCAGACTTCAGTGCGGCGAGTGACAGCACGGCATCGTAGGCGGTTCCACAGCAGGATGGCTGCGTCGGGTCGCGAAACTCTGCAGGTCGATCAGCGTTCGTGGAACCCGTCGAGCCCGCCCCGCGGCTGCGACCACCGCTCGACGACGCCCGCGACGTGACCGGGTGCGGCGTTCGACCGCAGCGCCTCGACCAGGGCTTGGCACGCATGCTTGCTGCCTTCGGCGAGCACCTCGACGCGGCCGTCGTCGAGGTTGCTCGCCCAGCCGGCTAGACCGAGTTCGCGCGCCCGGCAGCGCGTCCACCAGCGGAATCCGACGCCTTGCACACGTCCGGACACCCATGCGGTCAGTCTCGCGTCTACGGGTTTTTCATGGTCCACGGCGCGGCACTGTACGGCACGATGTCGCCATGACGGGACGCCGAGTGCTGCTCGCCACATCTGCGGACTACCCCCGGCTCGGGGACGACGAGCGGCTCGTACTGCCTGCGCTGGCGGCCCGCGGCATCGAGGCCGAGCCGGCGATCTGGACCGATCCTGATGTCGACTGGAGCGGCGCGCTGGTCGTCGTACGGTCGACGTGGGACTACACCAGGCGCCATGCCGAGTTCATAGCCTGGACTGAACGCGTCACCAGTGTCGCCACTCTCTGCAACCCCGCCGCGGTGATCAGGACCAACACGGACAAGCGCTACCTGGCAGTTCTGGAAAGCGCCGGCGTGCCGGTCGTCCCGACCGCCTGGATCGACCGGGGTACGACGCGCATCCTCGACGACCTGCTGCGCGAAAGGCAGTGGCCGGTTGCGGTCGTCAAGCCGTCGATTTCGGCGGGCGCTCAGGACACAGTGCTGGTGACCGCCGATTCGGCAGCCGAGGTGCAAGTTCTCGCTGATGCCATCGCCGCCGAGCGCGACGTCATGGTGCAGCCCTATTTGCGCAGCGTCGAGGGATACGGCGAACGCTCGCTCATCTACCTTGGCGGCGAGCACACGCACACGGTCCGCAAGTCGCCGATGCTCGCAGGAGCCCGCTCGCCGGACGAGGTCGAACCCGCGACACCCAGCGACGACGAGATCGCGCTCGCCGAGTTGGCGTTGGAATGGGTGGGCACCGAACTTCTCTATGCGCGCATCGACCTCGCCCGGCTCGACGACGGCACGCCGGTGATCATGGAGCTCGAACTGACCGAGCCGCGCCTTTTCCTGCGGTACGCCGATGCGGCCGACAGGTTCGCCGCTGTCATCGCCGCCGCAGCGGACTCAGCCGACGCGTTACCGCGGTAACGCCTTTCTGTCTGACCCGCTCCGCGCCTCTTGCCGGCTGGCCCGGGCACGGATTTCTCGGTCGGGCGTGGGTCGTGCCCTCTCGGTGGAATGTGGCGGTCGTGACCGATCTGCGCAAGACACGCCGAGCCTGCCACCGCGTCTGTGACTCAGATCGGTCACAAGTACGCAGTAGCCGCAGATGCTGCAGCGTGAGTCGCGGACGATCGATCAGCCGTCGGTGACGACGACCGCAACTTTCTGAGTGCTGTTGTTGGCGAAGCCGCCGCGATTCCAGGCCGCGACCTCGGGTTGGATCCGCCCACTCGAGTCGAAGGCTCGCGCTGTCAGGACGTGCTCGCCCGGCTGGGCATCCCACTCGGCCGTGAAGCGCCGCCAGGCCCACCGGTGCGGGGACTCCTCGAGGATCGCGGGCGTCCACGTCGCGCCGTCGTCCGTGCTGATGTCGACTCGATCCACCGGCGCCCAACCGGACCACGCGCGCCCTGCCAGCACTACGCGGCCCGGGCGCACGAAGCGGATCCGGCTCATGAAGTCAGGAAACCCCGGAGGGACGATCAGCGCCCGCGGTTCGATCCGCGAGACGGCTTCGCCCGTCTCCCCCGGTTCGGTTCGCATCCGGTAGGCGACCGAGTTCTGGAAACCGTCGAACTCGTGGTCGATCAGCTCGATCGACTTGAGCCACTTTACGTGCGCCATGCCGTACCAGCCCGGGGCGACCAGCCGGACCGGAAAGCCGTGCTGCGGCGGCAATTCCGAGTCGTTCATCCGGTACGCGAGCACGACGTCATCCGCCAGCGCATCGGCCAACGCCATGCCTCGCTGGTAGTCCTGTTCCACGCCGCGCTCGACACCATGATCGAGTCCCGTGAACACGACACTGACCGCGTCCGAGCTGACGCCCGCCTGCTCGAGGACGGACGCGAGGGGCACCCCCGTCCAATCCGCACTGCCCACCGCCTCGACGAACCAGGGCTGGCTGACCGGACGGGGAGTCAACGTGGCCCGTCCGTTGCCCGCGCATTCGAGCGTGACCCGGACGGTCTGCGCCGGCATGGCCTGCAGCGCCGACAGGCCGAGGGTCAGCGGGCGCTCGACACACCCGGCGACGGTGAGTTCCCAGATCGCCGGTTCGACGTACGGAATGTCGTAGTGGACCAGCACGTAGTGCAGACCCGCCGGGGTGACGTCGTACCGCATTGCCTCCAGCGGCAGGCCGTGATTGCGAGCGGCGAGCTGCAGCTCATCCAGGCCGATTCCCTCACCTGGGGAGGCTATCCGCGACTTGGTGCTGAACGACTCGACTGACATGCGGCCGCCCTCATCAGGCACATCGATACGGATCGGCGCCCACCGTAACGCGTCAGGCACGGCTCAGTACTTGGGGTTGCGCGGTCTCGGCTGGCAACTCGGGCAGTAGTACGTCGACCGGTTCATGAAGTGGTCGCGCCTGATCGGCGTACCGCAGCTGAGGCAGGGCTCACCCTCGCGGCCGTAGACCGCGAGTTCGCGCTCGAAGTCGCCGGAAACCCCCTCGGCGGAGACGTAGAGCGCGTCGAAGCTCGTGCCGCCCGCCGCCAGCGACTCATTGAGCACCTGCCGGACCGCAAGGAGCAGCCGCGCCGTCTCAGGCCGTCGCATGCCGGCGGTGTCGCGGGCGTAGTGCAGTCGCGCGCGCCACAGGGCCTCGTCGCTGTAGATGTTGCCGATGCCGGAGATCAGCGACTGGTCGAGCAGCGCCCGCTTGATACCCGTGCTGCGCCGGCGCAGCCTGGCATGGAATTCGTCGTCGCCGAAGGCCGCGTCCAACGGGTCGCGGGCGATGTGCGCGATGTCGTCGGGCAGCTCTGCCCCGCCGGCCGAGACGAGCAGGCCGCCGAACGTGCGCTGGTCGACGAAGCGCAGCTCACGTCTGCGGTCAGTGAACGTGAAACGCGTCCGCAGATGAGTCTCGGCCGGTTTTTCCGGCGGTACGACGAGCAGCTGGCCGCTCATTCCGAGGTGGCCGACGAGAGCATCACCGGAATCGAGCGGCAGCCACAGGTACTTGCCTCGGCGCAATGCGCCGAGGACGGTCCGGCCGCTCAACAGGTCGACGAAGTCGTGCTCACCGCCGATGTGCCGGCGGATCGCCCGCGGGTGGTGCACCTCGACGTGCGCGATCGTCCGGCCGACGACGCCCCGCTCGATCCCGAGGCGCACGACCTCCACCTCAGGAAGTTCGGGCACGCGTCAGTTGGCATCGTCGACGAGCGGCGAGCCGGAGATCTGCTCGGTCAATGCGACCGCGTCTGCCGTGCCGATCAGCGACCGGTGCTGGAGAGCGGTCCATGCGGATTCGGCGGCGCGCTGCTCGGCTTCCTTCTTGCTGCGACCTTCGCCGGTGCCCCATGGATTGCCACTCACGAGGGCGGTTGCCTCGAACGCCTTCTCGTGATCGGGACCCGATTCGGTGACCGAATACTCCGGTACGCCGAGCAGTTGCGCCGCCGTGAGTTCCTGCAGCGATGTCTTCCAGTCGAGACTCGCGCCCCGTGTCGCGGCGTGTTCCATCATGTCGTCGAAGAGCCGGTGCACCAGATCGCAGCAGGTATCGAGACCACAGGCCAGGTAGACCGCGCCGATGACAGCCTCGAGCCCGTCGGCGAGAATCGAGGCCTTGTCACGGCCGCCGGTCGCCTCCTCGCCGCGGCCGAGCAGCAGCCAGCCGCCCAGCCCGAGCCGACGGGACACGGTGGCAAGCGCGTTCATGTTGACGACGGCCGCGCGCAACTTCGCGAGCTGCCCCTCCGGCAGATCAGGGTGCCGCACGTAGAGGTGGTCGGTGACGATCAGCCCGAGCACCGCGTCCCCGAGGAACTCCATCCGCTCGTTGGTCGGCAGCCCGCCCATCTCGTAGGCGTAGGACCGGTGCGTCAATGCCCGAACCAGCAGTTCTGCGTCGGGGATGTCGACTCCGAGCGCCTTCGCGATGACCGCCGGGTCGTGGACCTGCTTCACGCGCGCTCCCCTACCCGCGCGCCGAGGTGGGTCCCAGTCCGAATACCAGTGGGACGGTCCATGGCCGCCGTGACCTGGGCGACGACATCCGAGCGCACCGCGTCGGCTGCGACGGCGATGCTGGCAGCCAGCGCGCGAGGGGTCGTCGCACCGTGCGCCACTACGACGACGCCGTCGACGCCGAGAAGCAGCGCGCCGCCGTGCTGTTCCGGGTCGATGCGCTCAGCCGCTTGATCGAAGGCGGGGCGCAGCAGCGCGGCCGCCTCCTGCAGGGCCGGGTCCGAACCGATCGCGGAGGCGAGAGCGGCCGTTGCCATTGCCACCGCGCCCTCCATGCCCTTGAGCAGCACGTTGCCGGTGAAGCCGTCCGTGACGACCACGTCGGCGCGGCCGCCGGCGGCGACGTCCCCGCCTTCTACGTTGCCGACGAAGTTGATGCCCGCGAGACGCGAGAGGGCGTCGTACGCCTGCTTGCGCAGTTCGTCGCCCTTGCCTGCTTCAGCGCCGATCGACAGCAGACCCACCCGTGGCGCGGCCAGACCGAGCCGGATCCGGGCGTACGCCGATCCGGCCAGTGCCAGCTGCCACAGCGCGTCCACACCCGCGTCCGGGCTCGCCCCGGCGTCGAGCAGGACGACCGGCGTTGACGCCGCCGGGACGACGACGGCCAGGCCCGCACGCGCCATGCCCGGCACCCGCCCGAGCGTGAACAGGGCGGCCGCAACAGTGGCGCCCGTGGATCCCGCGGAGACGAGCGCATCCGCCTCGCCCGATCGGACCAGCGACGCAGCGACGCGGACCGACGACATTCTCTTGGCTCGGACGGCGCGCACCGGGTCCTCGTCCATCCGGATCGTCTCGTCGGCGACAACAGAGCCGACGAGGTCGGATCCCGACCGCCCCGCGAGCAGGCGAGCGGCGACGTCAGGCGGGCCGACAAGCACGATCCGCAGGCCCGGATATTCGAGGGCTGCGCACAGGGCGCCATCGACCACCGCCTCCGGCGCCGAGTCGCCGCCCATCAGGTCGAGGGCGATGCGGACCGGGCGCGTCAGGTCAGACGTTGACAACCTGGCGGTCGTTGTAGGTGCCACAAGTCGGGCAGGCGATGTGCGGAAGCTTCATCTGCTTGCACCGCTTGCACGTCGCGAACGACGGCAGCGCCGCCTTCCACTGCGAACGCCGCGCGCGAGTGTTGCTGCGCGACATTTTCCTCTTCGGAACCGCCACCGTGTTACTCCTGGTTGTCCTGGAAACCGTCCGCGGACGACTTCCCATTCGGGTAGTTCAGGTCAGTCAACGCCGCCCACCGCGGGTCGACGGGGGCCTGGGAGTGGCCGCAGTCGACGTCCGCCAGCCTGGCGCCGCACTCGACGCACAGGCCAGGACAATCGTCCTTGCACAGCGGCGAGAGCGGCAGCGCCAGAACGACCGCGTCGCGAAGAGCAGGCGTCAGATCGATGAGGTCGCCGACGAGTCGGCTCACCTCTTCGTCCTCCGTCGCCTCGGACTCGGGGTAGGCGTACAGCTCTTGCAGTTCGACCTCGAGGGTCGAGGTCACGGGCTCGAGACAGCGGCCGCACTCACCGACGAGCGGAGCTGTCACGAAACCGGAAACGAGCACGCCCTCCATCACGGACTCAAGCCGCAGATCGAGGACGAGCTCGGCGCCGGCGGGCACCCTGATCATGTCGATCCCGAGGTAGTCCGGGGCCGGATCCGCACGTTGGACCCGCCGCATCGATCCTGGTCGTCGGCCGAGCTCGCGAGTGTCGATCACGAGCGGCTTCCGGGGGTCGAGGCGTGCCGGGGTGCGGTTACTGGACACGGGCTCACTCAGAACGGGGACACAACCAACGGGCGATCTTACCCGACGTCCGGTGTGCCGGCTGACGGGCCAGGTCAGGCGTGCGTGCTGTCGGCGGACCGGGCGTTACTGCGAAACCGCCAGTACCCGGCCGGTCGTCGAGTACCCTGCGGCCAGGTCACGAGGGAAGCCATGTCCGCGAGGGACGCGCGCGCTCATGGTCCTGGGGGGTTCAGAGTGATGCGTTCGCGTTCGCGTCCGGTATCGAGTCGTAGCTCGAAGCGTCATCTCTGCGGCGTTCCGCTCGTGATCGTCTGCCTGGTCTTGAGTGCCGGAATCTCGCCGCGCGCTGCACTCGCGGCCGCGTGGCCGCCAATCGGCGGCACGACCGAGCTCGTCAGCGTTGCGAACGGGGGCACGCCGACCAACAACTCGAGCCTGCCCGGCAACGACTCGATGTCGGCCGATGGTCGCTACGTCGCATTCAGTTCGTTCGCCTCGAACATCGTGCCGGGCGACACGAACAACTTTGACGACATTTTCGTGCTGGACCGGACCTCGGCAGTTGTACGACGCGTCAGCGTGTCCGGCAGCGGCTTGCAGGCGAACGGTGCCAGCCTCTGGCCGACGATGTCCGCCGACGGTCGCTTTGTGGCTTTCGTGTCGTACGCGACGAACCTGGTGGTCGGCGACACAAACGGCGCCGGGGATGTCTTCGAGGCCGACCTGACGACTGGGCTCCTTTCGCGCATGAGTGTGACCAGCAGTGGCGCGCAGGCGGGGGGAGGCGACGACCCTCGGCTGTCCGCTGACGGGCGCTACCTGGTGTTCTCCTCCGGCGCTGCTGACCTGATCGCGGGCGACACGAACGCCAGCGTGGACGTCTTCCTGTCCGACCGGCTGACGGGAATCGTCCGCCGGATCAGCCTCACCAGCAGTGGTACGCAGGGCGATGGATACAGCTACCTCCCCAGGATTTCGGCCGATGGTCGTTTCGTTTCAATGACGTCCGTGGCGACCAACCTGGTCTCCGGCGACACGAACGGAGTGGAAGACATCTATGTCGTCGACCTCTCCAGTGGCGACATCTCGCGAGCGTCAGTCGCAGCAACCGGCGCCGAAGGCGGCGACGGCAGCCCGTTGTCGGCCATATCTGCCGATGGGCGCTATGTCGCTTTCATATCGTTTGCGGACAACCTGGTGCCTGGA
The DNA here is from genome assembly GCA_040005895.1 of Actinomycetota bacterium. Lineage (GTDB taxonomy): Bacteria > Actinomycetota > Actinomycetes > BP-191 > BP-191 > JBDTYE01. Next base: position 6,114 of record JBDTYE010000026.1, on the reverse strand, counting down.
GACACGTACTTCACCGGCGACCTCTTCGTAAAGGACCGGACGACCGGAGCCGTCACCTGGTTGAGCAGTGGCCTCGGTGGCGTCGGAGGAGACGGCCCGAGCGATCAGCCATCGATATCAGCGGACGGCCGCTATGTCGGCTTCGTTTCCTCGGCGTCGAATCTCGTTGCCGGAGACACCAACGGTGCCGCGGATGTGTTCGTCGCGGACCGGACAGCCAGCACCGTGATCCGGGCCAGCGTTGCCAACGACGGTAGCCAACTCAGCACCTGGAGTGCTGGCGGCGGAATATCCGCGGACGGCCTGCAGATGTCGTTTAGATCCGACCGGGCCAACGTTCTCGGTGGGACAGCCGGCAACTACTACGACGTCTTCGTGCGCAGCCTGGCGCCGGCGCCGCAACCTCCGTCCGCCGTGCCAGGTCCACCGGAGACCGTCACTGCGGTCGCCGCCGCCGGCATGGCGACGGTTTCGTGGACCGCGCCTTCGACCGGCACCGGGCCGCTTTCCGGCTACACCGTTACCGCTAGCCCGGGCGGCGCGACGTGTGCGACCACCGGAGCGACGACATGCACCGTAGCCGGACTGCAGAACGGCACGGCCTACACATTCGCAGCCACCGCGTGGAACGCCGTCGGGACTGGGGCGCCATCCGCGGCGTCTGCGGCCGTTGTCCCCCTCTCGGTACCGGAGGCACCAACCTCGGTGACCGCGGTCGGTGCTTCCAATGGCGCTGCAGTGGGCTGGACGGCGCCGCTCGGCAATGGCGGCACCCCGATCACTTCGTACACAGTGCTGGCCAGTCCGGGTGGGGCTTCCTGCACGTCGACGGGCGCGACTGTGTGCACCTTTTCCGGCCTGCTGAACGGCACGGCGTACGCATTCACGGTCGCCGCCGCGAACGCGGTCGGCACCAGCGCCTCGTCGTTGCCCTCGGCAACCGTCGTGCCCGCCACGCTGCCGGGCGCGCCAGCAGTTCCGGTTGCCATGCGCGGTGACCGGCAGGTTTCGGTCTCCTGGACGCCCCCGTCCGACAACGGCGGGAGTGCGGTGACGGCCTACACAGTTGTCGCCAACCCGGGCGGCGCGTCCTGCAGCACGACTGGGTTGAACTGCATCGTCAGCGGGCTCGTCAATGGCACCGGGTACACGTTCACGGTGATCGCGATCAACGCGGTTGGATCCAGCACTCCGTCAGCACCGACGGCGTTGGTCGTGCCGGCGACCGTTCCTGACCGGCCGCTGCGAATCGCCGTCGCACGCGCGCAAAGGTCCGTCGTTGTCATGTGGACTGCTCCCTCGAACGGCGGTAGTGAAATCAGCGGGTACCGCGTCGTGGCGGCTCCTGGCGGCCGCACCTGCGCTACCACCGGCGCATTGCGCTGCACAGTTTCCGGGCTCGAAAACGGGCGTTCCTACCGGTTCACGGTTACGGCGGCGAACAACGTCGGCACCGGCCTTCCGTCGACGACGCCGATCGCCACGATCCCGGCACCCGTGCCCGGCACCCCCGCAAGCCTTCAGATCCACCGCGGCAACGGGCGCGTCACCGTGTCCTGGACAGCACCGGTGGCGAACGGCACGCCCGCGGTAACCGGGTATCGCGTCACCGCGAGACCGGGTGGGCACACATGTTTCACCAGTGGCCCTCTGCGCTGCACGGTCGTCGGACTCGTCAACGGGCGTAGCTATCAGTTCACCGTCGTTGCGGTGAACCGCGTGGGCGCCTCGCCGCCGTCGACAAGCTTTGGTGCGGTTCCGGCGGCAGCACCTGGTGCGGTGCGCGCCTTGACCGCTATCTATCCCGCGGCGAATCGGACCGTGCTGAGCTGGCGTGCGCCCGGCACGACCGGTGGTCTGGCCATCCTCCGGAACGAGGTCCGCACCTCCGCCGACAACGGACTGACTTGGCGCCGGTGGACGTCGGTGGGGACCGCACGCTCCGCCACGATCAGCGGGCTGGCGAAGGGGCATGGGTACCTCGCCGAGGTGCGCGCCGTCAACGGTGCCGGCGCCGGCAGCCCGGCCCGGCTTGCGGTCAAGCCCGCGCGCTAGCCCCCGTGCAGCCTGACGGGCGCTCAGGCGGCCCGCGCGAGCGCAGATTCGGTACGCCGCCGCAGCTCGGCCAGGTCGACACCCGCGTTCACGAGGATCTTCGCCGCCAGGCCCTCGCCCTCCCTGATCAGCCCGAGCAGGATGTGCTCCGCGCCGATGGCGTTGTGCTTGAGACGCAATGCCTCCCGCAGCGACAGCTCCAGAACCTTCTTCGACCGTGCGGAGAACCTCGGCCGGCCCTCCAGGCAATCGGCCCCCCGGCGCTCCTGCCGGCGCCGGCCGAACCAGCCAGAGCGGCGGCGTACCGGTGGTGCGAGCGGCCCGAACGTCGCTTCGATGCGCCCGAGGACAGCGTCGAGGTCGATGCCGATCGACTCGAGCGCGGCAGCATCCGCTTTGTCGAGCAGGCCAGGCAACGGCCCTTCGAGCTGCGCGATATCGGCGTACACCTCGAGCTTCTCGACCCCCATCTCGCTCAAAAGGCTGGCGGCCGAGCCGGCGGCAGGATCCAGCAGCGCGAGCAGAACATGCTCCGTGCCGACCGAACCGGTTCGCAGCGCGGACGCTTCCGCGAACGCGCGCTGAACAACGCCGCGCGCCTCGTCGGTGAATCGTTCGAACATTAATTCCTCCCCGCGTGGGCGATGCGTTCGGCGTGCTTCTGGTGGACGGCCTGCTTACTGACTCCGAGAGCGGCCGCGATGTCCTGCCAGGACCAGCCCTCGCTGCGGGCCTTGTCGACCTGTAGGACTTCGAGGGTTTCCGACAGCGTCCGCAGGGCGCGGACCGCCCGCAGTCCGGTGGTCACGTCCGCGGACGTAGCCGCCGATGCGAGATCCGTTGCCTTCGTCATGACGTCAATCTAGCTTGACGATCGGACTGTCGTCAAGACTTCTTGACGGGTGAACTGCGGACAAGCGCGAGACCATCCCTTGCGCCCGCGTCTACGATCGGCTGACACCGAGCGAAGGAAACCGTATGCGCACGCCAGACGAGTGGTACGTGGTCGGGCTCGACAACGGCGGCACGAACAACAACGCCACGCTCCTCAAGGCTGACGGTTCCTTCCTCGTCGACCGGCTCGTGGAGCGGCCGAGCCGCGTTCAGGAAGGCCCCGAGATCGCCGTCGAGGCTCTCTCGGAAGCTCTCGAGAACGTGCTCGCCGTGACCGCCACACCACGTTCGAGCGTTCGGGCCATCGGACTCGACACCCCGGGGCCGGCCAGTGCCAACGGCGTCATCTCGTCCAAGGGTTCGACCAACTTCTCGCAGCCGGCCTGGCACGGATTCGACTTCCGCGGCGCTCTCGAGAAGCGCCTCGGGCTTCCTGTCATCTACAACAACGATGGCAACGCAGCAGCTCTCTATGCGCATCACGCGACTTTCGGCGCCGAGTCGGGACACCGATCGTCGGTCTCGGCGATCGTCGGCACCGGGCTGGGCGGCGGCGTCATCGAAGCCGGCCGGGTCGTGTCCGGAGCCTCGGGCATGGCCGGCGAACTGGGTCATGTAGAGATCCCGATGGAGGGGCTGCTCGCAGAAGGTCAGCCGATTCCGCTCTGCAACTGTGGCAACGCCGCCGACGTGGAGAGCGTCGCATCCCTGTCGGGCATCCAGAAGAACCTGCTGCCCTACTGGCTCGCGCAGTATCCGGGCCACGATCTGGGCAAGCTCGACCTCGCTCGCGCCGCGAAACTGGTACGCGGCTACGGCGAGAACGGCGACGCCATGGCGCTCAAGCTCTTCGAGCAGCAGGCAATCGCGCTGGGACACCTGTTCACCATCGCGTCCAACTTCAACGATCCCGACGCCTTCTTCGTCGGCGGCGGCGTGGTGGAGACGGCTGCGCACTTCAGGGAGTGGTTCCTCGAGACGGTGCGCGAGCACACTAACCTGCGCGAGGAGCAGGCCAAGGTCAGCACCTTCGCGCTGGTCCCCGATCTGGACATGGCCGGCGCGCGAGGTGCGGCAGTCGCGGCACTGGAAGCGATGACCGTCGGGTCGATGACCATGATCGAGCGCCCGGTGGTCGACGTACGCGGCTGATTTCTAGCCGGGCAGCGGCGTGTCGTCGCCCAGCGCGCCTGGCTCACCGAGCGCGTCGAGCTCCTGCCGGCCACGGAGTTTGTCCCTGCCACGCTCGACCGCGGTGAGAACCTTGTGCAGGACCACCTCGAAGTTGGCCAGCTTGGCGTCGACGTAGTCGTCGACCTCCATCTGCATCCGCCTGGCCGATTCGTTGGCGTCGTCGATGACGCGGTCTGCCTCACGCTCGGCCTGCCGGACCACTTCGGTCTCGCTCACCAGCCGGTCGCGCTCGGCCTCGGCGTCGGCGAGGATCCGCTCGGCGCGACGCTGGCCTTCGTCGATGACCTCGTCGCGGTCCCTGATGACGAACTGCGCCTCGCGCAGCTCGGCCGGCAGCATCTCCCGGACTTCGTCCAGCAGCGTCAGCATGTCGGTGCGGTTGACGATGCAGGAGGCCGACATCGGCATCGAGCGGGCAGTCTCGACCATCTCGGTCAGGGCGTCGAGCTTCGCCTGGATGTCGACGGCCTCCGATTCCCGCGACGGGTGGTTGGTCAAGACGGGCGTTCTCCCTCGGAAAGTCGTTCGTCGAGCCCTTTGACGACCGCCTCGGGCACGAGCGCTGACACGTCGCCGCCGTACATCGCGACCTCTTTGACGAGGCTCGACGAGAGGAAAGAGTAGAGGGGGTTGGTCGTCATGAACAAAGTCTCCACCCCCGCGAGCCGGTGGTTCATCTGTGCCATCTGCAGTTCGTAGTCGAAGTCGCTGACCGCGCGCAGGCCCTTGACTATCACCGGTATGTCGTTGTCCCGGCAATAGTCGACGAGCAGCCCGCTGAAGCTGTCGACCCGGATGTTGGTGCCGGGCCCGACCACCTCGCGGATCAGGTCGATGCGCTCCGGCACGCTGAACAGCCCGCTCTTGGTGTGGTTGATCAAGACGGCGATCACGACCTCGTCGTAGATCGCACCGGCGCGCTCGATGATGTCGAGGTGGCCATTGGTGATGGGGTCGAATGACCCGGGACAGACGGCCCGCCGCACGCGCATTCCTCCAAGAGCCCCGGCGGTCGACAGTTACGTGCCGGCGACGCGCCGACCGTACCAAAGGGTGCCTTCGCCATACTTCCGATCCTTCACCCCTTCGATGCCCGCGGGCCAGGTCCACTGGTCGTCGCGGGAGGCGCGCTCGACCGCCACGACCGCCTCGGGCCGCAGCCACTGGGCTTTGATGAGCTCTGCGATCGTCTGTCTCAGCGCGGCGGCCTCGACGGCGTACGGCGGATCGGCGAGTACGACGTCATAGGGCTTGTGCGGCAGCGACCGCGCGAGACTTTCGACTCGCTCAGCCCTGACCTGCGCCCCCGCGAAACCGAGTTCGCCGACGTTGCGCCGCAGCACGGCCGCCGCCCGCTCGTCGTTCTCGACCATCAGGGCGTGCGACGCGCCTCGGCTGAGGGCTTCGAGGCCGAAGGCGCCCGAACCGGCGTACAGGTCGAGGACGCGCAGACCCTCGAGAGCACCCACGAGCGACTCGATCGAGGAGAACAACGCTTCCCTGGCCCGGTCGGAAGTCGGCCTGGTGATCTTGCCCGGGGGCACGAGCAGCCTGCGGCCGCGCGCCTCGCCGGCGATGATCCGCGTCATCCCTTCTCCAGATATCGGGCCCGTTCGGCGTCGATGATCCGCGCAATCTCCTTGGCGAGTACTGGCTGGCCGAGCAGTTCCGGGTCGGCGTCGACGAGCTCGGTCGCCTCGCGCCGCGCCTCGAGGATCAGGTCCTCGTCGTTGAGGAGTTCGAGCAGGCGTACGGAGCTGCGACGCCCGGATTGGCTCGAACCGAGAACATCGCCCTCCCGCCGCTGCGCCAGGTCGAGCCGCGCGAGTTCGAAGCCGTCGAGGGTCGCGGACACCGCGTCGAGCCTGGCCCTGGCCGGAGAGCCGTCGGGCATGTCGGTCACCAGCAGGCACAGGCCGGCGGCGCCGATGCAATTGTGTCGTCGAACACATTCCCTTCCCTTCCGCTGAT
>JBDTYE010000025.1:0-22745 GCA_040005895.1 Actinomycetota bacterium | reverse complement strand
AAGGGAATCGCCGTCGACAACACCGATCCTGGTCGCCGGGAAACCGCGTGCTGCGCACATGTCCATGAAGCGTGGCTCCTCCGAACGCGGCAGGGCGACAATGGCGCGTGCGCTCGACTCGCTGAAGAGCCAGACGAACGGGTCGGCGCCCTCGGGTGGCACGATCCTGGCGCCGTGGCCACCGTCGAGACACGACTCGACGATGGCCTGCGCGAGGCCGCCGTCGGACAGGTCGTGCGCGGCGGACACCATGCCGTCGCGGGAGGCGGCGATGAGGATCTCGGCGAGCTGCCTCTCGTTGGCGAAGTCCACTGCCGGCGGCCGGCCACCGAGGTGGCGGTGCACCTCCCACGCCCACTCCGAGCCGCCGAACTCCGCCCGCGTCTCCCCCAGCAGGACCAACGTCTCGCCCTCGGTGCCGAACGCGATCGGCGTACGCCTGGCCACGTCGTCGATCACGCCGAGTACGCCGACGACCGGTGTCGGGTTGATCGGCTGATCGCCGGTCTGGTTGTAGAAGCTGACGTTGCCGCCGGTGATCGGCGTGTCCAGCGCCAGGCACCCGTCGGCAAGCCCGCGCACGGCCTCCGCGAACTGCCACATGACCTCGGGGTTCTCCGGGGATCCGAAGTTGAGGCAATTGGTCGCAGCGATCGGTTTTGCCCCGACCGCGGCGACGTTGCGGTAGGCCTCGGCCAGTGCGAGCTGCGCGCCGGTATAGGGATCCAGGCGGGTGTAGCGCCCGCTGCCGTCCGTGGCCAGCGCGATGCCCAGTCCGGAATCGCTGATGCGTACGACGCCCGCGTCGTCGGGCGCGCCCAGCGCGGTGTTGCCCATGACATAGCGGTCGTACTGCTCGGTGATCCAGCGCCGGGAGCACAGGTTGGGGGAGGCGACCATGCGCAGCAGGGTTTCCCGCAGCTCTTGCGAGGTCTCCGGCCTCACGAGGTTGTCCGGGACGTCCGCCTGCAGGGCGTCGAGGTCGGCCGGGCGGGCCATCGGGCGGTTGTAGACAGGCCCGTCGTCAGCCAGCGATGCAGGCGGTACGTCGACCACGACGTCGCCGCGCGAGGTGATGACCAGGCGCCCGGTATCGGTCACCACTCCGATCGCGGTGGCCAGCGCACCCCAGCGGCGGCAGGTGGCGAGCACCTCGTCGACGTTGTGCGGGTCGACGATCGCGACCATACGTTCCTGCGACTCGCTGGTGAGCACCTCGAGCGGGATCATCGACGCTTCCCGCAAGGGGACGGCGTCGAGGTCGACGCGCATGCCGCTGCCGCCATGGCTGGACAGCTCTGAGAGCCCGCAAGTCAGACCGGCGCCCCCGAGGTCCTGGATGCCGGTGACCAGCCCGCGCTCGAAAATCTCCAAGCAGCATTCGATCAGCAGCTTTTCGGTGAACGGGTCGCCGACCTGCACGCTGGGCCGCTTGGCGTCGCTGCCCTCCTCGAACGTCGCGCTGGCCAGGACGCTGACCCCGCCGATGCCGTCGCGGCCCGTCTTTGCGCCGATCAGGACGACGATGCTGCCCGACCCCTTGGCCTTGGCCAGCTGCAGCTGCTCGTGCCGCAGGACGCCGACGCACAGCGCGTTGAGCAGCGGGTTGCCCTGGTAGGTCGGGTCGAAGACCAGCTCGCCGCCGATGTTGGGCAGGCCGAGGCAGTTGCCGTAGCCGCCGACGCCGGCGACCACACCCTCGAGAACCCTTTTGGTATCAGGGTTTTCCGGGTCACCGAACCGGAGCGGATCCATCACGGCTATCGGCCGTGCGCCCATGGTCAGGATGTCGCGCACGATGCCGCCGACCCCGGTCGCGGCACCTTGATACGGTTCGACGTACGACGGGTGGTTGTGGCTCTCGACCTTGAACGTGACCGCCAGGCCTTCGCCGACGTCGACGACACCGGCGTTCTCACCCATGCCGACCAGCAGGATGTCGGACTTCTGCTCACCGAACTTGCGCAGGTGCACCTTCGAGCTCTTGTAGGAGCAGTGCTCACTCCACATCACGGCGTACATCGCGAGCTCGGTGTCGCTGGGACGGCGGCCGAGGATGTCGGTGATCCGCTCGTATTCGTCGGTCTTGAGACCGAGTTCGGCGTAGGGCTGCTCGCTGATGGCAGGCGTCGTCAAGGTCGCTCCACGCTGGGGGTTTTCGGTCTGTGCAGTTTACCGGCCGCGCCGGGCTGAGGGCGGCGCAACGGACTTCGGGAGGGAGTCGCCGGCCGAGGAGCTCTCACAGCAGCAAGCGAGATTTCGCGAGTCCGTCCCCATCGGGCGGACCGGCACGGTGCACGAGGTTGCTCCGGCCTCTCCGTACCTCATGGCCAGCTCCTTCGTCACCGGTCAGGTCCTGGCGGTCGACGGCGGTGTGATGCTCGAGAAGTAGACGCGCGGGGGCACGTCGATCGCGAGCCGCGGATGTCGAAAACTCTGGATCGGTTCCGTCATAGGTATGAGGCGTCAATCGGCGCCACGCAACTGTTGGGAGTTCTACATGAAGTTCCTCTTGCTGACGAAGTACGTCGACATCGACGGCGTCGCGCCCGCGACGGAGTGGGAGCCGACCGAGATCACCGCGCACATGGACCACATGAACGCGGTGAACAACGATCTCGCTGACAGCGGTGAGCTCCTCGAGGTCATCATCCTCAGCGGACCAGTCCTGGCCACCAGAGTCACGTCCACCGGCGCCGGCGCGCCCGTGTGCACCGACGGACCGTTTCCGGAGTCGAAAGAGCTGCTTGCCGGTATCCAGATGATCGACGTCGCGTCGCGAGAGCGCGCGGTCGAGATCGCGGCGAAGGTGTCAGCCGCGCCGGGACCGGGTGGCCGCTCGATCGCCCAGCCGATCGAGGTGCGAGAGCTGATGGCCAGGTCCGGGCCGACCGACCTGTGACCAGCCCAAGCAGTAGTTAGTCGCGCCGACACCTGAATGGAGAACAGCATGCGAACGCTGATCGTTGTCGAGTTTATGACCCTTGATGGGGTCGTTCAGGCGCCCAGCTATCCCGATGAGGACACCGACGGTGGCTTCAGCCACGGAGGTTGGCACACACCGTTCTTGGACGATGTTGCTATGCAATGGGTGATGAACAACATCACGTCGGCGGGTGGTTATCTCTTCGGCCGCCGCACCTACGAGTCGTTTGCCGCCCACTGGCCCAACGCCTCGCAAGAGGAGCAGATGCTCGCAGATCCGTTCAACACGCGACCGAAGTACGTGGCGTCCACGACGCTCACCGAGCCTCTCGGCTGGGAGAATTCGGCGCTCCTTCGAGGCGACACCATTGCGGCAGTGGCTGCTTTGAAGCAGTCAGCCGGCGACTCGTTGCACGTTTTCGGTAGCACGAAGCTCGTGCGTGCCCTCCTCGCCAACGACCTGGTTGACGAGCTCCGGCTGATGATCGACCCGATCCTGCTGGGCAGCGGCAAGCGCGCCTTCGACGACGACGCTGGGCTCACATCGCTGCGCCTTGTCGACAGCCAGCCCACATCGACGGGTGCGATCCTGGCGACCTACCGGACAGCCAAGAGCTCACCGTGACGTTCCGCGCGGACTACCTCTTCACCACACCGGACCGCGAGGCAGGCCACTCTGCTTGAACTGTTCGAGGGGTACCGGCAACTGGTGGTCTACCAGTTCATGGACAACGGCCCGGACGACTACTGCCCGGGCTGCACGGCGTAACGCTGACTGCGGTACCCGACGGCGGATTCTGGCTCAGCGCGTACCTCCGCGACGGCGAGAACGTTTACCGGACCTGTTTCACCACCGGACGGGGCGTGGACCGGCTGCGCTTCGACCTAACCATCTTCGATCTGACCGGCCTCGACCGCCGGAAAGATTGGGAGGACACCCCCGACGGCTGGCCCCGGACCGACGGCCGATTCGAAGTAGTCCGCCGCCACCAGCCGGCCGAACCCGCGTGACCCCGTCGGACCACACCGACTTGTCTGCGGCGAGCGCCGGAGACCCGATCGTGCTTGAGTGCCGGGCATGCGTGTACTTGTTCTGGGTGGCACCGCCTGGCTTGGCCGGGAGATCGCGCGGGAGGCCGTCGCCAGGGGCGACGAAGTCACCTGCCTGGCTCGCGGCGAGAGCGGCGCCGTGACGCCGGGCGCCGAGCTGGTGGTCGCGGACCGGCGCAGCTCGGCGGCGTACGACGAGGTCATCGGCCGGCGCTGGGACGCGGTGGTCGAAGTCTCCTGGCAGCCTGGCTTCGTCCGAGCGGCCCTGGACGCGTTAGGTGAGCGTGCTGGGCACTGGACCTACGTCTCGTCCGGCAACGTCTACGCCTCACACGCGGCGGTGGGGGCAGACGAGTCGGCCCGGCTGCTTACCGCCACCGAAAAGGACGAGGTCGACCGCGAGTTGTACGGCGAGGCGAAGGTCGCCTGCGAACAGGCGTCGGCAGTGGTCGTCGGCGACCGGCTGCTGGTGGCTCGGGCCGGCCTCATCGGTGGTCCCGGCGACCACACCGACCGGTCCGGGTACTGGGTTGCGCGGGCCGCCCGCGATCCTCTCGGTCCGATGCTCGTCCCGGACTCGTTCGAGAACCCGACGCAGATCATCGATGTGCGTGACCTGGTTTCCTGGTTGCTGGACTGCGCGGGGGCGCGCATCACCGGCACCTACGACGCGGTCGGACCCGTTGTTCCGCTGGGTGACTGGATCGAACTCTGCCGGGCTGCGGCGGCGCACACAGGACCCGTGGTGACAGCCGCTCCGGCGTGGCTGCTCCTGCAGGGCGTTGGCGAATACATGGGTCCGGAGTCCTTGCCGCTGTGGCTGGTCGAGCCGGATTGGGAGGGCTGGTCCGCGCGTTCCGGGTACGCCGCCGGCCTGGCCGGCCTGGAGCACCGGCCGCGCGCCGATCTGGTCGCGGACCTGCTCACCTGGGAGCGCTCGCAGGGCTTGGACCGGCCACGCAAGGCCGGCTTGAGCTCCGATCGTGAAGCCGAACTGATGACGCTGCTGCCGCAGACCTGACGCTGCTTGATCCAGGGGAAGTGCGGCCAGTAACCCGCCGGTTCTTGGGTTGGTGCAGCTCAGCGTGGGATACCTACGCCGCGGCTGGCTCAAAATGACCATGGCAATGATCCGATTGGCCCGAGTCCGACGCAACTCTGCCGCGCTCGCCCGAGCGCACCTATGCTCCGCTGACGGCGCGTTGGGGGTGGGTGGGGAATGGAAGCTCAGACGTTGCCGGGATGGCAGTGCGCCTGCGGCTGGCTCAACAAGCCGAATTGGGTCGTCTGCCCCGGTTGCGAACGTGGCCGTGACGCACCTCTCGGCGAGCCGCCCCGGCTCCCAGCCCTGGGTGTATCTGCGCAGTCGCCGGTCGGCGGATTCCTGGCGCCTTCGCGTCCGAAGCGCCGCCTTGGCGCGGGCGGCATGCTGCTGATCGTCATCGGCGTACTGCTCGGTTTCGCCGGCGGATTCGTGGCTTGGCGAGAATTCGACAGCCGCGTCCTGCATCCTGGGCTCGCCGACGCAGGCAAACAATTCGAGAAGTTGAACCACCGGCCGCCGCTTCCCGTCGCAGAAACCGCTTCGTACACCGCGCTGGGACGCCGCGTGGTCGTGCCCGATGGCTCATACCAGCACCTCAAGGGCTTGAATTCGGGCGGTCTGACGCCGGAGGCATTCGCTTCACTCAGCAAGGGCCAGATAACCGGGGCGGCCCTGCGATCCGGCGGCCTGCAACGCGCTTACCTCGACGGATGGGTGACGCCCAAACAAGACCGCGCGATTTTTGTGGTGCTGACTGAGTTCCGCGACACGAGCCTGGTCCGGCAATATACCGACGCCCAACTGAACAGCTCAGAAGCCGCGATGGGCGCGAAGTTCGCAACCGTCGCCATGCACACCAAGGGCATAGCGGCCAGGGCGTCACAAGGCAGGGCTGCCAGCAACGCGTACGTCGTCGTTGCCGTTTGCTTCCGCCTGAACAGGACCGCGTACGTCACATTCGCCATGAACAAGAAGCCGCGCGAGGCAGACTTCGAATGGATCCGCACCCACATGCGCCTGCAGCAGGCTGCGCTGTGACTGGGCTTCGCCGTTAGTGGGTGATGGCCCCAACCGAGTCGAGGACGCTGCAGAAGAAGCCGAGGCCGTCCGTCCCGGTCCCGGTCAGCGCCTCGACGGCGTACTCCGGGTGTGGCATCAGCCCGACGATGTTGCCGCCCTCGTTGCTGATGCCCGCGATGTCGCGCAGTGATCCGTTCGGGGTGCCGTCGCTGTAGCGGAACACGACCCGGCCCGAGGACTCGAGTTCGTCCAGGGTCGCTTCGTCGGCGACGAATCGCCCGTCGCCGTTCTTGATCGGGATCACGATGCTCTGCCCGTCGTCGTACGCCGTCGTCCACGCGGTCTTGGTGTTGTGCACCCTGAGTTCCTGCGGTCGGCAGACGAACTTCTGACCGGCGTTGCGCACGAGCGCGCCCGGCAGCAGATGCGACTCGCACAGGACCTGGAAGCCGTTGCAGATTCCGAGGACCGGGCCGCCGGCGCGGGCGAAGTCGATGACCGACTCCATCACCGCCGAGAACCGGGCGATGGCGCCGGACCGCAGGTAGTCGCCGTACGAAAATCCGCCGGGCAAGATGATCGCGTCGACCGATTTGATGTCGTTGTCGCCGTGCCAGAGCGCTACCGGCTCGCCGCCGGCAAGGCCAACGGCACGCTGCGACTGGTGGTCGTCCAGGGAACCGGGAAACGTCACGACACCGACGCGGGTGGCCATCAAATCTCCGAACAGCTCGCGGGCGAAGTGCGGTGCGTCCAGGATACCGGCCCCGCCGACCCCGACGTTGGACCCCCAAACATCCGCTTGGACGTGACGTTTGGGGGTCCAACGTCCGGCAGTTGCTGGCGCGGGCGGCCCCACGTCACGGGTAACCCGCGGCGCGGAAGCGTCGGAGCGCCTCGTCCCGGCCGAGGTCGACGATCGCGCGGGCGTCGGCGCACGAGCGGCCGAGCGCTGTGTTGGGGAGCACGATCCCGCACAACTGGTTCTCGGCCGACCGGGCGGCGTACTCCTCCTCGGCCGTCACCGGCAGCGGGGGGCCGCCGGCGTGCATCAACTCGTGCAGTACGACGCCGGCGAGGTAGCCCTTGAACAGCCCACCGCGGGATGAGAAACGGGTGTTGATCGCGACGCGCAGCGGATTGCCCACGACCGTCGTCGAGTCCTCGCCGGTGCGCTCGAACTGAGCGAAACCGATGGTCGCGCCCAGCCTGGCAGCGGCAACGACACGTTCCTCTGCCGGGGCATCAACAGTTCGAATGTTCTTGCAGATGCCGGCGACGACTTCCGCGAGCAGGTCGGCGTCCGCCTGCGTTGCGCCCGCGACCGCCAGCCCGTTGACCGCGCCGCACGGCACCGGGCGCCTGACTTCCGCCCGGAACTCGAACTTGCCCACGTCGTGCGACAGGCCGGCGCTGGACGGCGTACGCCGCTGAGTCACCGGCTGCGGGGATCGCGCGAGCACCGTGATGGCGTAGCCCAGAACGACGACGACCAGCACCGACGTCAGCGCGATGCCGGCTACGAACCAGCGCGGCAGCCGCGGCCAGGGCCGCCGCACCATCGGCCGCCGGCCCTGACCCACCCGCTGCGCGGCGGCCGGGTCGGTCACCTACTCGGCCCGGACGGTGAAGTCTTCGATCACAGGGTTGGAGAGGAGTTTCTCGGCCATCGCGCGCACCTCGACGAGCCGCGCGTCGTCGACCTCGCCGTCGAGTTCGATCTCGAAGTGCTTGCCGACACGGACGGTGCGTACGTCGCCGAAGCCGAGAGCGGGCAGCGCGTTGAGCACCGCCTGCCCTTGCGGATCGAGGATCTCGGGCTTCAACGTGACATCGACGACGACGCGCGCCATGGGGTCAGCTCTCCCTCAGGTAGTCGTCGAAGGAGCGACCGGTCAGCTGCTCGTAGGCGTCGACGTACTTCGCCCTGGTCTGCGCCACGACTTCGGCGGGCAGCTCAGGCGCCGGCGGGCGCTTGTCCCAGCCGCTAGCGCTCAGCCAGTCACGCACGTACTGCTTGTCGTACGACGGCTGGGCCCGGCCTGGCTGGTAGGTGCCGGCCGGCCAGAAGCGCGAGGAATCGGGTGTCAGCACTTCGTCAGCCAGGGTGAGCACACCGTCGCCGTCACGCCCGAGTTCGACCTTGGTGTCAGCGAGGATGATGCCCGCCTTCGCCGCGATCTCGACCCCGCGCTGGTAGACCGCGATCGTCACCTCCCGCAGTTGCTCGGCCAGCGGCTGCCCGACCGTGTCGGCGACGTCATCGAACGTCATCGCCTCGTCGTGCTCGCCCACCGGCGCCTTGGTCGCCGGCCGGCAGGGGCACGCCGCACACCGAGCCGGACTGCTCGTACTCCTTCAGGCCCGAGCCCGTCAGGTAGCCGCGGGCGACGCATTCGACGGGCACCATCGCGAGCCGCTTGCACAGCATGGAACGGCCACGGACTTCGTCCGCCTGGTCTTTGAGCACCGGCGGGAAGTCGTCAACTCGCGACGCCAGGACATGGTGGGGCAACAGGTCGGCGAGCTGGTCGAACCACCACAGCGACAGTCCGGTCAGCACCGCTCCCTTGTCCGGGATCGCGGTCGGGAGCACGACGTCGTACGCCGAGATGCGATCGCTCGCGACCAGCAGCAGCTGGTCGTCGCCGACGGCGTACAGATCCCGGACCTTGCCGGTGTGGATGAGATCGAGTCCAGTGATCACGCGAGGCTCCCGAGTCGCTCGAAGACAGGTGCGAGGTTGGCCAGGTACCGGTCTGGGCGCATCACCTCGTCGAGAGCGGCGTCGGTGATCACCGCCGCCTCCGGGTGCTTGCGCAGAGTCTCACGGAACGGCGTCCCCGACTGCCAGGTCTCCATCGCGGCGGCCTGCACGACCGAGTAGGAGTCCTCGCGCGAGAGTCCCGATTCGACGAGCGCCAGCAGGACGGCGCTGGTGTAGATGAGCCCGCCGGTCGCCTCGAGATTGCTGCGCATCCGCACGCCGTCGACGACCAATCCGGTGACGAGCCGGGTCGTCAGGTGCAGCAGGTAGTCCGTGCCGATCGCCGCATCCGGCAGAGCGACGCGTTCCACACTGCTATGACTGATGTCGCGCTCGTGCCAGAGCGGGATCCCTTCCATGACCGGCACGATCTGCGCGCGGACGATGCGCGCCAGACCACAGATCCGCTCGCAGAGGATCGGGTTCTTCTTGTGCGGCATGGCCGAGGAACCCTTCTGCCCCTTGGCAAAAGGTTCCTGCAGCTCGCGCACCTCGGTGCGCTGGCCATGCCGTACTTCGAGCGCGATCGCCTCGCACACCGTCGCCACGATGGATAGTGCGGATACCCATTCGGCCAGGCCGTCGCGCATGACGACCTGGGTCGCTGCCGGTGCCGGAGTCAGCCCCAATTGCGCCGCGACCTGCTTTTCGACCGCCGGGTCGATGTTGGAGTAGGTGCCGACGGCGCCGGAGATCTTGGCGACGGCGATGGCCTCCCGCGCCCGTTTCAGCCGATCCCGCGACCTCGCCATGGCAAACGCGAAGTTGGCGACCGTGTGGCCGAAGGTGTCCGGCTCGGCGTGGATGCCGTGGGTGCGGCCGACCTTAACCGTCTCGCGGTGCGCCAGTCCCAGGTCGCGCAGGTGGCCGATCACTGCATTCAGTTTGGCCAGGATCAGGTCGGTCGCGTCAGCCAGCTGCAGCGCCAGAGCGGTGTCGAGAAGGTCGGAGCTGGTCATCCCGAAATGCACGTAGGCGGCAGCACTTCGCGGCTCTGTGTTGTCCGCCCAGGCGGACAGGAACGCGATGACGTCGTGCTGCGTCACCCGCTCGATCTCGTCGACCGCTTCGGGGGTCGGTGGGGCTGCGCGGCGTACCGGCTCGACACAATCAGCGGGTACGACGCCCGCTGCCGCGTGCGCCTCGAGGACCAGCGTCTCGACCCGGCACCACAGCTCGTACTTGTGCGCCTCGGACCAGACGCGTCCCATCTCGGGCAGTGTGTAGCGACCGATCACTGACGGGCCGCCGCCTGCTCGAAGTCGTCCTTGAACTTCCACATCTTGGCCCGCAGGTCAGGGTCGCCCACCGCGAGGATCTGCACGGCGAGGACCGCGGCGTTGGTCGCGCCGTTGAGGCCGACACAGGCAACCGGGACACCGGGAGGCATCTGCGAGATCGACAGCAACGCGTCGAGGCCGTCCATCGCACCTCCCCGGATCGGTACGCCGACGACGGGCAACGCGGTGTGCGCGGCCACGACACCCGGGAGCGCGGCGCTCATGCCGGCGCCCGCGATGACTACCTCGATACCGCGCGGCTCCAAGTCGGCCAGCCATGCCTCGAGGGTGCGCGGGGCACGATGCGCCGAGATCGAGATCTCGTCGAAGGCGACTCCGAACCGTTCGAGCATGGCGCCGGCCTGCGCCATCACGTCGTGGTCACTCGGTGAGCCGTAGATGATCGCGACCTTCGGATTCTCCGGCACAGTCTTCCCCTCGTGGGTTGGTCGGGCGGCGGGCAGATTGTTTCGCATGAGCGGCCGTAGCCCAATTCGCCTTGCCCGGCGCACGCCCGGCCGGTCAGAGGTGCGGCAGCAGGTCGTCCGCTGCTGCCAGCGCGATGTCTCTCCGCAGCTGCATCCCGTCGAAGTGGATCTTGCCGGCCGCGTCGTACGCCGTCGCCCTGGCTTCCGTGAGAGTCGACCCGGTGCCGACCACGGCAAGGACTCGGCCGCCGGCCGTGACGACCGTGCCGGCCTCCAAGGCGGTGCCTGCGTGCAGTACCGCGGCGCCCGCTACCGCCTCCGCTTCGGCGAGCCCCGTGATCGGCGCACCCGTGGTCACAGTTCCCGGGTAGCCGGGGGCGGCGAGGACAACTGTGACGGCGCTCTGGTCGGTCCATGCGAGTGCGACACCCTTGAGAGCGCCAGTGGCGGCCGCGAGGAGAACGCCCGCGAGCGGCGTACGCAGGGCTGGCAGCACCACCTGGGTTTCCGGGTCCCCGAACCTCGTATTGAACTCGATGACGCGAGGACCCCGCGAGGTCATGGCCAGCCCTGCGTACAGCAGGCCGGAGAAGGGCGTGCCCCGAGTGGCCATCTCCCGGACAGCGGGCTCGAGGACACTGCGGGTGATGTCGTCGACGGCTTGCTGCGACAGCCAGGGCAGCGGGCTGTAGGCGCCCATGCCGCCGGTGTTGGGACCGGCGTCGCCGTCGCCGATCCGCTTGAAGTCCTGCGCCGGACGCAGCGGCAGCACCGTCTCGCCGTCACTGATGCCGAAGAGCGAGACCTCCGGACCGTCGAGGAATTCCTCGATGACAAGGGCGCCTCCGGGCGATCTCAACGAATAGCGCACCGCGGCCCGCGCTGTTTCGATGTCGTCGGTGACCGTCACCCCCTTGCCGGCGGCGAGCCCGTCGAACTTGACGACGTACGGCGGCGCACTCGCCTTGAGCTGTCGCAGTGCCGAGTCGACCGTTGTGTGCACGGATGCGGCTGCGGTCGGGATCCCGGCGGCGGTCATCACTTCCTTGGCGAACGCCTTCGAGCCCTCGAGCCGGGCGGCCGCCGCACTCGGGCCGAATACCGCGAAACCGCTTTGCCTCAGCAGATCGGCCACACCCGCAACGAGCGGCCCTTCTGGCCCCACCACCACGAGATCGGGAGCAACTGTCGTGGCTGCGCGCGCGCAGTCAAGCGGGTCGGTGAGGTCACACGACATCGAGTCGGCAATGAGCGCGGTCCCTGCGTTCCCCGGAGCGCACACGACTGATGACACGGCCGGATCGCGTACGAGAGCCACGCACAGGGCGTGTTCGCGGGCGCCGGCACCGAGGACGAGGATTCGCACGCGGCAAACCCTCTAGACCATTTCGCGGAGTTGCAGCGTCTGCTCGCGGCCGGGACCCACGCCGATGGCGGAGATCGGGGTGCAGCTCATCTCTTCGAGGGCCCGGACGTAGGACTGCGCGTTCTTCGGCAATTCCTCGAACGACGTTGCGCCGCTGATGTCTTCCTTCCATCCCGGGAACTCTTCATAGACCGGAACAGCGTGGTGGAAATCCGTCTGCGAGACGGGCATCTCGTCGACGACGGTGCCGCCGACGTTGTAGCCGACGCATACCGGAATGCGGTCCAGGCCCGACAAGACATCGAGCTTGGTCAGGAAGAAGTCGGTGAGGCCGTTGATCCGCGTGGCGTAGCGCGCGATCACTGCGTCGAACCATCCGCATCGGCGCGGTCGCCCGGTGGTCACGCCGATCTCGCCGCCGACTTTGCGCAGGCGCTCGCCCATGTCGTCGGTCAGTTCGGTCGGGAACGGACCAGAGCCCACTCGCGTCGTGTAGGCCTTCAGGATCCCGATGACCCGGGTGATCTGCGTCGGCCCGATGCCGCTGCCCGAGCACGCGCCGCCGGCGGTCGGGCTCGACGAGGTCACGAACGGGTAGCTGCCGTGGTCGACGTCCAGCAAAGTGCCTTGGCTGCCTTCCAGCAGCACCAGCTTGCCGTCCATCAGAGCCCGGTGCAGCACCAACGACGTGTCGGCGACGTAGGGGCGCAACTGCTCGGCGTACCCGAGGTATTCCTCGACCACGTCCTCGACCCGCAAGCCCTTGCGGTTGTAGACCTTGGTGAGGATCTGGTTCTTTTCCCGAAGCGCGAGTTCGAGCTTGGCGGTAAAGATCCCGGGGTCGAAAAGGTCCTGCACGCGGATGCCCTGCCGGGCCACCTTGTCGCCGTACGCCGGCCCGATTCCGCGACCGGTCGTGCCGATCTGAGCCTTGCCGAGGAAGCGTTCGCTGACCTTGTCCAGGGCCCGGTGGTGCGGCATGATCAGGTGCGCGCTGGCGCTGATGAGCAGCTTGCCGCAGGAGACTCCGCGCCCTTCGAGATATGCGATTTCCTGGAGCAGGACACCAGGGTCGACCACGACCCCGTTGCCGATCACCGGGACGACCTCGGGCGAGAGCACGCCGCTCGGAATCAGATGCAGCGCGAACAGCTCGCCGCCGACGACGACAGTGTGGCCGGCGTTGTTGCCACCCTGGTATCGGACGACGTAGTCGACCTTGTCGCCGAGCAGGTCGGTGGCCTTGCCCTTGCCCTCATCGCCCCACTGGGCGCCGATGATCACGACGGCAGGCATACGGGGGTCCTTCCGGGAACAACACGAAGGCTCCGGCGGCGCAATGCTGCAAGCGCCCGGAGCCTCTTGCGGAAAAAGGCTACCGGATCGCAGCGCGACGGCCTAGCTGGAGGGCTTGCCCAGCTGGTGCCAGCTGTTCCCCCTCACCTCGACGCCGAGGTGCCTGGCCGCTCTTGTAAATGCTGGCGAATTCGCGTCCCATGCCGCGCCCGGTCGAATCGAGCGAGCGCGTCGCGGATCTGATCGGCGTCAGCGGGCGAGTTCGGCAGATCATTCTTCTGTGCGGTCCGCAGCGTGCGGTTCTCCTCGTGCGACCGCCATGTGTTGTCAGCCATATGACCGACCTACCCACTCGTCGCGCCGTCTCTAACCTCAAGAGTTCCGGCAGCTGCGTCCAAGGTTGCCTGTACGCCGAGTGGCACCGTCAATTGCGCGGCGCCATGGCCGAACGCGACGCCGTACACGCTCGGCAGTCCGAGCGAGACGAACATTTCCGCGAAGACGTCGCGCACGGGTGGCGAGGGCGGGTCGTCCGGGCCCGCATCGCAACGTACGCATTCGCCGACGACGACACCGGCCGCCGCTTGCAGAACGCCCGCCCGCCGAAGTTGCGTGAGGAGGTGATCGACGGCGTACGGCGCCTCGTGCACTTCTTCCAGGAGCAGGATCGCGCCGCTCGCATCGACGGCGGTCGGCGTACCCAGCGAGCTTGCAAGCAGAGTCAGGTTGCCGCCGACCAGAGGTCCGGTGACCGTCCCGGGGACCAGCGTCTCGACCCGCGGGTAGCCAGGAGGATGGTCGAGAACGCCGAGTGGTCCGGTCGACATGACGGCACGGCGCAGCCGTTCGGCGCTCCAGCCGCCGGTTTCCCAACTGCGCGCAAGCACGGGCCCGTGGAAGGTCACGAGCCGCAACTCGTTACGCAGCAGGAGATGAAGCGCTGTCACGTCCGAGTAACCGACGATGACCTTGGGGGCGCGGTGCAGACCCGACAGCTCCAGCCGATCCACGATCCTGGCCGTGCCGTAGCCGCCGCGGGCGCAGAAGACGCCGCGGATCGACTCGTCGTCGAACGCTCGCTGCAGGTCGGCAAGTCGCTCGTCGTCGTTGCCGGCAAGGAAGCCGTGCCGGGTGCGCACACTCGCGCCGAGCACGGGTTCGAGACCCCAGGAAGCGAGCAGCTCGATACCCGGCTCGAGCGGCTGCCGTTGCAGCGGTCCGCCGGGCGCAACCACGGCCACCCGATCGCCGGGCCTCAACGCCGGCGGCTTGAGCAACGTCATGCAGTGCAAGCTACGGCAGCGCGGCTAACTGAGTGGGGCCACCGCGAAGCCGACGCTGAAGCGCTGACACCAGACCACGACCGACTTGTAACGGGTGGGATCGGCTCCGGCCGGAAGTTCGTAGTTCTGGTTGCCCTTGTTGCCCTTCAGTTTGCCCAGGTCGAGGAAGTCCTTCTTGAACGCCGAGGAGTTCGAGTCGCTCGCCGCCGGTGAGAGGTAGACGTGCAGGTCCGGTCCGTTCTCGACGTCAAGATCCTCGAACCGGACGACGTACGCCGCTCCGGCCTTCAACAGCGAAGCGCTGCCGGAGCCGGGATGGGCCAGGCTGCGGAATGCACCGCGGGTCGCGACTGCGGCCGCGCGGGGGGCAATCGAGCCCGATGGGGCCGTCGAAGCCGTCGCGGTCGCAGCGGGCAAGGCTGCTTGCGGCCCGGCGGCCGGCGCAACGGGCGCGCCGGCTTCCAGCGCTGGACTTGGCTCTGGAATTGCGGCAACAGCAGCGGCCGGAAGTGGCTCGTCCACGCGCTTGTCGATGAACAGTTTCTGCGGTTGAAATACGACGAGCACGATCGCAACGATTGCTGCCCCGACTACCGCACCGATCCAGAGAATCCTTCTGCGCTTCATCCCATCAGCACAACACGAACACGGTCCCGTGGGTGCCCTTGGGGGGCTTACAGAATGGTGAACGCGTGTGCGGCGGCCGGGGGGGCTACTTGAGTTGGGTGGCGGATTGCGGGTCGCAGTCGGCGAGGAACGTCACGCAGCGGTCGGCCTCGTCGTTCTCGCCGATCGCGCCGGCGGCACGGCCGAGCGCATACAGGCTCCGCAGGAAACCGCGGTTGGGTTCGTGGCTCCACGGCACCGGGCCGAAACCCTTCCAGCCGGACTTGCGCAGCGCGTCGAGCCCTCGGTGGTATCCGACCCGGGCATAGGCGTACGACGCGATGGTCGCCCCGTCGGCGTACGCCGCATCTGCCAGCGCCGCCCAGGCCGCCATACACGTGGGCTGGCGGGCGGCGACTACGGCTGGATCCGCCCCGGCCGCAAGTTGCGCTTCGGCCTCGGTGAATGCAGCCGGCAGAAGGGTGGGCGGCGGGCCGCCGAGCAGGTCATCGAATGGGGTCATGCGGCCCACTCCACCACTTGTGTGGAGTTCGGTACAACGCACACGCTCACGCAGTGCCGATCGGCGTACGCAATTTCACACAAGTCGCACCGGCCTGCCTAATATTCACCCGGAGTCCGTCAACCGGCGCAGGCGGTGCGCCTCGTCGAAGAGCTGCCGGGTCATCAGCCGGGCCGAGACGAGGCCGGCTATCGACGCCGCGCCGAGTCCCATGTACATCACGATGATCTGGTAGCGGATCGCCTGCAGCGGGTCTACCCCCGCGATGATCAGGCCGGTCATCGCACCGGGCAGCACGATCAACCCGACGATCTTCGTCTGGTCGATAGTCGGCGCGAGAGCGCTGCGCAGGGCGAGTCGCAGGTGCGGCTGGAAGGCCGCCCGCCCAGGCAACCCGAGCGCAAGCCGCGCCTCGATCAGCGCCCGCGCCGACGCCACTTCGTCCTTGATGCGGGCCAGCACGATCGTCGTACCGGCCATGGAGGCGGAGACGATCATGCCGCCGAGCGGTACGACGACCCGCGGCTCCGCCCGGACGACCCGGGCCACCAGCAGTAACCCGAGCGTCGCCGTGACGGCAGCGAGCAGACCCGCAGTGGCGACCGCAACAGAGTGCGGCAGGCCCCGGGCCCGGCGGCCTGCGGTCCGGCCGCCGAGGACCACCATGCCCGCGACCCAGGCCAGCGAGCCCGGCACGCCGGTGTGCTCGAACAGCACTCGGAGCACGGCGCCCACCGCGATCAGCTGCACGCCCGCGCGGACAACCGCGATGACCAGATCCCGCTCGAGGCCGAGTTGTTCACGAGCGATGACGACACCGGCGACGGTGACCAGCAGCAGCGTCAGTGCGACGCCCCACCATGACGGGAGCGGCACTGCCCGTGCGCCGGCCGCGGCCGAAAGAATGTTCATGTCAGTTTGCCGAGGAAGTCGCGGGCCCGTTCGTCGGCCGGGCTGCCGAAAACCTGCGCGGCGGGCCCTTGTTCGACAACCGTGCCGCCGTAGAGGACGAGTGCATGCGTCCCGACGCGGCGCGCGAGCGGCTGATCGTGGCAGACCCAGACCGCCGACATGCCGTCAGCGACGAGCCGCACCACGACCTCCGCCACCGCAGCCGTGGCGAACGGATCGAGAGCCGACGTCGGCTCGTCCAGCAGCAGAACGTCGGGCGACAAGGTGAGCGCGCGAGCCAGGCACATGCGCTGTGCCTCGCCGCCGGACAGGCTCAGCGAATCCCGGGAGAGCATCGACGGAGACAGCATCACCCGCTCGAGCAAACCGGATGCATCGGCTTCGGACAGGTGCGGCGCGGCCGTCCTCAGGTTGTCGAGGACAGTGCCCGGAAAAGGGGTCGGCACCTGAAGGAGGAGGCCGACCTCGCGGCGTAGCGCCAGCACGTCGTACATCGGCAACGCACGCCCCCGCAGCGAGACGACGCCGCTGGTCGGCTCTTCCATCCGGTTGAGCAGCCGCAGCAGCGTGCTCTTGCCCGCACCTGAAGGCCCGACGACGACGGTGATGCCGCCCGAGGGGATGGTCGCTGACACCGCGGAAAGCGGGTGCACGTGCGCCTCGCCGACACCGCGAGTGGTCGCGACGCCGGCCAACTCGAACAGCGCGGCGGACGTCATTCCGACATGATGCCTGTTGCCGACGAAAGGAGCGTGTCGCTATGGATGTACTTGCGGCGACCGAGGACGGGCTTTACCTCCTCACCGACGATGACGAGCCCGAGCTGCTCGCGGCTGGTCCGATGCTCCAAGTCGTGGCAACCGACGAAGGCAGCATCGCGCTGGCCGAGGGCGGCACGCTGTGGAGCATCGACGACGACGGCGCCGCCGAGCTCGACGAACTCGGCATCGATTCGCCGACGTGCCTGCTCCTCGACGGTGACGACATCTGGATCGGCACCGAGACCGCGCGCTTGTTCATCGTTCGCGGTCCCGAGGTGAAGGTGGTGAAGGCTTTCGACGAGGTCGAGGGCCGCGACGCCTGGTACACCCCTTGGGGCGCGCCGGCAGCGATCCGGTCGATGGACATCGACGACGAGGGCGTCATGTACGTCGGCGCGCACGTCGGCGGGATCCTCCTCAGCCGCGACGGCGGAACGACGTGGGTACCGACCCCCTTCGACATCGACTGGGACGTGCACCAGCTGAGCACGGTCCCCGACTTCGCGCAGACGGTGGTCGCCGCATGCGGCTCCGGTGTCGCGATCACGACCGATGAAGGCGAGACCTGGGACGTCATCACGGCGGGCCTGCACTCGAAGTACTGTCGCGCGGTCGCCGTTTCGGGCGAAACCCTTGTGGTGTCGGCATCTTCGGGTCCCGAGGGAGAACAATCCGCGCTCTACCGGATGGCAATCGACGGCGACCGCTTCATCCCGTGCGAGAGCGGGCTGCCGACCTGGTTCACCGGAAACGTCGACACCCACTGTCTGGCCGCCTGGGACGAGACCGTCGTCTGTGGAGCTCCGAACGGATCGGTCTACGTCAGCGACGACAGCGGGGTGAAGTGGGCGCAGATGGCCTCCGACCTCCCGCCGATCCGGGCGATCGCACTGCCGTGACTCACGTTCCCGTCGACCGCCGGATGCGGTACGCCGCCGTGGCCGGTCTGCTGCTGACGGTGAGTTGCGCGCACAAGTCGATAGATGCGGCACAGTCAGCGTCGTCGACGGTGGCGACCTCCGAGACCACCTCCGCGACCTCGTCGCCGGCGACCGTCACCTACTCAAACTCCCCGACTCCGAGTTCGACTCCGGCTCCGAGTCCGGTCTCGACCTCGACGCGGTCCTCAATGCCGCTTTCGCCGGCACCCTCGGTGTCGCCGACCTCGGTTTCTCCTTCGCCATCAGCCGTTGCATCCCCGGTGCAGTGGTCCCCACCAGGGGTAGCGCCCACGTCCTGGCCGAGCGAGAAGTGTCAGCTGCCGACGACGAAGGCGAAGGTCATTCCGCACTTCGCCACCCCCGAAGAAGCAATGACCTTTCTGACGAAGGCATACAACTGCTACGACGTCACGGCGCTCAAGCGGGTCACCGTCGAAGCCGCCCGGCAAGCGCTGCTCGGGATGACCACCGAGGCGACCAGCCTCAAGCTGGACACGTGCGTCGCCAACAAGGTGCGGCACGACTTCGATTGCACCTTCACCCACGCTGTCCCACCGACTGCCCACGGCCACGATGCCAACGGAGACGGCAAGGGCAGTGCGCAGTTCACCGTCGCGCCGGCCCAGCGCAGTGGCTGGTACATGACCGTGCTGGAGGGTTGCGGCGACGGCTGACCGAACGTCGACCGCCCTTCAAACTCCGCTCAGGTCAGCTGTCCTGTTCCATGCTCCAGAGCTGCCAGATCGTCGTACGCACCGACCTCGGCTGCTCGAGGACGACCTGCACCGCGTGCGCGACATCCTCGGGGCGCAGGTAGGTGTCGAGTACGGCTGAGCCCGCTTCGCGGCCGGCGCCGATCGCGAATTCGGTGGCCACCCCGGCGGGGCAGATGAGCGTCACGCGCACGCCTTCGGCGCGCAGCTCGCGATCCAGGCTGCCGCCGAGGCCGACTTGGGCGTGCTTGGTGCCGGCGTACACGGCTTCGCTCGCCCAGCCGCGAAAGCCGGCCGCTGAGGCGATGATCACGATGTCGCCGCCCTCGCCCTGCTTGCGGAACTGACGCACCGCCGACCGCACACTCCAGATCGTCCCGAGGTAGTTGGTGTCCACCATCTCGCGGACCAGTTCGTCGTCCATTGCGAGAATGCCGCCGTAGGAACCGATCCCGGCATTCGGGACCACTGTGTCGAGTCGACCCCACCGGTCGACGGCGGCAGCGACGAGTGCTTCGTTGAAGTGCGGATCCCGTACGTCGCCTGTCATCGGCAGCGCGCTGTCTTCACCCAACTCGTCGACGATCGCGGCGAGCCGCTCAGCGCGTCGTCCGGCGAGCACGACCCGGCCGCCGGCCGCGACCAGCGCCGTTGCCGTTGCCGCGCCGATCCCGGCCGTGGCGCCGGTGATCACCGAGACAGTCCCTTCGATCGACCGGGTGGCGTCGTACGTCATAGAGCCTCCCGGCTACGTGGGGTCGACGATCTTCTCGTCAGTGACCTTTTCGCCCGCCATCGCGCCGGTCATGATCGCGACGGCGTCCGACATGGTGAACTCGTGCGGCTTGATGACGGCGATACGCCGGCCGAGCCGCTGGATGTGCACGCGATCCGCGACTTCGAAGACGTTCGGCATGTTGTGGCTGATGAGGATGACGGGCAGGCCGCGGTCACGGACGCTGCGGATCAGATCGAGCACCATGCCGGTTTCCTTGACACCCAGGGCTGCGGTCGGCTCGTCCATGATCACCACGTGATGAGCGAACGCCGCGCTGCGCGCCACGGCGACGCCCTGCCGCTGCCCGCCGGACAGCGTCTCTACCAATTGCTTCATCGAACGGATGCCGATCTTGAGATCGGACATGTGAGCCCGCGATTCGGCGGCCATGCGCTTCTTGTCGATCATCCGGAAAACCGAGCCTAGTACGCCAGGCCGGCGCACCTCCCTGCCCATGAAGAGGTTCTCCGCGATGTCCATCGCGGGTGCAACGGCGAGGTCCTGGTAGACGGTTTCGATCCCGGCCCGCCGCGCGTCGACAGGGCTGCTGAAACGCACCGGCTTGCCATCGAGCTCGACGGTGCCCTCGTCCGGCGTGATGGCACCAGACAAGACCTTGATCAAGCTGGACTTGCCGGCGCCGTTGTCACCGATGACGGCCAGGATCTCGCCCGGATACAGGTCGAAGTCCGTGCCGTCCAGGGCCATGAGGCTGCCGTAGCTCTTGACGAGTCCGCGGGCCCGCAGGATCGGGGTCCGACCGTCGGCTTCGGGTGACTGTCTGCTCTCCTCGGTCGCCGTCATGCCGACCGCCGCCTGGCGAACTGGTCGACGCCCACCGCGGCGATGACGAGGATGCCTGTGATCAGCACCTGGTACGTCGGTTCGACTCCGGTGAGGGTGAGTCCGGCCCGGATAACACTGACGATCAACGCTCCGATCAGCGTGCCGATGACGGTCCCGCGGCCACCGAACAGGCTTGTCCCGCCGATCACGACCGCGGTGATGCTCTCGAGGTTGTCCGTCAGCCCGGCATTCACGTCGCCGACCTGGGTTCTGGCGACCAACAACAGCGCGGCGATCCCGTACAAGAAGCCGGCGCTGGCATAGACGCAGAGCAGGACGCGCCTGGTGCGGATGCCGGACAGGCGTGCGCCTTCCGGGTTACCGCCGAGCGCGTAGACGTGCCGGCCGGCAGCCGTCTGCCGCAGCACGAACCACGCGATCACGAACAGCGCGAGCATGAGGATCGACCCGTACGAAACGGCGGTGCCGCCGACGTCAAACGTCTTGCCGAGCCAGGTCAGCTCAGAGGGCAGGTTTGGCACGCTCTGCTGGTGCCCGTAGATCCGCGTCAGTGCGAACGCGATGCTGTACATGCCGAGAGTGACGATGAACGGTGGCAGCCGAAGCGCCGTCACGAGCACTCCGTTGGTCAGCCCGAACAGAGTCGTGACGGTCAGGGCTATCGCGATTGCGGCGTAGGGATTGAAGCCGGACACGACCGCGAGCCTGGTCACCATGATGTTGCCAAACGCCATGATGACGCCGTTAGACAGGTCGATGCCGCCCGTCAGGATCACGATCGTCTGGCCGATCGCGAGTACGCCGACGACCGCGGTCTGCTGGACGATCAGCGAAAGCGTGTTGCCGGTCAGGAAGCGATCCGACTTCACGCTGAAGTAAGCGCACGCGAGCAGCAATGCCATCAGCGGCCCGAGGGTCGAGATGACACTGCCGACCGAGATCCGCCGGCGCGTGTCGGCAGCAACTTCACCAGGCGTTGTTGCGGTGGCGGTCACGTCGACTCCTAACGGCTGCCGTAGAGACGGACTGGCCCGGCCTGACTGCGGTGGGCCCGGCATGTGCTGCCGGACCCACCGTTACGCATCAACCGCGCTGAGGCAACAGGTTGCCTACCAGCAGTTGTCGAGACCGAACTGCACGTCCTTCGACTCCACACCAGCCACCGGCTTCGCGGCGATCAGGTTGACGCCCGTGTCTGTGTACCCCGACGGCTTCGCACCGCCGCGCGCGGCCTTCACGATCGCCTCGACGCCGATCTGGGCCATCTTCAGCGGGTACTGCTGCGAAGTCGCCGCGATCTTGCCTTCCTGGATCGCCTTGACGCCGGCGCAGCCGCCGTCGACCGCGACGATGAGGACATTCTTCTCCTTGCCGGCGGCCTTCAGTGCGGTGTAGGCGCCGACCGCTGCCGGCTCGTTGATCGCGTAGACGAGGTTGACATCAGGGTTCTTCTGCAGGCAGGTCTCCATGACCTTCTGGCCCATTGCCTGGTCGCCCCCACTGTCGCCTTCGCACACGACGTCCTTGGTGTTCTTCTGCTCCTTCGTGTCCGCGGTGATGCTCGCGTCACCGAATCCGTTGAGGAAACCGTTGTGCCGCAGGTAGCCGACCGAGATGGCCTTCGGGATGTCGAGCGTGACTATCTTGGCCGGCTTGCCCGCAAAGGTTGCCTTTGCGTACTGGCCGATGCCGACGCCCGCCTTGAAGTTGTCGGTCGCGAACAAGCCGTCGGTCGCGTCGAGCGGCTCGGTCGGGGTGTCGAGCGCGATGATCACCACGCCCTGGTCGCGCCACTTCTTCACGCTCGGAACGATCGCCTTGCTGTCGGCGGGGACGAGCAGAATCCCCTTGGCGCCGGCGTTGATCATGTTCTCGACCACCGTGACCTGGCTTGCATTGTCGCTGTTGCTCGTCCCCGCACCGGTCAGCAGCTTCACTCCCGGCTGGGCGGCGGCCGCCTTCTCCGCGCCCTTCTGCATCGCGAAGAAGAACGGGTTCGTCAGGGTCTTGGTCACCAGACCCACGATCACCGGCGTGTCAGCCCCCCCAGCGGCCGGAGAGGACGAAGACTCCGCCGCCGATGAGCTCGACGAAGGCGCCGACTCAGTCGAAGAACTGGCCGGCGCCGCCGAGGAACTGGGCGCGACCGCCGAGCTCACTGCACTGGCCGCCGAGCTCGCCACGCTCGCCGCCGAGCTGGCGGCGGTCGAGGCCTTCTTCTTGCTACAGGCCGTGCCGAACAGC
>JBDTYE010000024.1:0-23520 GCA_040005895.1 Actinomycetota bacterium | reverse complement strand
CAGAGCAGCGGACTCTTAATCCGCGGGTTCGGGGTTCAAGTCCCTGGCGGCGCACTGCATTTGCCCAGGTCACAGGGGAGATGATCTTCGGATCGTCTCCCCTGCTGTCTGCTCTGGCAGCCAAAGTGGCAGCCAATCCATTGCTATTTGGGATTTCCGGGTCATCCCAAAGCGCTTCGGCCATCCGTGCTGCCGCGTCGTGGGCGAGCTCTGGAATGACGTGGCTGTACGTGCCTAGGGTCAGCCCGATCTGACTATGGCCAAGGATCTGCATCGCAACACGAGCCGGCACGCCCTGCGCGAGGAGGAGCGTCGCGGCAGTGTGGCGGGCGTCGTGAAGCCTCGCGCGGCGGACACCGGCTCGGTCGAGAAGCAGCTGCCACGACCGATGATCCGCTCTCGGGTCGATCGGCTTTCCGATCGGGCTCGCGAAGACAACGCCTGCGTCAGTCCACAGCTGCCCTGCCGACAGTCGCTCGATTCGTTGAGCCTGCAGCTGCCGACGCAGGGCGCTGACGAGCGGCAGCGGAATGACGATCGTGCGCCGTCCTGCGTGGCTCTTCGGCTGGACGAAGACGAGGCCGCCGCCAGGTCGTCGTTGTAACGCGCGGCGGATCGTCACAGTGCCGGCGGCGAGGTCAAGGTCTTCCCAGGTGAGACCTAGCGCCTCACCCTGGCGAAGCCCAAGCGCGAGTGCGACAGACCAGCGGGCCGCGTTCCTCTCGCTGCTCGCCGCCGTGAGTACGCGCTTTGCCTCGGTCGCAGTAAGGGGCACAACCTCGGTCCGGTGGACAGTGGGGGCGTCAACGAGGGTCGCGACGTTGCGCGGTGCGCGGCCACGACGCATCGCAACCTTCAGCGCCCTCGAGAGGATGCGGTGCATCTGCAGCACGGTTGCCGGCGCGAGTCCTTCATCGAGACTGGCGCGGTAGAACGCCTCGAGGTGCTCCGGTTGCAGCTTGTCGAGACGGTGACGCCCAAGGGCTGGATTGATGCGGTTACGGACATAACCGCCGTAGGTGTGGAGGGTTGACGGGCGGACCTTGGCCGACGCGATCGACTCGAGCCAGAACGTCATCCACTCGGCAACCGTTGACTGACCGGCCTGGATGACAACAAGACTGCCTGAGTCCCGGGCGATGGTCGCGGCGCGGATCTTGTCGCCAACTTCCCGTCGCGTACGACCGCGCACATACTAGCGCCGACGCTTGCCGGCAACCCATCCGAGATCCACGTATCCGCGCCACTCGTCACCGTCGCGGTAGATGGAGCCTTCACCTTTGCCGCGCATGGGAATCGCGCCCCTTCTTCGGCGAGCATCCACCAGTCAAAGTTCGATTGGCGTCAGCCCGGTCACCCAGCCGGAGAATACGGCGCAGGGTTGCCGACATCGTTGCCGAAAGCGTTGCCGGTGTACCGAGATCGTCCTCATCCGCAGGCGCACCCCGGCGATCGAGGTGCGCGCCGCGCGAGTGCTCGGCATGGGCCGGACGGGCGCGGTGAGGACGAGCCGGGCGATGTCCATGACCGGACACCAAAACCTTCGCCCTGCCGTCTCCCAGTCCTGAGAGACGTGTCGCCGATGTCCTGATGGATGACACCGCCGGCGATATGCGCAGAACCGGAGAGCTCCTGCCCCAATAGCATTTGCGCAGACCCCGGAACCGGAGCTTTGCGGATAGCGTCCAAGCGCCATGAGACACCACGTCGCACGCGCGGCTACCGTGCTCGTGTTTTGCGTGGCCGCGTGCGGACGCAGCGATGTAGCAGGGCCAGGTAGCTCCACAGTCGCCTCGCCCACGCGAGCGCCGACCGAGCCGATTCGGCAACAGCTGCCGGCGTCGCTGACTCGGCTGCGTCAGACACAACCGCAAGCGGACGCGAAACCGGACCCGAGGCGCCGCCGGGTCTGGCAGCGCACGCCGGGTCGCGCGCCGTCGAATTGCGGCCGAGCAGCTACTGCTTCCTATCGGGCTGCCAGGACGGGCCCGACGCCGACCCGCTGCCCGACCTTGGGGCGGCTCGTGAAGTCACTTTCGACAAGTACCCGTTGGACGGGTGGACTTTCACGGCGTCGTTCCGCGCGGCGGGCAAACCGCTGGACCGTTCGCAGGACGCGGCCGTCAGCCGGTCCAGCGACGGCAGCCTCACGCTACGACCGGTCGGCAGACCGGGCGCCTACGACGTGCACATTTTCGGACGCGGCGAAAAGCAAGGCGACCTGAGTACCGGCTTCCGCTGGACGACCACCGCAGCAGGTCCCCTCCCCCAGCCCGAAGCGAGACTCAGCGTTCTATCCGGCACCCAAGACCGGATCGATATGTACGGAGTCGAGCTCTTTATTTCCAACCTCGCGACAACCCCGCGCACCGCGAGCGCCGGGATCACCGTGCGGTCTAGCGACGGCAAAGCTGTGACGCTGAACGCCGAGCACGACAAGAATCGTCCCGTCCCCGTGCAGGTTGAAGGCACTGTGTCGTGGGACGCCCCCAGGTTCCTGCCTGCCATCAAGGGCGGTCCGATACCGGGCGTCGCCGCGCTAGGGAAGGGGCCGTACACCTACGAGATCGACCTAGTGCTCGACGGTGCGCACTACGCGGCCACTGCGCGCTGGCCGGCCGACGAGATTCCAGACGGAGCACCGAACGTACGGCTCGCCTTCACTCCCCCGCTGCGGGCGCCGCGCTAGTCGCGGACGGCCTTCCCCCGACCCTTGCGAGCACCCGTCTCGTTGCGATGCCGCGTTAACGTCGTGCGGCGTGCGTCGGCGCTCTTTTGAGCCGCCTCGACCGCTTTGGCAGCGCCGGCGGGATTCGAGTGTTGGCCGTCACGCGCAGCCAACTTGCTCTGTCGGCGCCGGCCAGCGTTCGACCTTGTTGCCGGTGACGACGTACGCGGCCGTCTTGTCGACGGCGAGCCACAGCGCCCGATCGCCGAGCCGGTAGCCGGTATTGGTCGCGTCCGCTGGCAAGGTCGTATCTGGGTCGAACGTCGTGCGGAACTTCGTGCCGGAAAGGACGCCTTCCGGATCGCGGATGAAGGACTGCTTGTCGAGGTAGAGGAACGTCGCGGTCTGCCAGTTGCAGTGCTCAGGTCCTTGCGAGGACTCGATGATCGTCGTCGGCACGCGGTCACCGTTGGCGTCGGTCCACACCTGGACTCCGACTTCGGCGCTTACCGCCTCTGGCCACTCTGCGGGGTTGCAGTCGGCGAACGATTCGACGTGCCAGCCACGCTCGAAGCCCGGCCGTTCGGCGTCACTGACGACGATCGCCACCTTCGTCTTGCCGGCGACGTCATAAGAGAAGAGCACCCGCCCTGGCTCTTCGCGCTCGACTCGGTATCCACTCCTCGGCAGCCGGAACCCCGGCGACGTGAGGAAATCCTCGAGCGCGCTCTGGCTGTCGTCACCGCCGTCGGATGCGTTGCTCTCCCCCAGATACGGCGCGCCGGAGCACTCGAGCGCCCCGGCCGCCGCACCGGCGCGAACGCGAACGTCAGGATTTCCAGGATCCGTGACCGGCACGTACAAGGGCCCTGCATACAGGTTGGCAGACGGCGAGACGACCGCGGCAGTACTCGTACCGTTCAGCGCCGCCACCGACGTCTTGTTGGACACG
Organism: Actinomycetota bacterium; assembly: GCA_040005895.1. Taxonomy (GTDB): domain Bacteria; phylum Actinomycetota; class Actinomycetes; order BP-191; family BP-191; genus JBDTYE01. Next base: position 19,900 of record JBDTYE010000024.1, on the reverse strand, counting down.
GCTGCAGAGCTCGTCACGCTCGCTCCCGCTGCTTCGACACCAGCTTGGCGAGAGCCGCAACCCGAGAGCGCCACGATCATCACCGCAACTGCCGCAACCCTCATGCGCCCTCCAGCGATAGGACTACGCGCCTTTGACGGCGCCAACAGAGCCTCGGTTCCGAACGCCAGCTGCACATCCAGACTTGGGTGACCCAGCGCTCTGGAATCGGTACGCGCTCCTCACGTGCCTGCACGCACTGCACCGCAGGCGGGCTTCCGCCGGCTAGTCGTTGTCTTGGCCAAAGTGTGTCGGAGCAGATCCGTGTCAACGCTATCGACCGGAGCCGTATCGAGCGTCCTCGATGACGCAGCGACGCTGCGGGCTGCTCGTTCCGTGCGTATTCGTCGGGCCACCGTTCAACGTCCTCCCCGGACGCAGGCACCGAGCAGTCTCGACGATGAAGCGGTCGTGCACCTGATCACGGCCTCTCTCGCCCCAGCGAGGACGAGGCGCTCCTGCGATCGGCAAAGCAGGCGGGAAGTTGTCTCATCGAACTAGATAGTTGTATGATCGAACTATGCAATCCACGGCGACCGACACGCGATTCGCGGCAGCGGGCGGCCCCGCCGCGAGCGAGTTTCAAGACGCTGTTCTGGGATTCGTCCGCGAGTTCGGGCTCCAGCGCAGCGACACCACCCCGTGTGGCATGCCAATGTCGATTTCGCAGGCGCACGCGCTGACCGAGTTGGCTGCTCCCGGCGGACTGACACAATCCGAACTCGGCGCTGCGCTGAATCTCTCCAAGAGCACGGTCAGCCGGCTGGTGGGCCAACTCCAGGAGCGCGGCTGGATCGACCGCGACCGGGGTCGCTACGAGGACGGCCGCATCGTGCAGCTAACCCTCACGACCTCCGGCAAGCGCCTAGCGGCCACCGTCGCCGACGCGCGGCACACGCGGCTCACGCGACTTCTCGATCGCATCCCAAAGGCCGAACAGCCGGCTGTCGTGCGCGCGCTACGAACCCTCACGAAGGCAGCCAATGAATAGCGCCGCTGCACCAGGCATGCCTGGGGAACAAGCCGCTCGGCGGTCCCGACCAGTAATTGCTGTCGCGCTCGCCGCCTTGCTGGTGGCCGCCGGATCACTCTGGTGGGCGACGCGCGGCGACAGCCAAGTTGAAGCCCGACGTGCGGACGTCGCCGCCAAAGGCGCGGCGGTCATGCCGTTCGACCTCAACAAGACGACCCACGTCTTTGAAAAGAACGGCACCGGCGGCGTTGAGAGTGTCACCGCAAACGACCCGGCAGACACCGAACAAATCGAGCTTATCCGGGGGCACTTGCAGAACGAACGAACCAAGTTCGCCCGCGGAGACTTCGACGACCCGGCAGCAATACACGGCATGGACATGCCTGGCCTGGCGGCGCTCCGGGCCGGCGCGTCTCGAGTCCGGGTCGAGTACGCCAGCACCAGTGACGGCGCCAGGCTGACGTTCAGCTCGACGGAGCCGCAACTGGTACAAGGCATGCACGACTGGTTCGACGCCCAGACCTCGGACCACGGGTAGCCGTCGCCCATCCCCTTTTACCAGTCGGTTTGCGCCGGGTGCGGCGAATGCGCGCTGGATTGCTCGCCCATCCCCTCCGGAGGTTCTATGGCACAGTCGCGACGATGAGCGCCCAAGACAGCACGAGGGCGCCCGCTCGTGCCACCCGGCGACGCGCTGATACGCGGTTCTCACGCCACGGCCGCACAGCTGACATCACCATTGCTTCTCGACCGTTCGCCCAGTCGGCTTAAGGCGGCGGCCGTCCATCTGGCATTAGGAGCAGCGGCAATCGCTTCCCGACAAATAGCCAGCATTTACGAGTCGGGACTGGTGATGCCAAAGTGCTTGACGACCCGCTGCCGCATGTCCTGCTCGCTGAGCTGGCCTAGGTGCTGCTCGAGGATCAGGCCGTCTGCGGCGACGAACAACGTTACGGGAAGCCCGACGGCCTTCAGGTCCGCGCGAAGGTCACCGCGGGGGTCGGCAACGCTGGCGTAACTGACGCCCGTTGCCGCGATCGTGGCGCGCGCCGACTCCTCGTCGTCTTTCGTGTCGACGCCGAGAATCGATACTTTTTCGCGCATTGCTCGGTGCAGGCGCTCGAAGGCAGGCATCTCGTCGCGGCACGGCACGCACCATGATGCCCACAGGTTGATGATCAGCGGTACGCCGCGCAACTCACTCAAGGTGACCTGCCCGGGGTGCCCCAGGCAGTCGAAGGTCAGCGCCGGTAGGCCACCCGCCGAGATGCCTGCATTGGTTGCCGCAGCGGTGGCGCACGCGTCGGTGGCCATCACCGGCAGCGTCGTCGACTGGCCGACGGCCGGGCGGTGCTGGCTGGATGCGCAGCCAGCCAGGAGTAGTGCTGTGGCAGCTACCACGGCGGTCAGCCGACGTGAGCGGGGGTCAGAGCGGCGTCGCATAGCCGCTGATCACCCCTTGCAGACGCGCGATCAATGACGCCCACACACCGGTCGCCTCAAGCACGCCGATTGTGACTAGCAGTGTCCCGCCAGCGCGCAGCACCCAGACGTAGTGCCGGCGAACGACCGCGAACGCGCGCGCGGCCTTGCGAAACGCCAGCCCGGCCACCAAGAACGGAAGACCCAGGCCGACGGAGTATCCGAACGCGAGCAGCGCCCCGCGCAGCGCCGTCCCCGAGGCCGCCGACAGCCCGAGTACCGCCGCGAGGGTCGGTCCGATGCACGGCGTCCATCCGACGCCGAACAGAACGCCGAGCATCGGCGCGCCGAGAAGCCCGGCGCGCGGTGAGCGGTGGATACGGAACTCGCGGCCGGTGAACGCGAAGCGGGAGAAGACACCGAGGAAGGTCAGTCCCAGCAGGATGGTGATCGTGCCGAACACGCGGTTGATCACTGTCTGGTGGCGAAGCAGCACGAAGCCCAGGCCGCCGAACAGCGCGCCGTAGGAAGTGAAAACGACCGCGAAGCCGAGCACGAACAGCGCTGTGCCGGTAACGACGCGAGCCCGGCTGCTCCCACCCGCCGATGCGACGCCCCCGCCATCCGCGCCGGCGGCCAGTTCCTCGCCGGTCAGGCCCGTCACCAGCGAGAGGTAGCCCGGCACCAGCGGCAGGCAACAGGGTGAGAAGAACGAGACGGCGCCGGCGGCAAGCGCCAGCGGCATCGCCAGCAGTAGCGAGCCGCTCAATACGGTCGTCTGGATCCCGGAGGAGGCCAACGCTGCGAGACTCACCCTCGCATGCTACGACGCCAAGTCGTACTGGGAACTCGCTCCGCCGACCGTAGAATCCGCCGAGACCAGGAAGGACGGCCACGCGGATGGCGCAGCTCGGCGAGCTCGAACGCACTGTGATGGAAAGGGTGTGGGCATGGGCGCGCCCTGTTTCAGTACGTGACGTGCTGGAGGAGCTGGCAGCGGAACGGACGATCGCGTACACGACCGTGATGACGATCATGGAGCGGCTTGCCCGCAAAGGGCTGCTTCGTCGGCAACTGGACGGCAAGGCCTACATCTACTCCGCCGTGCTCACTCGTGAACAACACACCGCCGCGCTGATGGTCGAAGCGCTCGCGAATGCCGACGACCGCTCGGCTGCGCTGGTGCATTTCGTTAACGACATGAAGCCCGCGGAAGCGGACGCAATTCGTCGAGCGCTCGCCAGCGCCGCCCGCAAACAGCGACGCAGGTGATCAGCGTCGTCGTCCTCGGGGCGTTCGCTGTGCTGTTCGCGACAGCGGTGCCGGCCCTGCTACGTCGGCTCCCACTGGACCGCGCTCCTCGAGTCGGGACCGTCCTGTGGCAGGTCACACTCGCCGCCGCCACCGCATCCGCTCTACTCGCCGCGCTCGCACTCGCGGTGCTCCTGCCCGAGCTGAGTCGCGACCTCGCGGAGAGTTTCAGACTGTGCCTCCTGGCGCTGCAACACGCCTACCGCTCTCCAGGGGGGCTGGCGGGGGCGGCGCTGGGATTGGCTCTGTTTGTTGCCATGTCGATCCGGCTCCTCTGGTCCTTGGCGCACAGCCTGCACGAAGCTCGGCGTCAACGGGTAAGGCATCGCGCGCTGCTCGCGCTGGTAGCCAGGCCGCACGTCGGCGCCACAGTCGTCGTCGACTCGCCAGTGGCGATTGCCTACTGCGTGCCGGGCCGGCCAGGCCACGTCGTTGTCACCGAAGGAGCGCTCGCGCGACTGACTCCCGACGAACTTGACGCGGTGGTCGCCCACGAGCGGGCCCATCTACGCGGCCGGCACGCGCTGGTGCTGGCCGGCATCGATGCGCTGTGCGCAGCGGCGCCGCGGATTTCGGGTTTCCGCGATGCCCGCCAAGAGGTCGGGCGTCTGCTAGAGATGCTCGCTGACGACGCCGCGCGTCGTGAGCACGGCGGGCTGCCGGTAGCGCATGCGTTGTTGCGGCTAGGCACCGCGCGTGCGCCGGCCGGCGCACTGCCGGCCAACGGCGGCGACACGATGGCTCGCGTCCTGCGTCTCACCGGGCAGCGGGACGCGGCACCGAGATGGCTGTCAGCAGTCGGCTATCTCGCCGCGCTCTCCATGCTCGTTGCGCCGGTGCTGATAGCGCTCGGACCAGTCGCGGCAGCTGATCGGACCTACTGCCCGGTGGAAGGGGCCAGCGTTTCGGCCGAGTCGACGATCTAGCCGCAAACCGCTGGTTCGAACCGCTCGCTTCACTCCAGCGTGGCCGACCGGCGATCTGTCGGCGACGCAGTCGACGCCGTGCCTGCTTTACCTCGCAGGCCGGCACGAACCCGAACAATGCTCCCCGCGCCTACGACGAAAAGCGCGACTGTGACGGATTCGAGGTGCTGGCGCGTCGGCCCTACACCAAGTCGCGGTAGCCAGACCGAGGCCACCGAACGTGCGGTGGCGACGCCGCCCAGCGCGACCAGCAGCTTGTCGGTATCCGTGGCAGGGAACTGACGCACGACATAGCCCAGCACCCCGACCACCAGCGCAACCACCAGGCCGACGGGAAACATGCGAGTGCGCAAGCCGTCCGGCACCAGACCCAGCGGGCTCGGCGGCCCAAAGCAGCCTCCGCGAAACAGACAACTGGCTTCGAACGCGGAGTAGCCCCAGAGGAGGAACGGCGCGAACTGCGCGACAGCGCTCAAGACGTCGGTGCGCTCCCGCCTGGCCTGCCAGACGAGCACGAGGAATGCCGCGACAACGCCGGGCCAGAACTCGACGCCGCCCCGGATCACAAGAAACGATCGCCAGGACCGCAAAGATGTTCGATCGTCGAGAAGAACCGCTGCGAGCCTACCTAGGACCAGGCCGGCGAAGCACGCGACCGTGAGCCGGTCGACGACGTCGCGCGGCTGAGCCACAGTGATCGGCGCCCAGCGCGCCGCACCGGCGACGACCAGCCACATCAGAGCCGCTGAGACAAGCAATCCGGTGTCCCGCATCAGCGCAGCAGGTCCTGCAACTGTGCCGCGAGCCGCTGCTCGGTGATACCGCCCACGACCACCCCCCGGGTCCCACCGTCACGGTCGAAGAAGTAGGTTGTGGGAAATCCCCGCAAACCGACCGCGGCACGCACGCCACATGACTCGTCGAAGACGTTGGGATAATCGATCCCCAGCTCGTCAAGGAAGCTGGCAGCGGCGCTCTGGGTGTCTTCGCTGGCGACACCGATGAACGTGATTCGGTCGGCGTACTCACCAGCCGCCTTGTCCAACAGGGGCATTTCCGCTCTGCACGGCGCACACCACGATGCCCACACGTTCACGACGACAGGTCGCCCGTGCTGTCCCACCAGGATGCCGCCGAACTCGTCGGCACTCACCGGTGCAAGCTGGCTCGTCGGAACGCGGCGCGGTTGCCCCGCAGGTCGATAATCGCTCGAGGCGCCCTTGGGGACGAGCACAGCGACGGCAACGATGACGAGTGCGCCGAAGCCTCCGGCCTGGACCATCCTGGTCAGCGTCCGGCGCCGAGAGTCGGGCACGCATACATCCGGTTGTGTCGAAGGCGGGAAGGGCAAAACGTACTATCGACTGTAGTCGGCACAGGACGCTAGGACTGATGAGGTTGCGGCCAACCTGTTATTGCCCGGCCACGATGCCGCCGGCCACGAACAGGAGAGCGGCCATCGGATAGCCGGCAACCAGGTCGACGGTTCCCGAGGGTTCGCCACCCAACATCTGCAGGTGCGCCAAGACGTGAACGATCGCAACGATGCTGCCGACGAGCATGAGTACCTGGCCTATGCGCAGCAGTCGATGCTTGCGTTGCGCTTGCATTCGTCGCTCGGCGGCCTTCCGTTCGGCTGCGATCAGGGAAGGTTCGTCGGATCGGTCCTTGTTCCGGCGAGACGGGGTCATGAAGTCCCTCAGCTGGCTGTTGTCACGAACACGCAGTAGCTACTACGCACGATAGTAATCAGCCAGGAATGCCACCGCAAGACTTGTAGTCGCGTGAGAGGACGAGCGCCGAGCTTGCGGGGGTTCGTCTGACTACGACGCGCTGTCGTATCGTTGCCCCAGGCCAATGGAGGGTAGCTCGGGTGCCGCTGACGTTCACGACGAAGACGAGACAGGCAGGTCACAAGCGGCGACTCTTCTCAGCGCTGACGCTGCTTGGCGTTGTGACGGCCACTCTTGTTCTGTACGCGGCGTCGCGACGCGCGCCCCGACAAGGGCTAGCGGCAATGGAGGGCCCCGACGTAGGTGCGGTGCACGTTCACGGCCTTGGGGTCGACCCGCGCAACGATGAGCTGTTCGCTGCCACCCACCTCGGCCTGTTGCGAATTGACACCGCCGGAAAGGCCACCCGCGTCGCGAACCGATATCAGGACACGATGGGCTTCACGGTGCTAGGCCCAGGACGTTTCGTCGCGAGCGGGCACCCGGACCTGCGCGAGCACCGACCCGTCAAGCTCGGCCTGATCGAAAGCAGCGACGCGGGGCTCACGTGGGTGCCGCGCTCCCTGAGCGGCACAGCAGATTTCCACGATCTGGCCTCGTCGCATGGCGTGATTTACGGGCTCGACAGCGCCTCCGGCACTCTCATGGTCACCGCGGACATGACCCGTTGGGACACGCGATCTGTCGGTGGTCTTCGGGACATCGCCGTGGCTCCCGACGACGCCAACGCCGTTATCGGATTGACCGGTCACGACGTTGTCGCGAGTCGCGACGGCGGGCGGACGTTCGCCGCGCTACCGGCCGCACCCGCACTCGTCCTAGTCGCGTGGGGCCCAGAAGGAGTGTTCGGCCTGACCGACAGCGGTGATGTCTACTTCAGTGCAGATGACGGGCAGACGTGGTCTCCGCGCGGTTCGGTCAAGGGCCGGCCGGCAGCGATCGCCGCCGGAGGCAGCGAGATTTTCGCTGCTCTTGAGGACGGCGTCATTGTGGCTTCCGCCGACGGGGCGCGCACGTGGAACGTCCGCTACCGCTCACGACTGGCGTCGGGCGGATGAGTGTGAACCCGCGCGCCTCACGTTCGGCAGTCTCAGTTGGGGGCGCCGTCAGACCTTTCGCCACCCGTGTCAATGGAAGGAACCTTCACGTGCGCTGGATAGCCGTTTTCGTCGCTCTTGGATTCACCGCGACCGCCTGCGGGGCCTCCCCCGACCACCGCGGCATGTCAAACATGTCGGAAAGCAGCGGCGGCGGTCGTGCGATCGCGATCGCAACTACCGACGCACTTCGCTTCGAGCCGGCCAGCATCACGGCGAAAGCGGGCGAGACCGTGACCTTCGTCGTCACGAACAACGGCACACTCGCGCACGAGTTCGCCATCGGCAGCAAGGAGTACCACGACGAGATGAGCAAAATGACCGACCACATGGCGCATGGCAGTTCCTCCATGGGCGGTGCCGTCGTGGCCGTGCCGGCAGGTCAGACTGCCAAGCTGACCTACACGATGCCGGACAGCGCGCCCACCATCGCCTGCCACGTGGACAAGCATGATGTGGCCGGCATGATCGGCTCTGTTACCTACAGCTAGAACCAAGGTGTGCCGGAGGGCCTGTCGGACCCTAGCCGCAGACCCCGCGCACTAGCGGATAGGGATCGACGGCCCGGCGGCCGGAAACCAACTTCTCGAAGTGCAGATGCGGTGCGCTGCCTGCGGCATTTCCCGACGTTCCGACCCGGCCGATCTGCTGTCCGGCTTTCACCGCTTGCCCGGTGACTGCGAGGTTGGCGGACTGGTGCGCGTAGAAATACTGAACCCCTGAGCTGCCGCGCAGGAAGATGCTCAGTCCGCCGCGCCGGTTGCGGTACGCCTTCACGATCGTGCCGCTCTCGATCGCATAGATCGGCGTTCCGTACGCCGCCATGATGTCGATTCCCTGGTGCCGGCGGCCGCCGCCGCGGGCGTCACCGAACGAGTTGGTGACGTTGCGGCCCGGACCGACGGGGCACGCGAGTCCCTTAGTCGACAGTGGTGCCCGGACGACGACCGGGGCGCGAGAGGCGGCCGGTGAGTGCGCGGAGGCGGGCACGGCGCCGCCCACGACCAGCGATGCTGCAATGGCGGCGGGCAAGCCGAAACGGACTAGAGCGTGTGCTGACACAGGGTGTCCTCCGGCGCCTGCGAAGTTAGCTGTCGGGTTCGGGCTGGAGTTGCCCGGCCGGCGTAAAGCCGACTTCACCCCTGGCGACGAAGGTCGCCGATGGGTTCCCCGCTCCTGCCCTCAGGACGAGAAATCGTCGCCGGGCAGGATTCGGCGTGGCGGCGACTACTGCTCTAGTCGAGCAGCACGACGGAGCGTAGTACACATTCGCCGACCCGACGCCTCAACCCGAAAACTCCAATACCACGGTTCGTAAGGGCCAGGCCCACCAGCGTTCGCCCAAGACGGGTGGACAAACCGGAAGCGGCCCGCGTCGTCGCACACCAGCTGTTGGTTGCCGAGCCGTCGACCTGAACCCTGCAGCGCGGCCGCTAGAGACGGACAGCGCCGGTCCAATCGGGCCGGTCGATGCTCCTGATCCGAACGACGTCGCCGGTTTGCGGCGCAGCGATGTATTGCCCACACCGATGTACATGCCGACATGGTGGATCGGACTTCCGTAGAACACGAGGTCGCCCGGTCGCAGCTCGCCGCGACCGACATGCCGGCCCTCGTTGAACTGCGCGCGGCTCGAGTGCGGCAACGACACCCCTGCCTTCGCCCAGGCGAACAACGTCAAACCCGAACAGTCGAACGTGTCCGGGCCATCGGCCGCCCACACGTACGGTTTGCCTAGTTGTGCGTACGCAGCGCGAACAGCGATCGCACCGCGGTCTCCCCCGCCATCGGCCGGCGGCGCAGGTGAAGGTTCGGGTGCCGGTGGCGTTACCGGCGCTGGCGGCGGATCCTGCGGCGCGGCGTCCGCCGCGGCGGCCTCGGCGGCGGCGGCCTGCCTCTCCCGCTCGGCGTCGAGCGCCTCGCGTTCGCGCACGGCTCGCTGGGCGGCCAGACGCGACGCGGCCTGCTCGCGGCCGGCGCGTTGCAGCCTGGCTTCCGCCTCAGCGGCGACGCGCACCTTGCGCTCCGCCTCGATCCGCGCCAGCCGGGCACGCTCAACCCGCGCGGCCGCAAGTGCGATTCTTCGCCGGCGGGCGGCTTCCCGCTCCGCCGCGACGCGCTTCGCCTCGGCATCCACGAGGCGGCCGACCAGAGTTTTCTGCTCGGCGACGTCCTTCTCGATGCCGGCTCGCGCAGATGCCAGCTTGGCGGCGATGCTGCGCTGCTGCTTGAGCTGCCGTTCTGTCGCTTGCTCGCTCGCCCGGAGCTCACGGTCCGCCGCTCGCAACTCTGCCCTCTGTTCACGCTGCTTGCGCGAGATCTGGTCCAGGGCGTTGGCGCGGTCGAGGAACGTCTGCGGGCTCGACGTCGAAATCAACGTGATGAAGTGGTCCGCAGTCCCGCCCCGGTACGCGGCGGCGGCGAGGCTGCCTCGGTCTCGCTGCAAGGCGGCCAGCTTCTGCTGAGACCGCGTGACCCGCACCTGCGCAAGTTCCACGCTCTTCGAGACCTGAGCCAGCTTGAGTTGACCCTCGTCGAAGTCCTCGACGGCTTTGTCGACCCTTTCGTTCAGCGCGTCGAGCCGCTGCTGAGCGGCCGCGATGAGTTCCGCACCACTGGACGGGCTCGGTTCCGCGGCGGCTGAGTTGGCTGTCAGCGCGGACAGACATAGCGCGAGCACAACGGGGATCGACAGCGTTTTCGCGTTAAGGCGGGTCGCCACGAAGGCGGCTCTCCTGTTCTTCCATGCCGTCTACCGAGTTAGCTGACGGGTTCGGGCGGGAAGTCGCCCTACGGCGACCGCCCGGCTCGGGCGGAGCGCCGATTCACCCCTGGGAACGTGGTTCCCCGGCTCCACTGCGTTGCCGCCGCAGCAGACTCGACGGTGCCAATCGCGCCGCTACCCCGTTGGTGCAGTCACACGATTGGCGTTGCGAAAGCAGGGCGGCCTCGCCGAAGTCTTGGAGACTGCCCGCCTTCGCGGAGCACCATACTATAAGAGGTAGTAGGCGTCGCCGACGCAACGACCCCTAGCCCCGAAACGGGTGGACCGGTCGGCTGCGCGCGCGGTCCATCGGCAGATTGGGGGGCATCGCAGTGGACCTCGCGCAGGCGGCCTTGCTCGGCATTGTCGAGGGCGTAACGGAGTTTCTCCCAGTTTCCAGCACCGGGCATCTGACCATTGCGGAGAGTTGCTTGCCCTCCCCGTGAAGGATCGGGGCGTGACGGCGTTCACGGCGGTGATCCAACTCGGCGCGATCGCGGCAGTCATCGTGCATTTCCGCGGTGACATCTCCCGACTTGTGGCCGCTTGGATCGGGGGCATCCTGCGGCCGGCGCGCCGCAGCGACTTCGACTACCGGATGGCCTGGTACGTGATCTTCGGATCGATACCGATCGCTGTGGTGGGCCTGCTCGGCAAAAATGTCATCTCAGGCTCTCTGCGCAGTCTTTGGGTTATCGCGGCCGCCCTGATCGGGTGGAGTTTCGTGATGAGCCGGGCGGAAGGCCGCGGACGGCAACGGCGCGGGGAGGCGCAGCTCACGCGGCGCGACGTGATGGTGGTCGGCGTCGTGCAATGCATCGCGCTGATCCCAGGCGTGTCCCGTTCCGGCGCCACTATCAGTGCTGGACTGTTCCGCGATCTGGATCGGACGACCGCCACCCGTCTGTCCTTCTTGCTCGCGATACCGGCACTCACCGCGGCCGGCGCCTACGAGGCCGTCAGCGAAATGAGCTCCATCTCAGCGACGGTCGGATGGGGCTCAACAGTCGTTGGCACGGCAGTCAGCGGGATCGTCGCGTACGTTGCGATCAGCTGGCTGCTCCACCTGGTCGTGCGGCACCCCATCACCATCTTCGTTGGCTATCGAGTGGCCCTCGGGGTGGTCCTCGCGGCTGCGCTCGCGGTCGCGTATGTGCGCTGACCGCCGTGACCCGCGCCCGTCGTGGCCGTGTCAGTCTCATTTGGCCCAGCGCGCTAATCGACATTGGCCGCGGTCAATAGATTCTGTGCCTAGTTGACTCATCTGATGCAACACGCAGACATTGCTGGTTACCGCAGCTTATTGAAGTAGTGCGAATAGCCGGTCGGGATGTTGGAGATGCTCAAGTGCCCTGAGACCCAGCCGCATCCCGCTGCGCCGGCTGAGTCGCGGAACCGCACACCCTTCAGTGGTGTATATGGCATGGCCGCGGACGCAGTCAGGACGGAGCGGTTTCATGACGCCATCGGGTCGAAGACACCGCAGCATTCGCGAGGCGGGCGCTATCGCCTTGCTCCTCGCGACCGCGTGCACGGCACAGTCGACGCAGGCAACAGTCGGGGCATCCCGCAACGCGCAGAGCTCTCGTGTGACGGCGTCTACGCCGTCCACTGAACCGAACGCGGTGGCCACCGGCTCGCCGACCGCGACGACACCGATCAATCAATCAGCGCAACCGAGCGCGGAGCGGTGCACGTCTGACAGCGTTCGTGCGCTGGTCACCAAGTTCCTTGCTGCCTTTAACGCCGGCGACGAACGGACTTTGGATGCGGTGTGGGCGCCAGCCGGGGCCGGCTGGGAGTGGTATTCGACGGACGGCGCTGAGCCGCGCTTCGAGGCAGTCGCCCGGGACCGCTCGGGTCTCATTGCGTTTTTTGCGCGACGGTACGCGAAACACGAGAGTCTTCGACTGACCTCGTTCAAGTTCAACGGATCGGCAGGCCGCGGCGACTTCGAGTACACGCTGCTGCGACAAGCCGACGACCTGAAATCCACCGTCTACCTCGGCAAGGGATCGGCGGAATGCACCTCGCCGCCCTTGGCGCTCGCCGTCTGGTCCATGGCTCGCGATCCCAGCAAGTGATGGTCGCCCAAGGTCGCCGCTGCGGCGGCAGTCGGCTGGGCTAACCCCGCGCCAGACGTCTGACGTCGTCGAGGGTGAACGGCGCGTCCAGCGTTCCAGCCGTTAGGACGTAACGACCGGCAGCGCCTTCCGCCACCTGCAGATGGGCTGGCTGCAGCCGCTCACTGATGGTGCCGGCGTCGCTGACCAAAAATAGGAGCAACTCGTCTCCCACCGCCCATGGCTTCGATTGGCCTTCCTTCGAGACAACGGCCCCCGAGTAGTCGTAGTCGAAAGCGACGACTGCACCGGCCGAGCCGGCTGGCTTGAGTGACTCCGAGATCGCAATCGTCGCGAGAACGTACCGACCGGCCGATTCGCCGCCCGCTGCGCCGAGGTCTCCTCGGGCAATATTTGTGACGGTTCCGACGACGATGCGATCGGCCTGAGCGACGCGCTGCTCCAGCGTCAACTGCGGCGCTGGCACTCCCAGCACCAAACCGGACGGGTCGGCGGTGGACGTGTCAGTCGCCGAAGCCTCCGCAGGCTCGCTCGGCGGAGCGGGCGACGTGCTCTGCGCGGGAGCGGCGACACCAGCCGCCCGGTTTGCGCTCGGGCGGTTCAACGCAACCGCACCAGCGACGACAAGAACGAGGACAGCGATGGCGGCGATCGCGGCGGGGCGCCGCGCTGGCACGGAGTGGGGCCGGCGCGACGGTGTCGCGGCGAGCTCCATGCCGCGTCGGATCCGATCAAGGTCGCGCTCGATGGTGCGTGCTTCCGCGGAGTCGACAGCCACAGAGTCAAGAACCTGCTGCAGGACGTCGGATGGGGTCGTCATGATGTCACGCTCTCTCGGGGCAGCAGGGTGCGAAGCTGGCTCGCCGCGCGGTGTAGCCGGGACTTGACTGTCCCTTCCGGGACGCCAAGTGATTCGGCGATTTCCGGCACCGACAGGTCGGCGTAGAAGCGGAGTACCGCCACGGTGCGCAGATCCTTGGGCAGGCGGGCGAGACCCGCTCGCACGGATTCACGCAGAGCGACGTCCGTGTCGGCACTGGCACCGTTCGGCAGCGCGAACCGCGGCACCAGGGCCCGCCATCGAATCTCGCGCCGCGCACGATCGCGCGCGAGGTTCGCTGCGACCGCGCAACACCACGCACCTCTCGCCGCGATCGGACCCGCGTGTTCCAGCAGCCGTACTTGCACGTCCTGGACTAGATCATCGATGTCGGCAGGGCGAACGCCGAGCAGGTGCAGCGTCCCGCGAACTCGGCCGAGCTCCATTGGAGTGAGTGCACACTTCTCGACCCGCTCGTTCGACGTCTCGTCCGGACCGGTCGCGCGCGCTTCGGACGGCCTACTCCCCATTGCCTCTCCCAACCTTGGCGACATGGCTGAGACGTCTGGCGACTGCGTTTCGTTCTCGGCGGGCTTCAGTCACCTGTCGCAGAGCCGCAAACGGTGCACCTGGAGGAGACAGCCAGCCCGGGAGCCACCTCCGCGCGCGCCTAGGTGGGGCGCGTCGCGCCCAGATAGCCGTTCGCGTACATCGGCTGAATCCGCACCAGCGTGCCGGCGTGCGGGGCGGCGATCATCATGCCGGCACCGATGTATAGGGCGACGTGATGGATCGTGCGCGAGTTGCGGAGATCGCTCGCCCAGAACACCAGATCCCCTGGCAGCAGACTGGCGAGGTCAGGGTGCGGCCCGGCGTTCCATTGATCCATCGAGACTCGTGGCAACTCCACACCGGCCTGCCTGTACGCCCAGCCGGTCAGCCCGGAGCAGTCGAACGCCGCCGGACCGACGGCGCCCCACAGGTAAGGCCTGCCGATCTGGGTCCGCGCCGCGGCTAACGCGATCGCGGCACGTTCGTTCGGCGGAGGCACGTTCGGGTCAGCGAAAGTCTGGGCAGCTGCCAGCTGGGCCTTCTTCAGAGCGGCCGCGAACGCGAGCTCCTGGGCGACGCGCTCGGCCGCGGCGTTCTGTTCCGCGATCACCCGTACCTGCTCATCGGCGCTGGCGAGGAGCTGTTGCTCCTGCGCGAGCGCATTTTCGACACGCAGGTGCGCCATCTCGGCGCGCCGCTGCAGAGTGACCTTCTTGCTGGAGATCTGGCTGAGCTTCGCCGCCGCGGCAGCCGACCGCGCGAGGGCCGCGTCGTTGTGGTTGGAGGTCGCCAAGTCGCCCTGGACCACCGACTTCACACTTGAGTACCGGTCGATCGCAGCACTCAGCGTGTGCGCCTGCAGCACGCTGGACATCAACGCCAACCGGCCGCCGGACTTGTAGACGGCGCGGACGCGCGTCTCGTAGGCATCGTCGCTGCCGGCCGCGACGTCACCGGCTTCGGCGAGAAGCTCCTGTGCGGCAATCTCGTCGGACACCGCCTGCGCCAGTTCGCTGCTCGCACGGTCGAACTCCGCGCTGGCGGTGTCCACCTGGATTTCTCTGGCGGCAACTGAACGCTCGAGCGCAGCCGCTCGTCGCTGCGCGGCCTCGATCGGGGTCTCGGCGCCTGCTGGCGTGGTAGCTACACCCCAGACCGCAAGCGCGACGACGATTGCGACAATGGCTCGGGCAGGTGATCGACGACCCGTCGTAGTAGTCGCGCGCATGGGTGCAGGATCGACGCATACCGGCGCTCCCTTGAGCAACAGCGCGAGATATGCGGGGCCGGAGGCGGCGACTAACCGGGCGGCGCCAGAGTCGGCCCGCGCCAGAACGATCAGCCAGCCTGGGTGTTGGGGATGTTCACTTCACGTGCTTAGGTGCCGTGGGCAGCCGCAAACGCTTCAGCATCAGGGCGTTGACTGCGACGATGACACTCGATCCCGACATCGACAGCGCCGAGATCTCAGGTCGCAACACCAAACCGAAAGCCGGCTGTAAGAGGCCTGCGAGCGCAAGCCGCCGATCAACCCGGAGCGCTGATTCCGCCCGCCGGGCAGCGCCGTTCACATACGGGGACCTTCTGCGCCTACGGCGGCCTAGCACGGTTTCATCGCCGATCAGACGGCAGAAGTCGCGACGATGCAGCGGCTCGTGACGCCGCCTTAGACGCGGCGTTCGGAGACTACTGTCCTTAGCGGGCTCGCGGAAGTCGTTGGAGACGCACTGCTGAATCCCTGCGCGCCGCGTAGGTGTGGTTGGCTTCGGCTGCCCCGACACACAAGGAGAAGGCCATGACAGCGAAAGATCCCGTCTGTGGCATGACGATCGAGGAAGGCGACGCCGTCGCAACCGTCGACTACGAGGGCAAGAAGTACTTCTTCTGCAGTCAGGACTGCGCTGACGAGTTCAACAACGACCCGGCGTCGTACACGTCGTAGTGGTGGCGTTCGCGGCGTTCGCCGCAGTCGCTTCGGTACTCGCGGCAACCACAGCCCTTGCTCTTGCCGGGCGGTGGCTCTCCGGGGCACGGACACCGGAGGTCACCGTTCCGGAGCGGCTACCGTTTGCCGGCGGTCTTCCGCCCGATGTGCATGCGTGGAACAGATTTCACGCGCGCTACTACGTGATGGCGCTGCTATTCCTGACGTTCGACATGGAGATGGTCTACATGTTTCCGTGGGCGGTCGTGTTCCGCTCGGAGGGCGTCGTCGCCGTTGCCGAGATCTTCGTCTTCATATCGATCCTCGCGCTCGGCATTCTCTACGCCTGGCGTGAGCGATCTCTCGGCTGGTCGTGACCGGACGCCGGCCGCCGTGGCTGACCATGCTGGCGGCAGACGCGGAAGTGCCGGTTTTCGTCGCGCGCGGGCTGGGTGCGTCGGGCGCAGCATCGCATTTGCGGACGGCACCGCGCGTGCACGTTGTCGACAGTCCCAGAGCCGCGACCGTCCTGGTCGTCGTCGGACATATTCCTGACACGTTGCTTCCAGCGCTGCGCCAGGTCCATGACCAGCTGACCACACCGCGAGCGACAATTTGGTGGACGGGCGGTGGCACGGACACGTTTGCGACGTCCTGGCCGCAGGCGCTCGTCGTCGATGCGACCGGTGACGTCGATGCCGAGATCGTCGCGGCACACCGAGGACTTGTCAGCGGGTCCAGGTCCACCGAACCCCCGCTGCTCCCCGACATCGACCCGGTCGAGTGGAGAGGGGTCGGGCCCTACGGGCACGGCGGCAGCGGGATGACCGGCGGCGTACCATTCGGCCGCCCGCTGGCAGGGCGCGGAGACGACCTGCGCGATGGCCTGACCCTCGACGTCGTACCGGTCTGGGTGGGGCCGTTCTTCCCGCCGTTTCCCGCTGGGCTCTCGCTGAAGGTCACGTTCGCGGGTGACGTAGTCCACGCCGTCGAAGTGGGCGCCCTTCCTGGCGCAGGTTCGCACGGGCTGGGCGGGCAACTGCACGATGAAGTCGACGCCGCGTACACGGCCTTGGCGCGCGAGCCAGTGACCGTGGCGCGGCTCGAGCTGGCGCGGGCTCGACACCACCTACGGTGGCTGACCGGGCTGCTGCACCTGTATGGGCTGGACGCGCTCGGTCGCCGGGTCGCCGGAATGGAGCGCTCCCTCACCCCTGACCGCGCACCAGAACTCGTCGCGCTCGCGCGAAGGCTCGACCAGCCGTGGGTGCTGAAGCGGGCGACCGCAGGTGTCGGCGGCATCGGCACGGAGGCCGCGGCGCAATGGGGCGGACCTGTCGCGCGGGCCGCCGGCATCGCGGTCGACGCGCGGACTGAGCTTGCGGCGTACCGGGCGCTGAATTTCACGCCGGTGGTCCACCCGGCCGGCGACGCGCGGGACAGGTGGCGGCAACGGCTCGCCGAGGCCGTCCAGTCGCTCGAGATCGCGGGGCGCGCAGGTGATGCAACGATCGAGCCTGGTGCGCAGACCGAACCGCCTTCGCCACCGCCACCGGGCGAGCTAGACACGCTTCTTCCGAACCTGCTCACTGGTGCGGAGTGGGGGGACGCCGTCGCCTCAGTCGTCAGTCTTGACCTCGAATTCGACGCCCACCTGACCCGCAGGCCCGAGCCGGTCGCATGAACGCTGCAACCCCCGTTTGGGCCGCGGTTCTCGGGGTCGGCGTCGTCGTCATCGCCGGTTCGTACGTGACCGCCGTCGCCGACCGCGTTATCGAGCAAGTCGTCGCCCGGCAAGGAATGCGGTGGCGCAGTGCGCTGCTCGGGCCGGCTCGTTCGGCGGCTCTGTCAATGACGCAAGGGCGCACGGTAACTGAGCGCTCCGATGCGCCTGCCTGGGCGCTCGCACCGGCGCTGTACGTGGCCCTCGCGGCGACCGCGCTAGCGGTCGTCCCACTATCGCGAACTGCCGTCGGCGCCGACGTGGCTGCGGGCCTTGTGCTCTTCGGCGCGGCGCAAGCGCTCGCGACCATCCCCGTCTTCCTCAACGGCTGGTCGTCGAATTCGATACTTCCCGAGATCGGCGCGTTCCGCTTCATCGCGCAGGCGTTGTCCTACGAGATGCCGAACCTGCTGGCGCTGCTGGCAGTCAGCGTGCCGGCCGCCTCGCTGCGAATCACGGACATCGTGATCTCGCAGCAGCACCTGTGGAACATCGTGCGGATCCCACTCGGGCTGCCGTTGTTCCTCTTCGCTTCCGCAGGCCTTGCGTTCTGGGGACCGTTCAATTTCCCGGACGGCGCTGATCTCGCGGGTGGCACCGCCGCCGAGACCTCCGGTGTTCACCTTCTCATCTGGAAGGCCGGACGCGCTTCGATGCTGGTGGCCACGGCGGCGATGGGCGCTGCCGCGTTCGTCGGCGGCTGGCTCGGGCCGGTGCTGCCCGGGTGGGTCTGGATGCTGGTCAAGACGTCCGCGTTGCTGATCGCACTCGTGTCCACCCGGCACCTGGCCGGTCGGGTGCGCATCGAGCGCTACGTCGTCATCTGCTGGGCCGTGCTCATCCCGCTGGCACTGCTCAACGTCGTGATAGCCGCGGCGGTCTCATTGTGACCTCCTCGCCGCTGGCTATCGACATCGCCTTCTGGATCTTCGGTATCGCCAGCGTCGTGACCGGCTGGCTGGTCTTCCGCGTCGACTCGATGGTGCGCGCGTCGTTCCTGCTGCTCGCGTCCTTCGTCAACGTCGGGATAATTCTGCTGCTGCTCCGGGCGGAGTACCTGTCGCTGATTCTGATCATGATGATGTCCGGCGAGATGGCGATCATGGCGATCTTCATGGTCATGTTCATGATGAATCCGGCCGGACTGAATCCGATGAACATGGTGCACCAGCACCGCGCTTCCATTGCGGCCGGCGTCGCGGCGTTCGCCGTGCTCGGTGGAGTCGGAGTGTTCTCGCACTTTCCCAGTCGGCCTGCGGCCTCGACCGACGTGACCATGGCTCTCGGCAAGGAGCTGCTCGGCGGTTCGATGCTGGTGTTCGAGTCGGCAGGCGTTGCGCTGCTCGCGACGATGATCGCCGCGATCGCGCTGGCCAGTGATCGAGGCCGCTACGGCGCCGCCGACGACGGGTCCACCGAGCCGGTACCCGACCCCGCGCATCCCGCCGCAACGCCGCCGGCCGGGTCGGCGAACTCAGAGCCGGAACCGTCCGAGCACGAGGGCCATGCCGGCATGGACAACATGGGCGGCATGGACGGCATGGAGCAGGGAGCTACGACGTGACCCTGCAGGGCGCCCTGCTGATATCGGCCGCGCTATTCGGCGTCGGTCTGTACGGCGTCCTGTCGCAGCAATCGTTCGTCATGATCATGATGGGCCTTGAACTCATGGTGAACGCCGCGCTGCTCGCGACCGTCGCACTGTGGCTGTGGTCCGCCGCGGGCAACCCGAAGGGCCAGGTGCTCGCCATCGTCATCATGACCGCTATGGCTATCGAGGCCGCCGTCGGTTTCGCCCTCGTCACCACGATCTACCGCACCCGCAAAGCCGACATCACCGAGAAGTTGCGGCGGCTCAAGCAGTGATCTGGCTTGTTCCGCTGTTTCCAATCGGCTGCGGCATCGCCGTCTGGTGCGCCGGCGGGCGGTGGTCGCGAGGTGCCCTCGCGCGCGCCGCGGTCGCGGCGATCCTCGCGACGCTGTCGGTCGCGGTCTGGGCGGTTTCCTCTGGCGCAGCAGGCGTTTTCCGCTGGGGCGCCGGACTCGACCTGACGCTGGCGGCCGATGGACTTTCGCGGGTCATGGCGTTGCTCGTTCCCGTCATTGCCGCGCCCATCGTCGGGTACGCCGCATACCACGAACCGCCGCGCGGACTTCCGCGCCTGATCGGTTTGCTGACGGTTTTCGTCGGCGCGATGGAGTTGCTGGTTCTCGCCGGCGACCTGCTCACGCTGCTCATCGGTTGGGAACTCGTCGGCGCGCTGTCGTGGGCACTGATCGGGTTCGAGTGGCGAGAGGTCCACACCGTCCAAGCCGCGGCACAGGCTTTCGTGCCGACCCGGTTTGGCGACCTGGGGCTGTTCGTCGCTGCTGGCGCGGCGTTTGCCGCCGGCGGCTCCATGCGCTTCAGCGCGCTGACCTCGATGTCCGGCGGCAACCGGAACGCGCTGGTCGCGGGGATTCTGCTCGCCGCCATCGCGAAATCCGGGCAGCTTCCGTTCTCGCCGTGGCTGTTCTCCGCGATGGCCGGCC
>JBDTYE010000023.1:0-23618 GCA_040005895.1 Actinomycetota bacterium | reverse complement strand
CACTGACGCCGTGCACGAGTACCTGCTCGCGCACTCCACTCCGTTGGACGATATCCAGAGAGAACTCATTGCCGAGTCAGCCGCCCGAACAGGTGATCAGGCCAACATGCAGATCGCGCCGGAACAAGGTGCGTTCATGACCCTGCTCGCGCGGCTGATCGGCGCCAGGAACGCCATTGAAGTAGGCACCTTCACCGGCTACTCGGCTCTGTGTGTCGCGCGCGGACTTCCTGATGACGGCAAGCTGATCTGCTGTGACATCAGCGAGGAGTGGACTTCGATCGGACGGCCGTACTGGGAGAAAGCCGGTGTCGCCGACCGCATCGATCTACGAATCGCGCCTGCTGCCGAGACCCTGCGTGCCTTGCCGGCCGATCAGGTCTTCGACCTGGCCTTCATCGATGCCGACAAGCCCGGATATCCCGTCTACTACGAGGAGATCCTCACTCGGCTGCGACCTGGCGGGGTGATCCTGGTCGACAACGTGCTATGGAGCGGCGACATCATCGACGGCACCCGCACCGACGACAACACCGTTGCACTCAGGGCCTTCAACGATCTGGTCGTCGCCGATCCGCGGGTCGAAGTCGTGATCCTGCCGATAGCCGACGGCTTGTCGTTCATCCGCAAGAAGTAGGGCCCTGGGTCAGCGGCGGCCGCGGCCGCGGCGCGCGCTGAGGTAGTCGCTGACCACGTAGTCGCCGAGCCGATCCGCCGAGGCTGCGAACACCCGGCCGCCGTTCATCTGCGCGAGCTGGTCGACGAAGCGCACCAGCCGGGGATCGTCGTCGAGCATGAAGACGTTGATCACGGCCCCCCGGCGGGTGAGACGCAGTACCTCGGCCATCGTCGCGTTGACTGTCTCCGGTACCGGCGGCCACTCGAACGCCGACCGACCGTCGGCCAGCAGGTGCGCAGTCGGCTCGCCATCAGTGACGACGAGCACGATCTGCTCCGAGTCCGAGTGCCGGCGCAGGTGCCGGCTTGCCAGCATCAACCCGTGTTGCAGATTGGTCCCCTGCACCATGTCCCACGACAATCCGGCGAGTTCGGTCGCCGACAATTCCCTTGCATAGTCGGAGAATCCGACGATCTGCAACGCGTCCTGCGGATAACGTGTCGTGATGAGCGCGTGCAGCGCGAGCGCCGTCGACTTGGCGGCGGCCCAGGTGCCGCGCAGCACCATCGAATAGGACAGGTCGACCAGCAAAGAGACCGCAGCCGAGGTACGCCGTTCGGTCTCGAAGACCTCGAAGTCGTCGACTGTCAGCGCGATTGCGGCCCCGCGGTCCGGGTGCCCCGCGGGATGGCGGCGGACGGCGTTCGTCACCGTGCGTACTACGTCGATCGGCTGTTCGTCGCCGTACTGCCAGGCCCGGCTCCCGCCGGTCCACTCACCCGCAGCGCCCGCGTCGTGTACGTCGTGTTGCCCGGTGCCACGGGCCGACAAGGACTGAAAGACCTTCGTCAGAGCGGCGCTACCTATGCGGCGTACCGCCTTGGGTGTCAGGCGAAGCTCACCACCCGCCTGCTCCAGGTAGCCCTGTTCGCGCAGCTGCCGCTCGAGTTCGCGCAGTGCCTCCACGTCGGCGACCGCCCCGCGGCCGAGCGCGCGTTCGACGGCATCGCGGTCGATGTCGTCCAGCGATGCGCCCGGGTAGCCTTGGCCGAGCGCGTTCTCCAGGTCGGCGAGTTCCGCTAGTTCTTCGAGCGCCGTGGTCGCATCCGACATGCCCAGAGCCCGGTCACCGGTCATGGATTCGCCTCGCTGCCACGGCAGATCGGGCCGCCGCTGCCGCAGTGAGTCCCCGAGCCGGGCCATCTCCGCCTCGATGCCGAGATCGCCCAAAGCACCGGCCATCAGTTCGGAGAGTTCGGCCCGCTGCTCGTCGGTCAGGGATTCGAGCAGCCTGCTCGCGGCGGCTGCCCGGCGTGCGAGGGAGTCGACGAGCTCGTCGAGATCGCCGGGGTTGTCGGGGAAGAACTCGCCGTACTCGGACATGAAACGCTCGAACTGCTCCTGCGTGTGCTGGCCGCGGGCGTCGTCCTCGAGCATCGTGTTGAGATCGGCGAGCATGTCGCGCACCCGGGCGAGCTGCTCGGGATCCGCGCCGTCGAGTGCCTGCTTCATGCCCCGGAACTGCGTGTCCAGCACCTCACGGCGGAGTAGGTCGCGGATCTCCTCGTACGCCGCCGCGGCCTCGGGTGCGCGCCACCGGTAGTCGGAGAGCTCGCGTACCGCGCCGGCGGTGTCCTGCGGCAGCGCGTTCAACTCGGCTTCGGCGAGCCGCGCAGAGTCCGACGGATCGGGGAAGAGCGCGGCCCGCTCGGCTTCCAGCGCCCGGTCGAGAAGTTCGCGAACCTGCTGCAAAGTGCCGTCGAGCTGCCCACTGCGGCGCAGTTGCCTGCTTCGCTTGCGGGCCGCACGCCGGAGTTCGTCGAGCCCGCGGCGGCCGGTTGCGGGGCCGCGCCGGAGAAGCTGAGCGAGGGCATCGCGCGGGCTCTCACCGGCGAGGACAGCGTCGCCGAGCTCGTCGACGGCGGCGGCGACGTCGTACGGCGGCTCCAATGGATCGGGGCCGCCGCGCCAGGCGCCGTACCGGATCGGCACGGCTCAGCCCCCGTACACCGTGCGGCCGGGCAACTCGTCCTTGGCCAACCGCTTCGACAGGTGCAGCCCCTCCAGCGCGAACTCGAGAGCGGCTGCGGCGATCGCCGGGCTCTCGTCACCGGCGGCGACTCCGAGACGTTCGAGGATCGCAGCCAGCCCGCGCACCGGACCGATCCGGGCGAGTACGTCGATCGCGGGCACGAGCTCGCCGGTCTCGACCGTCGCGCCCTCATCGAAGCGGGCCAGCAGGCCGGAGAGGTCGACACCTGAGAGCCTGGCCCGGTAGGTGTCGGCGACCGCGCGGCGCAGCAGATGCGCGAGAACCTCCTGCTCCCTGCCCTCCTCGAGCTGGTCGAACTCCACTTTGCCCCGGGCCGCCGGTACGACGGCCGGCAGGTCGACGACGCGGGCCACCGCGACAGCTTCACCCGCGATGGCAGCACGCCGGGTTGCGGACGCGGCCACGGTTTCGGTCGCCGCGATCGCGAAGCGGGCCGACACACCGGAGCGGGCGTCGACCTGCGGGGCCTCGCGAACCGCCCTGGTGTAGCGGGCGATCACCTCGACCAGGTGCTCGGGTACGTTCGCAGACACCAACCGCGACTCCTGGTTGATGAGCCGGATCTCGTCGTGCAGCCGCAGCGGGTAGTGGGTGCGGATCTCCGTGCCGAAGCGGTCTTTCAACGGCGTGATTATGCGCCCGCGGTTGGTGTAGTCCTCCGGGTTCGCCGACGCGACCAGCAGGATGTCCAGAGGCAGCCGGAGCTGATAGCCGCGCACCTGGATATCGCGTTCCTCCATGACATTGAGTAGCGCCACCTGGATGCGTTCGGCCAGGTCGGGGAGTTCGTTGACGCTGAAGATGCCACGGTTCGACCGGGGCACCAGGCCGTAGTGCACGGTCTCCGGATCGCCGAGCCGCCGGCCCTCCGCGACCTTGATGGGGTCGATGTCACCGATCAGGTCGCCGACGCTCGTGTCGGGAGTCGCGAGCTTCTCGCCGTAACGCAGGGACCGGTGCCACCACTCGACGGGAAGGTCGTCACCAAGAGCGAGCAGCCGTCCCTGGCAGCCGCCGCAGACCGGCGCGTAGGGATGGTCGTTGATCTCGCAGCCCGCGACGACCGGGGTCCATTCGTCGAGCAGGGCCGTGATGGACCTGATGAGCCGCGTCTTGCCCTGCCCGCGCTCGCCGAGCAGCACGATGTCGTGCCCAGCCAGCAGCGCTCTTTCGAGTTGCGGCAGAACCGTGTCGTCGAAGCCCACGATGCCGGGGAACCGCGGCGTACCGGAGGCGAGCATGGCAACCAGGTTGGCCCGCAGCTCCGCGCGCACCGATTGGTTGACGTGCCCGCTCTCGCGCAGTTCGCCCAGGGTGCGGGCCGCTGGGGCGGGCCCGGTGGCCGGATTCGGGGACAGAGAGGGATTCGGGGATGCGTTCGCAGTCACCGCAACACGCTAACCCGGCCAGTCAACTGCCGCACCGCGTTAAGCCATGAGCTCAGTCGCGGCGTACGTCGGCGGGTCGCGCGCCGCTCAGGCGCGTCAGCTCGGCGTACGTCGACCTGAAGACGGTGTGAGGTGTGCCGGCTGCCGCCCATATCGCGTCATAGGACTCGAGATCCCGGTCGATGAGGACAGGCAGGGTGGTGGCGAGCGCAACCGGCGAGACTCCGCCGATCGGGTAACCGGTGGCTGCGCGAACGGTTTCAGGATCGGCGCGGCCGACCCTGACCTTGCCCAGCAATTGGGCCACTTTCGCAGTGTCGATCCTGTTGGCGCCGCTGGTCAGCACCATGATCGGCTCGTCGTCGGCGACGAACACCAGGCTGTTGGCGATCTGGCCCACGGTGACGCCGAGCGCCTCGGCGGCGAGGAGCGCGGTGGTGGCCGCGGCAGCCAGCTCGACGACGATTGCCGAAGCGCCGCCGTCGCGCAGTGCCTGCTGCACGCGTTCGGCGTTCGGATGCATGCCCAAAGCTTGCCACGCGGGCGTGGGCATGGCGCCTACCCCACTCGTGATCGAGGGCACATCCAGCCGGCATTGGCGGTGCGATGCGCCCTGGATCACACCGGCCGATGGGGCACCCGGGTGGCCTGCGGTGGAGAATGCGCGAACAGGCGAAGGGTCGGTACAAGGACGATGGCACGGTTCGGAGCGGGCGTCTTCGCTGACGCCGACGTGGTCAAGGCCGCAGAGCTAGCGGCCGCGGACGCCCTTGCGCCGCTGGGCGGCCGCACCCCCGATCTGGTCTGTTTCTTCGTGTGCAGTGCCGACGCCGACGACTTCGCCCTCGCCGCGGCCAGGGTCGCCGACGTCACGGGCGGGCAGGCCGTACTCGGCTGCTCCGGAGCCGGCGTGCTCGGCGCGGAGATCGTCGTCGAATCGTCGGCATCGGTGAGCGTGTGGGCGGCTGTGCTGCCCGGTGCGGTGGTGCGCACCTTCCACCTCGAGGTGATGTCGGTCGATGACGGGCTGGCGGTCATCGGCCTGCCCGAGCGCTGGGAAGCCGACGAGGTCGCGCTGCTGCTGGCCGAGCCCAACTCGTTTCCGGCCGACAGTTTCGTCGAGCGCCTCAACGCCCAGATGCCAGGGCTGCCGGTCGTCGGCGGCGTCGCGGGGACGCAGCTGACCGGCGGCCAGCCGATGCTCTTCCACGACGGGCGGTGCGTCGACCGCGGCGCAGTCGGTGCGTTCCTCGGTGGTCCGGTCGACGTTGTCGCACGGGCTGTTGTCGCACGGGCCGTCGTCGCGCAGGGATGCCGGGCCGTCGGGCCGCCGATGGTCGTCACGGGCACCGAACGCAACGTGCTGCTCTCGCTGGCCGGCGCATCCGCCGCGGAGAAGCTGGAAGAAGTTATTTCGATGCTCCCCGCCGATGAGCAGGCGCTTGCCTCCCAGGAACTGCTGCTGGGCGTCGTGATGGACGAGTACGCCGACGAGCACGACAGTGGGGACTTCGTCGTACGCCGCATTCTCGGTACGGACGACGCGACGGGCGGTGTGCTCATGGCCGGCGTCATCGCGCTCGGCAGCTCGGTCCGGCTGCACGTACCGGATGCCGAAGCCGCCGGCGTGGAGCTCACCTCGGCTCTCCAGACAATGGTCGGGAAGACCGGACTCGAGCAGGTGGACGGCGCGCTGCTGTTCAGCGCGCAGACAAGAGTCGACCTCTTCGCGAAACCGGAGCACGAGGTAGCTGCGATCCGCGACCTGCTCGGTGCGCCCGCCCTCGCCGGGCTGTTGACCAGGGGCGAGTTCGGCCCGGCCGGCGGCCGCAACTGGCTGCACGCATCGGCAGCGGCGATCCTGGCGTTCGGCTCCGGCTAGGACTTTCGGCTGATCTGCGCGTTCAACTGACTTCTCCCGAGACATCGGCGGTGAGGTGCGCCGGCAGATCGGCCAGCCACGCCTCGGTCTCCTCCGCCAGCCGTTCCGGGCGGGTGAGGGGCAGGTCGTGACCTGCGTCCATGACGGCGACGAACGTCGCACCCAGATCGGCGGCCACCCGGCGCCCGTACGCCGCTGACAGGCGCGTGTCGTCGTTGCCCCAGACAACGAGCGTCGGCGGCGGCTGCGCCCGAACGATGCTGTACGCCGATTCGACCGCGGCCGGATCGACCGCACGGCCGAACCGCCGAGCCGCGGCTGCGCGTTCGACCTCGGCCAGCGGGTCGAACAGGCCAGTCACCCGGGAGATCAGTGGAGCGACGAGTTCGGTGAGCGAGCCGGTGGGCCACGCATCAGCGTGCAACGGCGTGCCGGTCAGCACGAGCGCCGCGACCCGATCCGGCGCCAATGCGGTGAGGTGCGCGGCCACCCCGCCACCGGCATCGTGCGCTACCAGACCAACACGAGGTAGTTGCAGCGAATCCAGCAGCCGCAGCATCAGCTCGGCCTGGCTGGCCAGGTCGTAGCGGCCGGCCACCGGCGCCTCGGAAGCCCCGAGCCCGAGCAGGTCGGGTGCGTGGCTCACGTGCCGATGTCCCAGCGCGCGCTGCACTTCCGACCAGAGGTGCGACGAGGCATCCCGGCCGTGCAGGAACAACAGCGGCAGCCCGGACCCGTTTCCGTAGGTCACGACGTGCAGCCGGATACCCGCGACGACGTGATCCGTGCCGGGCAGGGGATGCTGCTTGGTCATCGCGGCCCTCCAGAAGCCAGAGGCCGACACTACCCGCGCTTCCTGCGGGCCGGAGTACGGTGCAGCGGTGGCCGCACCCCGGGTGAGCGCACAGGACATCGAAGCCGCACAGCGCATCCTGCGCGGCGTCGCGATCGTCACGCCGGTCGAGACCTCCCGCCAGCTCTCCGCCGCGGTCGGCGGGCCGGTCGTGTTCAAGTGCGAAAACCTGCAGCGCACCGGGTCCTTCAAGATCCGCGGAGCCTACGTGCGGATCGCCAATCTGACCGATGCCGAACGCGCCGAGGGTGTCGTTGCGGCAAGCGCGGGCAATCACGCGCAGGGCGTGGCGCTGGCGGCGCGGTTGCTGGGCACCACTGCGACCGTCTTCATGCCGGAGGGCGCGCCGCTGCCGAAGGTCGCGGCCACCAAGTCGTACGGCGCGCTGGTGCGGATGTACGGCGCCCGCGTCGACGACGCGCTGACCGAGGCGATCCGGTACGCCGACGAGTGCGGCAAGGTGCTCATCCACCCCTTCGACCACGCGGACATCATTGCCGGTCAGGGCACGGTCGGCCTCGAGATCCTGGAAGCGGTACCCGAGGTCGCCACGGTAGTCGTACCAGTCGGCGGCGGCGGGCTGATAGCCGGAATGGCGGTAGCGCTCAAGGCGGCGAATCCCGCTATCCGCATCGTCGGCGTACAGGCTGAGGGCGCGGCTTCGTTCGAGCCTTGCCTGAAGTCCGGCAAGGCGGAATCGCTGGTGGCGATGGCCACCATCGCGGACGGCATTGCGGTCGCCCGGCCAGGGGTGCTCACCCTCGATCTGGTCGGGGCGTACGTCGACGAAATTCGGACCGTCTCCGACGAATCGCTCTCGCGCGCGCTGCTGATGTGCCTCGAACGCGCCAAGCTCGTGGTCGAACCCGCCGGAGTCGCAGCTGTGGCTGCGATCCAGGACGACCCGTCGGCGTTCGCTGCACCTGTTGTCGCGGTGCTCTCAGGCGGCAATGTCGACCCGCTCCTGCTGTTGCGGATCATCAGGCACGGGCTGGCGGCCGCGGGCAGATACGTGTCCTTCCGGCTGCGGATGCCGGACCGGCCAGGTGAGCTGGCGCGGGTGCTCGAAGAACTCGCGTCCCGCGGCGCCAACGTTCTCGAAGTCGAACACGTCCGCACGGGCCCGCGCCTCCACCTCGACGAGGTCGAGGTGGAGCTGCAGCTGGAGACGAACGGTCCCGAGCATTCCGCCGAGGTCGTGCGGCGACTGGAAGATGCGGGCTACCGGGTTACGTTCGGGTAGCCGCGAGTCACGTCCGGGTCGCCCGGCTCAGGCGTGGAACGGCTCGACGTTGAGGACGGTCACCTGCATGGTGGCTCCACGGGGGGTCTGGTAGGTGACGACGTCGCCGGCGCCGTGGCCGAGCACCGCGACACCGAGCGGTGACGACGGCGAGTAGATCTGCAGGCCGGCGATGTGTTCCTCCCGGGAGCCGAGCAGGAACGTCTCCGCGTCGTCATCACCTTCGAACCGGATGGTGACGACGGTGCCCGCCCGGGCCCGGTCGGTGTCGACAGGTGCCTCCCCGACCTTGGCGTCGCGCAGCAGCACGGTCAGTTGCCGGATGCGCGCCTCGAGCTTGCCCTGCTCCTCCTTGGCCGCGTGATAGCCGCCGTTCTCCTTGAGGTCGCCTTCCTCGCGGGCCGCCTGGATGCGCGAAACGACGACGTCCCGGCCAGGGCCTTCCATCTCCTCGAGTTCGGCCTGCAACCGGTCGTACGCGTCCTGGGTGAGCCAGGTCTGGGCGGTGCTGTGGGTGTCGGTCAAGGCAAGGAACTCCTAGTGCCGTTTGATCACGCATTCTGAACCGACCACGCTAGCACCGCACTCTGGTCACCTCGCCGGGGTCGGATCGACCCGGTGCGGGGGCAGTGTGCTACCGGGTGCGGGTGATCTTGCACGTCGCAACCTGCGCCGAAGCAGCTTTGCCGAGCGGGGTGAGCACCACGACGCCCTTCGTCATCGTCCGCTGGTTGGTGGTATTCGGGCCGATGATGACCCCGGTCAGCCGGCCGACGCTGATGCCCTTGGCGTCGAAGGCCGAAACGTCGCATTCAGCCTGCGCCAGCGGCGCTTTCTCAACTTCGACAGTGACGGCGACCTGGCGGTCGTTGATGATGTCGACGAAGGAAACGCGGCCGTGTACGTCGGCGTGACCCGACCCGGATCGGCTGCTCCAGACGATGATGGTGGCGATCGCCGCAGTCAGCAGCGCACCGATCGCGATGACAACGATCTTGGCGAAGTCGGTGCCTTGTTCCGGCCGTTGGTCCGGCTCTGGGCCGGACGTTGCGTCGGAGACTGCGTCGGACACTGCGGTGGGTCCCCTGAACGCTGTAGGTGTGGTGCCGGGCGATTATCCCGGGAGAATGTTCGTAGAGACGAACCGACGTGGAGGTAAACCAATGGGCTCGGTTGCCCGGGACGGCGAACAACTGCGGCTGATGGCCGTGCACGCGCATCCCGATGACGAGTCGAGCAAGGGTGCGGCGACGATGGCCAAATACGTGGCCGAGGGCGTCGACGTACTCGTCGTGACCTGCACCGGCGGGGAGATGGGTTCGATCCTCAACCCTGCCATGGACCGGCCGGAGATCCGCGACAACATCAGCGAGGTGCGCCGGCTGGAAATGCAGAGAGCAATCGGGCTCCTCGGCGTACGTCACATGTGGCTCGGTTTTGTGGACTCAGGACTTCCTGAGGCGCCCGAGGGCGCCGACCTGCCGCCACTCGATCCGAACTGTTTCGCGATGCAGCCCCTGCACGTGGCGGCGGCGCCGCTGGTCGCGTTGATCCGTCAGGAGCGGCCGCACGTCATCGTCACCTACGACGAGAACGGCGGTTACCCCCACCCGGACCACATCATGACCCACCGCATTTCGATGGAGGCTTTCGAGGCGGCGGGTGAAGGCCAGCGCTACCCGGAAGCGGGGCAGCCATGGCGCCC
Organism: Actinomycetota bacterium; assembly: GCA_040005895.1. Lineage (GTDB taxonomy): Bacteria > Actinomycetota > Actinomycetes > BP-191 > BP-191 > JBDTYE01. The sequence goes on along the minus strand of JBDTYE010000023.1, from coordinate 13,875 downwards.
CTCGAAGCTCTACTACCACATGACCTTCTCCAAGGGCCGCGTCGTCGCACTCCACGAGGAATGCCTCGCTCGTGGCATCGAATCCCCTTATGCAGACCGGCTTTCGCAGTGGATCGACCGCCCCGAGGACGCGGCGCGGGTTACCACGCGGGTGCCGTGCGGCGACTACTTCCCGGTGCGCGACGCGGCACTCATCGCGCACGCAACGCAGGTCGACCCGGTCGGCTTCTGGTTCAAGGTGCCGCTGGAGGTGCACCAGCAGGTCTGGCCCACCGAGGACTACCAGCTGGTGCAGTCGCACGTTTCGACGCCGCTGCCCGAAGACGATCTGTTCGCCGGCATAAGGGCCGAAGGGTGACGATCGTCCGCCGCCGAACCGCCCGTTCGACGTTCGTGGCGGCGCTGGTCCTGCTCGCGCTGGCTCTGTCGTCCTGCTCGACGGTGAGCGGCGTCATCCGCACGCAACGTGCGCTCAGTCAGGCCGGATACCGCGACCCGACGGTCAACCTCTCGGCAACCCAGCAGGAAACGGTTCTCCTCGTCCGTTATCGCACCAGCGTCGCCAGCGTCGCCGCCCTCGCGGATGAGTACGCCGCCGTGGCGAGAGTCGTGTGGCTGAAGGCGCCCCTGCGATTCGACACAGTCCAGGTGGACGCGAGCGGTGCTCCGGGTAGCTGCGTGGGCGATTGCATACGCCGCTTCGACCGGATCACGCTGACGGCGATGAACGGACTCCGGGATCCCGGTTTGGACAAGGACGTCGAGAAGGAACTCCTCGGCGCCGGGCTGATCATTCTGGCCGTCATCGCCATCGCCCTGATCCTGCTGATCTGGTTGTTGATGCGGTCGCGCCGCAAGCGCAGGCAACGAGAGCAGAACGGCTTTCTTTCAGGGGCTGGGTATCCGCCGGCCGGCTGGCCGGGCGGACCCCTCTACCCGCCGGCGGGCTGGCAGGGCGCACCCGGCGGGCCGCCGCCGGGCTGGCATCCAGGCCCTTCAGCACCGCCACCTGTGGCACCGACGCCGCACCCGCCGGCTCCCGGTTTCGGACCACCGCCGCCCGGTTACGTCGCGCCGCGCCAGTGGCCACAGCCACCCGTGGCCTGGCCCCAAGGCGGACCGCCGGCCGGACCGCCCGCCAGGCCGCCCGCCCAGTGGCCGCCGACCGGACCGGCTGCCCAGCGGCCGCCGGCCGAGCCGGCAGCCGACACGTCGGTCAACGAGCAACCACCACAACCGCCGCCGATGCCCACCCACGACATCTGGGAACGCCCGCCGTCCTGACTGCGGCAGGGCCCCCGGCTAGTCGCTGTCCGGACGCCGGAGCTTCTTGATCCGGCTCCGGTGTTTCTTGGCGTCGATACGCGCCTGCACCGCGCGCTTGCCGGGCCGGGTCGGGCGCCTGACGCGCGGCGGCGCGGCGATGGCGTCCCGGAGCAGGGCGGTCAGCCGCTGCCGGGCGAGTTCGCGATTCTGCAACTGGCTCCGCCGCTCCGACGCGGCGACTGTCAGCACACCTCCGACGAGCCTGCTCGCCAGCCGCTCCACCGCCCGCGCCCGCAAGACGTCAGGCAGCGAGGGCGATCCGGCGACGTCGAAGCGCAGTTCCACCCGGCTGTCACTGGTGTTGACGTGCTGGCCCCCGGGGCCGCTCGATCGCGAGAAGCGCCACGACAACTCGCTCTCGGGTACGACGACCCGGCCGGTCAGCGGCAGGCCGGCACCAGGCTGAGGGATCACGCGGCGCCGCCGACTACTTTCATGAGGAGTATTCCTCCGTGATCTGAGGGCAGATGGCAAACCGGCTCAGTGGACAGACGTCGCCCTACCTGCGGCAGCACCAGGACAATCCGGTCGACTGGTGGCCGTGGTCCCCGCAGGCCTTCGACGAGGCGCGGGCACGCGGCGTACCCGTGCTGCTCTCTGTCGGGTACTCGGCCTGTCACTGGTGTCACGTGATGGCCCACGAGTCGTTCGAGGATCCGGCGATCGCCGCCGTGATGAACGAGCTGTTCGTCAACATCAAGGTCGATCGAGAGGAACGCCCGGATGTGGACGCCGTCTACATGGACGCGACGCAGGCGATGACGGGTCATGGCGGCTGGCCCATGACGGTCTTCATGACCCCGGAAGGCGAGCCGTTCTACTGCGGCACCTATTTCCCGCCCCGCGACTCGCGCGGCATGCCCGGCTTCGAGCGGGTGCTGCGAGGCGTCGGCGAAGCCTGGGCGACCCGGCGCGAGGAGCTGACGTCTGTCGGCACCGACATCGTGCGGCGGCTCTCCACCCGCGTCGTCCGCCCCGCATCGGCGAACGTCGCCGCGCAGACTCTCGACGCGGCGGCCCTGGACTCGGGAGCAGGCTCGCTGCAGAAGTCGTACGACGCCGTCCGCGGCGGGTTCGGCGGTGCGCCGAAGTTCCCGCAGCCGATGGCGCTGGAATTCCTGCTGCGGCACCACGCCCGGACGGGTGCCGCCGGTCCGCTCGAGATCGTTGCGGGAACCTGCGAGCGGATGGCGCGCGGCGGGATCTACGACCAGCTCGCGGGCGGGTTCGCGCGCTATTCGGTCGACGCCGAGTGGGTCGTCCCGCACTTCGAAAAGATGCTGTACGACAACGCCTTGCTGGCTCGTGTCTACGCGCACCTCTGGCGCACTTCCGGAAGTGCCCTTGCCGCCCGCATCGCGGTCGATACCTGCGACTTCCTGGTCGAGGCGTTGGGGACAGCCGAGGGCGGCTTCGCTTCCGCACTCGACGCTGACAGCGAGGGCGTCGAGGGCAAGTTCTATGCATGGACGCCGGAGCAGTTGATCGACGTTCTCGGGCCTGACGACGGCTCGTGGGCGGCTGACTTCTACACGGTCGAACGCGCGGGCAACTTCGAGCACGGTGCATCAGTGCTGCAGCGGCTCGCCGAACCTGACGACTTCGAACGATTGTCCCGGGTGCGCGCGCAGTTGCGCGCCGCCCGGGCGCAGCGGGTGCCGCCCGGTCGCGACGACAAGGTGGTCGCTGCGTGGAACGGTCTGGCGATCGCCGCCCTGGCCGAGACAGGGCGGTTGTTCGACCGGCCCGACTTCGTGTCGGCGGCGGTGGCCGCAGCCGACCTGTTGGTGCGGCTGCACCTCGTCGAGGGACGGCTGCGCCGGGTTTCGCTGGCAGGCGAAGTCGGCGAGCCGGCCGGTGTGCTCGAGGACTACGGCGACGTGGCCGAGGGCCTGCTGGCGCTCTACTCGGCTACCGGTGACGCGCGGTGGGTCGGCATTGCCGGCGACCTGCTCGACGTCGTACTGGAGCACTTCCCTGCCGGTTCTGGCGGTTTCTACGACACCGCCGACGACGCGGAAACGCTGGCCTTCCGGCCGCGGGATCCCAGCGACAACGTCACGCCCGCCGGCTCATCGGCGGTGGCCGGCGCCATGCTCTCGTACGCCGCGTTGACCGGTTCCGCCCGCCACCGGAACACCGCCGAGGCCGCGCTCGCGGTCGTCGCACCGATCGTCAGTGGGCACGCGCAGTTCTCCGGCTGGGCCGCCGCGGTGGGCGAAGCGCTGCTGGCCGGACCGGCGGAAGTCGCCGTCGTCGGCGCGGCGTCGGACACAGGCCCGATGGAGCGCGCCGCCCGGCAGTCGAACTCGCCGGGGCTGGTGCTCGCGGTGGGCCGCCCGGGTGAGGCGAACGGCGTACCGCTGCTCGAAGGCCGGCCCGCGGTCGACGGCCGCGCGACGGCGTACCTCTGCCGGCACTTCGTCTGCGCCGCGCCGACAACCGACCCGGCTGAGCTGTCCGCCGCCCTCCGGGTCTGGGAATGAGTGAGCGAGACAGGCCGTTGCAGTGGTGTAATCAAGTAATCACTGCAAAGGAGCAAACATCATGCGAGGACACAACAGGCAATTCGCGGGCGGTCCCTGGGCCGAACGGCACGGCGGTTTCGGACCGGGCCGCGGGTTCGGCGGCGGCGGCAAGCGTGGCGAGAACGCCCCGGACGTCAGCACCGAGGAGGTACGCGGCTGGTTCACCGGCCGGGTGCCGGGCGACTGGTTCACAACCGCACCGGAACTGACCGTCGATCGCGACGAGATACTGGTCGTCGGTCCCATCAACCCACCCACCGTGGCCGACGGGGCCGGTGACGCCGAGAAGGCTGCTGCACTCACCGGCCGCGTCAATGCATTCCGGGAAGAGACCCGGGAAGCACGGATGCGGATCGCCGACGAGGCACAGGCGGCGTACGGCCGGACAGTGTCATGGGGCGTCAAGGTCGGTGCCGAGACCCAGTTGTTCACCACTTTGCGGGTACCGGTCATGACGCGACTGGGCCAGGAGGAGAGGGCCGTGCTCGACACCCTCGTCGACGCCGGCGTGGCGCGCAGCCGCAGTCACGCCCTGGCGTGGGCGGTCCGGCTCGTCGCGCAGCATCAGGGCGACTGGATCCAGGAACTGCGGGACGCTCTCGTGGCGGTCGACAAGGCGAGAGGCGCGGGCCCGGCCGTCTGACACGGCTCGTACCGCGGTCGGGGCGTGGCGGATGGTCTAGACCGGAATTCATTTGGTGGCGAGCGGGTGTCACCACAAACATTCCGGGCATAGACTCTGTCACCCCCCAGATCTCCCGGGAGACCCCCGTGAATGCTTACGTCCTCGATGCAGCGCCCACCACCCACGGGCGGCTGAAATCCTGGGTCGAGTCGGTCGCAGCTATGACGCTGCCCGAACGCATCGTCTGGTGCGACGGCTCCGACGACGAGTGGACCGCTCTCACCGATCTGCTGGTGGACGCCGGCACGCTGTCGCGACTCAATCCGGCCAAGCGGCCCAACAGCTTCTATGCGGCATCCGATCCGCGTGATGTGGCGCGGGTCGAGGACCGCACCTTCATCTGCAGCGCAAACGAAGCGGATGCCGGCCCGACGAACAACTGGGTCGAACCTGCCGAGATGCGCGCGACTCTCGACGGTGTCTTCGCCGGATCCATGCGCGGCCGCACGATGTACGTCGTCCCGTTCTGCATGGGCCCGCTCGGCTCGGACCACGCGCAGATCGGTGTCGAACTCACCGACTCGGCGTACGTAGCGGTGTCGATGCGGATCATGACGCGGATCGGTACTCCCGCCCTCGAACAACTCGGCGACGACGGCTTCTTCGTACCCGCGGTGCACTCGGTCGGCGCGCCGCTCGAGCCGGGCCAGAGCGACGTATCGTGGCCCTGCAACGACACCAAGTACATCGTCCACTTCCCTGAGACCCGCGAGATCTGGAGCTACGGATCCGGCTACGGCGGCAACGCGCTGCTGGGCAAGAAGTGCTTCGCTCTGCGGATCGCGTCGGTCCTCGGTCGCGACGAGGGCTGGCTCGCCGAGCACATGCTCATCCTCAAACTGACGCCGCCGGCGGGAGAAACCCGTTATGTAGCAGCAGCTTTCCCCAGCGCGTGCGGCAAGACCAACCTGGCGATGCTGGTGCCGACGTTGCCGGGCTGGACTGTGGAGACGGTCGGCGACGACATCGCCTGGATGCGCTTCGGCGCCGACGGCAGGTTGTACGCCGTCAATCCGGAAGCCGGGTTCTTCGGCGTCGCACCCGGCACCGGTTTGCAGACCAACCCCAACGCGATCGCCACGCTGAACGCCAACTGCATCTTCACCAACGTCGCCCGTACCGACGACGGTGACGTCTGGTGGGAGGGCCTGACCGAGGCGCCGCCCGCGCACCTGATCGACTGGCGCGGCAACGAATGGACGCCGGCCAGTGAGACGCCGGCGGCGCATCCCAACTCGCGGTTCACAGCTCCCGCGGCCCAGTGCCCGACGATCGCGGCCGAGTGGGACGACCCGGCCGGCGTACCCCTGTCGGCCATCCTGTTCGGCGGCCGCCGAGCTGGCGTCGTACCGCTGGTCGTCGAGTCGCGGGACTGGGCGCACGGCGTCTTCCTCGGCGCGACGCTGTCGTCGGAGACGACCGCCGCGGCTGCCGGCCAGGTCGGCACCCTGCGGCGGGACCCATTCGCGATGCTGCCCTTCTGCGGCTACAACATGGGCGACTACTTCGCGCACTGGCTGGCCATGGGCAAGGCGACGGACGAGCTGAAGCTGCCGCGCATCTACTACGTCAACTGGTTCCGCAAGGGTGCCGACGGCACGTTCCTGTGGCCGGGCTATGGCGAGAACAGCCGGGTACTCGCCTGGATCGTCGGGCGGATCGAAGGCACCGCAACGGGCGAGGAAACCGCCATCGGCGTCGTACCCGTGGTCGATTCCCTGGACCGGACCGGTCTCTCGATTTCCGACGCGGAGATCAGCGAACTGCTCCGGGTCGACTCCGAGGAGTGGCGCGACGAAGCCACCCTGATACCGGCCCACTTCGAGCGCTTCGGTCGGCACCTCCCGGCGCAACTGTGGCAGGAGTACGACACCCTCGTACGCCGCCTCGAGGCTTAGGCCGCAGCAAACCCCGGCCCGCGTATTTCGTTTGGGGCGCCAGCGGTCAGCCGCAGCCGATCTCGCCCTTCGCAACCCAGCCCGAACGCCGGACCGGAGCGACCCGCAGATCCGCACTCCCGCCGTGCTGTGGTGGCATGCCGGGCGTTGCTGACGGGTAGTCGTGCGTGAACGTGCAGAAGGCCATCCCGTTCGGGCTGCGGGTGCAGTGATCGAGGCGCAGGTTCGTCGCCACCGCACGCATGGCCTCGAGATCCCGACGGGCGTCCGGAGTGGTCACATGCCTGAGCCGTGCGTCGTCGTGGCGGTTGTAGGCCCGGGCCAGATACCGCATCGCTGCCTGCGGGGTGCGGAAATGCGGCCGGTGTGTCGTCGCCGCCGAAGCGCTCGTTGGCGTCAGGACGATGATCAGAGCCGCGACGCCGACTCCTGCCAGAACCCGCATGATCGTCCCCCTACTCCCGGCAATGTGCTGATTGGACGCCGGCCCGTGCGGATTCCTTCAGGCCCTCGACGCAATGCCACCTGTGCCGCGATTGACGCGCTGCGGCGGTACCTTTCTGATCAACTGACCGAGGCCGAGAGGGAGGTGTTGTGGGGCTGCGCGGCGGCATCTATCGCCTCTACGAGAAGCGCCTGACGCGCCGGCTGCGCGGCGCCCCGGTGCCCCGCCACGTCGCTGTCATAGTCGACGGCAACAGGCGCTGGGCGAAGTCGGTGGGAGCCACTTCCGCGCACGGACACCGCAAGGGCGCCGACAAGATCGTCGAGCTGCTCGAGTGGTGCGACGAAGCCGGCGTCGAGGTGGTGACGCTCTGGCTGCTCTCGACCGACAACCTGAGCCGGCCAGAGGGCGAACTCCAATCTCTTCTGCGCATCATCGAGAACACCGTGCGCGAGATCGCATCGACCAACAGCGACTGGCGGGTCAACCCGATGGGCGCGCTCGACCTGGTACCCGCACCGACTGCCGCCGTGCTGAAGGAGGTCGCCGAGGCGACCGTCGACCGCACCGGGCTGATCGTCAACGCGGCCGTCGGCTACGGCGGCCGGCGGGAGATCGCCGATGCGGTGCGCTCGCTGCTCAATGACCACCTGGCCGCCGGCACCTCGCTGGAGGACGTCGTCGCGACACTCGACGTCGAACACATCGGCGAGCACATGTACACGCGCGGCCAGCCGGACCCCGACCTGGTGATCAGGACTTCGGGCGAGGTGCGGCTGTCCGGGTTTCTGCTCTGGCAGACGGCACATTCCGAGTTCTACTTCTGCGACGCCTACTGGCCCGACTTCCGCCGCGTCGACTTCCTGCGGGCGCTGAGGTCCTACGCGCAACGGCAACGCCGCTTCGGCGTCTGAGCGCGGGCCGGCTAATACCGCCGTCGGGTACGCCGCCGGGGCGCCGTACCGAAGACACCACGACTGATCTCGCGGCCGACCGCTGTGCCCAGCGACCGGGACATCGACTTGCCCATCGGGGAGTTGAAGAAGCCCCCGAGCTTGTCCAGCAGGCCTTCGTGCGACGCCTGCGGCGGCGGCTCCGGAACGGGCGGTGGTGACAGGGGCGGCGTCGTCGGGATCTCGCCCGGAATCGGCGCGGGCACCTGACCCGGGACCGGCCCCGGCGCCGCATGCTTCGCGGCGAGCATTTCGTACGCCGAGTCGCGGTCGATCGCCGTGTTGTACTTCGCGTACAGGGGTGATGCGTGCACCAATGTCTCCTGCAGCGTCGGGTCTGCCTGCGCCATCAGTGATGTGGGCGGGCGCATCCGGGTCCACGCGACGGGGGTCGGCGTGCCCCGCTCGGACAAGATCGTGACGACCGCCTCGCCGATGCCCAGCTGGGTGAGCAGCTGCTCGAGGTCGTAGGTCGCCGACTTGGGAAAGGTCGACACCGTTGCCTTGAGCTTCTTCGCGTCGTCCGGAGTGAACGCGCGCAGCGCGTGCTGGATCCGATTGCCGAGTTGTGCGAGCACGTCGGGGTGGACGTCCTTCGGCGTCTGGGTCACGAAGAAGATGCCGATCCCCTTCGACCGGATCAAGCGCACCGTTTGTGCCACCGATTGGAGGAACGCCTCGCTGGCGTCGTCGAAGAGCAGGTGGGCCTCGTCGAAGAAGAAGACCAACTTCGGCTTGTCGACGTCGCCGACTTCCGGCAGGTCGTGGAAGAGGTCGGCCACGAGCCACATCAGGAAAGTCGAGAACAGCTTCGGCCGATCCTGGAGACCCTGCAGCTCGAGGATGTTGAGGACCCCCTTGCCGTCCGGCGTCGTACGCATCAGGTCGGCCGTGTCGAGTTCGGGTTCGCCGAAGAACTGGTTGGCGCCCTGGTCCTCCAGCGCGATGAGATCGCGCAGGATGACGCCCGCAGTCGACCGCGAGAGGCCGCCTAGATCCTTCAGCTCCGTCTCACCCTCGTCGCTGGTCAGCCACTGGATCACCGCGCGCAGATCCTTCAGGTCGAGCAGCGGAAGGCCGGCCTTGTCCGCGTAGTGGAAGATCAGACCGAGCGACGAGGCCTGTACGTCGTTCATGCTCATGACCTTGGCGAGCAGCTGCGGACCGAAGCTGGTGATCGACGCGCGCAGCGCGGTTCCGGTCCCGACGCCGCCGATGGACAGGAACTCGACTGGATAACCGCGCGGCACCCAGTCGACCCCGACTTCCTTGGCGCGCGAGCTGACCCGGTCGGACGGCAGCCCGGGCGCCGCCAGGCCGGAGACGTCGCCCTTGATGTCGGCCAGGACGCACGGCACCCCGGCGTCGGAGAGCTGCTCGGCCATCAGCTGCAAGGTCTTCGTCTTGCCGGTGCCGGTCGCGCCCGCCACCAGGCCGTGCCGGTTGAGCATCGACAGCGGGATCCGGACCGCTGCTTCGGGGTGCGCCGTCGTCTCGACGACCAGGGCTCCGAGTTCGAGCGCCGGTCCATCGAAGGAGTAGGCCTTGGCGATGTCGGCAACGGCGTCGGTCATGTGCAACAACTCCTCAATCGGGCGATCGAACTGATCCTGCCAGCGGCCGTTGCGATTACGCTCACCCGATGACGCTGGACATTCCACGTGAATACTGCCTGCTCGGCCTGCGGTTCAACCGTCTGATCGATGGCTTCGTCGACGCGTACTTCGGCGCCGAGGCACTGCGAGCGCAAGTCGCCGCTGAGCTCCTTCCCGACCCGCGCAACCTCGCGCGGCGCGCCAAGGAGCTGCGCACGGAGCTGCCCTCTGCCGGCCTTGCACCCGCGCGCGCCGACTATCTCGACGGGCAGCTCGCCGCGCTCGAGGTGAGCGGCCGCAAGCTGGCCGGTGACGAGATCGGGTTCGTCGAGGAGGTCGAGGGCTACTTCCAGGTGCGGCCCGACTACGGCGACCAGGCGGCGTACGCCGAAGCCCATATCGCGCTCGAAGAGTTGCTGCCGGGCGAGGGCTCGCTCGGCGATCGCTACCGCGCCTACCGGTCGGCCGATGAGCTGCCGGCGGCCCGGGTGCGAGACGTCGTACTCGCGTTCTCCAGCGCCCTGCGCGATCGCGTCCGCGCGACGTACGGGCTTCCGGATGCAGAAACGGTGGAGTACGAGATCGTCGGCGACCGGCCGTGGAGCGGCTTCAACTATTACAAGGGCAACTTCGCCTCCGTCGTCGCGATCAACTCCGACCTGCCGATGCGCGCGGCCGACGTGCCTTCGCTGGTCGCGCACGAGTCCTACCCCGGGCATCACACCGAGCACTGCCGCAAGGAACGCCTCCTGGTCGACGAGGCACGACACGCCGAGCAGACGATCTTCCTGGTCAACACGCCGGAATGCCTGATGGCAGAAGGGCTTGCCGACCTCGGCCTGCGGGCGACTGTCGGCGCGGGCTGGGGCGCCTGGGCGACCGAGGTCTACGCGGACCTCGGGATCCGCTTCGACGGCGAGCGGGTCGAGCAGATCGGCAAGGCGCTGTTGCCGCTGGCAACGGTGCGGCAGGACGTCGTGATGATGCTGCACGACCGTGGAGCATCAGATGACGAAGCCGTCGCCTACCTGGCCCGCTGGTCGCTGCTGCCGGACGAGCGCGCCCGTAAGGCCCTGACCTTCTACCGCGACCCGCTTTGGCGGGCCTACACCTCGACGTACGTCGAGGGCTACCGGCTGCTGCGCGGCTGGCTGGACGCGGGTGGTGACTTCCTGCGACTTCTGGACGAGCCACTGACGCCGCGAGCGATAGCAGCGGAGTTGGCTGCTTAGCTGTTCACAGCGGCGCCCGACCAACAGCTGGTGAACACGTTGTGGACGCCGGGTCACGGTCACGCGAAACCGGGCGTGTCGTCACACCAAGGCCGCACCGGCGACGTACCGTCGAACGCGGTGGCATCCGGCAGACCCGCCGGCTGTCTCCCTCGGGAGGCCCGGGACATTGCGGATTTCGCAGTGCGTCGAAGGGGCCGGCACCCGGCCCTCAATGGGCCTTCGCCGGAACCTCGTCAGCGAGCTGGGCGTGGTGTGCGCCCGGGGGTGTCCCAGTGGAATCTGTCGCTCACGACCGTCGGTGCTACGTCATCGACACGTCCGTGCTGTTGTCCGACCCGGCTGCCCTGTTGCGCTTTGCGGAGCACCGCGTCGTGCTGCCGCTGGTCGTGATCAGCGAGCTTGAGGGCAAGCGACACCATCCTGAACTGGGTGGTTTCGCGCGGTCCGCGCTGCGCATCCTCGACGACCTGCGGATAGCGCACGGACGTCTCGACCGGCCGCTGCCGGTCAACGACTTCGGCGGCACCATAGAGGTAGAGCTCAACCACTCGGACGCCTCGGTGCTGCCGCCCGGCTTCCGCACCACCGACAACGACCACCGCATCCTCGCCGTCGCGCTCAACCTCGCAGCCGAGGGCGATGACGTCACGCTGGTCTCCAAGGACCTGCCGATGCGGGTCAAAGCTGCCAGCGTCGGGCTGCACGCCGACGAATACCGCGCCGAACTCGCGATCGATGCCGGTTGGACCGGGATGGCCGAGCTCGAGGTGTCCAGGGAAGAGCTGGATCAGCTGTACGCCGATGACGTCGCGGACATCGAGGCGGCGATCGACTTGCCGTGCCATACCGGCGTCGTACTGCTCGGGGGTCGTTCGAGTGCGCTCGGCAGGGTCCTGGCCGACAAGCGCGTACAGCTCGTCCGCGGCGACGCCGACGCCTTCGGCCTGCACGGCCGCAGTGCCGAGCAACGCATCGCGCTCGACCTGCTGCTCGACCCGGATATCGGGATCATCTCGCTGGGCGGGCGCGCCGGCACCGGTAAGAGCGCGCTCGCCCTGTGCGCGGGTCTCGAGAGCGTCCTCGAACGCCGCCTGCACAAGAAGGTCGTCGTCTTCCGGCCGCTGTTCGCGGTCGGCGGTCAGGAACTCGGCTACCTGCCGGGTAGCGAGGGCGAGAAGATGGCGCCGTGGGCGCAGGCGGTCTTCGACACCCTGGGAGCGCTCGTCGCGCCCGAGGTCGTCGACGAGATCATGGACCGCGGCATGCTGGAAGTCCTGCCGCTGACGCACATCCGCGGCCGTTCGCTGCACGACTCCTTCGTCATCGTGGACGAGGCGCAGTCTCTCGAACGCGGAGTGCTGCTCACCGTGTTGTCCCGGCTCGGATCCGGATCACGCGTGGTACTCACGCATGACGTGGCGCAGCGGGACAACCTGCGGGTCGGCCGGCACGATGGCGTCGCCGCGGTCATCGATGCGCTGAAGGGCCACCCGCTGTTCGCGCACGTGACGCTCACCCGCAGCGAGCGGTCGGCCATCGCGGCGCTGGTCACCGAGATGCTGGGCGACGTCATGCCCTGAGGTCTGAGCCGAATTTCTCGAACTCTGTCAGAGCCATCTACTACTCTCCCGGCCTATGACTACAGACGCGCCTGCGATCATCGCGACCGGGCTCAAGCGCACATTCAAGGGCGATGTCGAGGCTGTCCGGGGCGTCGACCTCGACGTTCACCGCGGCGAGGTTTTCGGTTTTCTCGGGCCCAACGGGGCCGGCAAGACGACGACTGTGCGCATGCTGTGCACCCTGTTGCCCATCACTGCCGGAGTTGCGCAGGTCGCCGGCATCGACGTGCGGTCCAGACCCGCCGACGTACGCCGCAAGATCGGCGTCGCACTGCAGGAGATCGGCCTCGATCCGCTGCAGACGGGCCGTGAGCTGCTGACGTTGCAGGCGGCCCTCTACGGCATGAATTCCGCGCGGTCCAAGGCGCGCGCTGGGGAACTGCTAGAGCTCGTCGGGCTCACCGAGGCGGGGGACCGGCGGCTCAAGACCTACTCCGGCGGCATGAAACGCAGACTCGACCTGGCCTCGGCTCTGGTGCATGAGCCGGAAGTGCTCTTCCTCGACGAACCGACGACAGGTCTCGACCCGGCCAGCCGGATCACCGTCTGGGACGAGGTGCGGCGCATCAACGCCACCGGCACGACGGTCTTCCTCACGACGCAGTACCTGGAGGAGGCAGACGTCCTCTGTGCGCGGATTGCGATCATCGACGAGGGCCTGATCGTCTCGCGGGGCACGCCCGGCGAACTCAAGTCAAAACTCGGACACGACGTCGTACTGATCAAGCTCCCGGACGGCGGCGCGGACCACGTGATGAGCCTGCTGCAGGCGCTGGAAGGAGTCGACCGCGCGGTCGTCGACGATGGCGGGGTCGCGGCCTACGTCGACAACGGATCCGCCGCCGTGCCCGTGCTCGTCCGGGCGCTCGACGAAGCGAATGTCCGGGTCGGCGCCATCTCGATCAGCAGCCCATCACTCGACGACGTGTTCCTGCAAGCCACCGGCCACCGGCTCGAGGGTGCCGAGAATTCCACTGGAGCGGCGACCACAGACAAGGGTGCCCAACGATGAGAGAGACCTGGCTGCTCGGCAAGCGTGCGATTGCCGAGATCTGGAAGCTGCCGGCGGCGACGCTGCCCACGCTGTTCATTCCGCTGTTCTTTCTGGCCGTCAACATCGGGCAGGTATCGAAGACATTCCCGAAGACGACGCCGTTCCTGCACGGCCAGAGCTACGCGGCTTTCCAGCTTCCCGTGACGCTCGTCTTCGCGACATCGACCGCTACGTCGGGGCTGGCTCTGGTGACCGACATCGATCTGGGTTACTTCGACAAGCTGCTGCTGGCACCGATCCGGCGGTCCTCGATCGTTCTCGGCCGGCTGATGGCGGACTTCACGCGGGGCACCCTCACGTCGGTGCTGGTGCTGGTGCTGGGCTACGCGTTCGGCGTACGGATCAAGTCGGGCGTCGTCGGCGCTGTCGTGCTGGTGGTGCTCGCGTCGCTCTGGGGCGTCGCCTATGCGGGGTTTGCCCAATTGATCGCGCTGCGTACCCGCAACGTCCAGACCACCAACGCGAGTTTCATCATCTTCTTCCCGCTGCTGTTCCTGACTCCCAACTTCGTGCCGTTCGACCATAGAATAGCCT